>JANODF010000857.1:0-21142 GCA_031412555.1 Archangium sp. | reverse complement strand
GGAGAGGGAGACAGGTCATTCATCAGCGACTCCGAACTCTTTGAGCTTCCGCGCGAGCGTGTTGCGCCCGATGTCGAGCCACCTCGCGGCCAACGTGCGGTTGCCCTTCGCGCGATCGAGCACCGCCAGCACGTGACGCCGTTCCACATCAGCCAGCGTCGCCACGGGAGCCTCTTTCCCCAGTGACGCAGGCGGCGGAGGCAACATCTTCCCCGCATCCGGCAGCGGCAGGTGTTCCGCCAGCACCTCGCCTTCACACAACACCACCGCGCTCTCGACGCAGTTCTCCAACTCGCGCACGTTGCCCGGCCAGTGCCACGCCTTGAGCCGCTCCAGCGCCTCGACTGAGAGGTGTGGTTCTTTGCTGAGGTGATGGCGCTTCGTCGCCTGTGCGATGAAGTGACGCGCGAGCCGCTCGATGTCTTCCGGGCCCCGCGCTCGCAGCGGCGGCAGACCGAGCTCGACCACCTTGATCCGGTAATACAGGTCTTCGCGAAATCGCCCCTCGCGCACCATCAGCGCCAGATCCCGATGCGTCGCCGCGACGATGCGCACGTCGACCTGCACCGTCTGGGTACCGCCCACGCGCTCGAACTCCCGATCCTGCAACACGCGCAGCAACTTGCCCTGCACGGGCATGGGCAGCTCACCGAGCTCATCGATGAACACCGTGCCACCGGTAGCGACCTCGAACTTGCCGGGCTGCCGCGCTTCGGCCCCGGTGAACGCGCCCTTCTCATGGCCGAACAGCTCGTTCTCGATGAGCGAACCGGGCAACGCCGCGCAGTCGACCTTCACGAACGGCTTGCCGCGCCGCCGGCTGTTCACGTGCACCGCGCGCGCGAAGAGCTCCTTGCCGGTACCCGACTCACCCCGAAGCAGAACTGTCGCGTCGGTCTGCGCCGCCTTCTGAATGGTCTTGTAGATGGCCCGCATGGGCGCCGACTCGCCGATGACCTTGTTGAAGAAGTACCCGACGGGTTGTTCCGGCCGCTCCTTGGCGCGCAGCAGCTCGGTGTAGAGCGAGGTCGCCTGGAGCGCCTGGCTCACCTGCGCCGAGATGTCTTTGAGCTTCTTCTCGTCGTCGGGCCCGAAGATGCCGCCGCCCAGCCGGTTGAGCACCTGGAGCACGCCGAAGATGGTGCCGCCCGCATCGACCAGCGGCACCGCGAGCAGGGACGACGTGCGGTACCCGGTCATCTTGTCGATGTCGGGGTTGAAGCGCTGTTCGTCTTTGGCCGCGGGGATGTTCACCACCGTGCCCTGTTGCGCCACGTGACCTGCCACGCCCTGGCCGAGCTTGAGCCTGATCTGCTTGAGCTCCGGCAGGTGGGCTGCGCGGCTGAAGATCTCCTGGCGCGAAAAATCGACCAGGTAGAGCGTGCCGCGATCGGCCTGCATCGAGTGGGCGATGCGATCGACGAGCTGGTGGAGGAACTCGTCGAGGTTGACCTCCTGACCCACGAGCCCGCCGACGGAGAGCACGACAGCAGACGGATCTTCGCGGTTGGTCTTCGCCATCTCGAGGAGCAGGGAGTCCAACCCCAAGGGAGCGGTCGTGCAAGGCAAAGCGTGCACCGTCACCCCAGGGTGATGCGCTTGTTCTCGCGGGCGGGCTCGCTGGCGGCGAAGGAGTGGCGGGCCTCTTCGGCCATGTCCTCCACCTGGCTGTCGACGTGACCGGGGTCGTGGTGGAAGAGGAACAGCCGGCCCGCGCCGACCGCCTTCGCGATGCGCGCCGCGTCGACGTTGGTGGAGTGCCCCCAGCCCTTCTTGGGCGGCCCCACCCGGCCTTCGTATTCGTCGCGGGTGTACTGCGCGTCGAGCACCAGCGCGTCGACGCCCGCGAGCACATCGCCCACGTCTTTGCGCAGCGTCTCGAGCGTCATCTCGACGTCGGTGCAGTAGGCGAAGCGGCAGCCGTCGGCCTCGACCAGGTACCCGATGCAGCCCTGCGGGTGCGGCAGATCGATGGGCGTGATGCGAAAGGGGCCGGTCTCGATCACGCGGCCGGGCAGGGCGGATCGGAACTCCATCTTCGCGCGCATGGCCGCCAGCGGAACGGGGAAGTTCGGCGGCTCCATCTGCTTGCGCAGCACCGACTGCAGCTGCTGCTCACCGTCGCTCCCCGGGCCGTACATCGTCAGCTCGGTGCTGGGCAGGAAGGCGGGCGTAAAGAAGGGGAAGCCCTGCACGTGATCCCAGTGCAGGTGCGAGAAGAGCATCGTCGCCTTCACCGGGGGCGACTTCATCAACGAGTCGCCCAGGCTGCGCAGGCCGGTGCCCGCGTCGAAGATCAAGCGGTGGCCCTGGCTCTCCAACTCCAGGCACGAGGTGTTGCCTCCGATCTTCGCGACGTTTGAACCCGACGACGCCACGCTGCCACGTACACCCCAGAATCGGACGTCCATCGGAAACTCCTCGGTTGCTGCGACGGGAACGTCGCAGTCGGGGAGTCACTCAGCAGGGGGAATGCCAGCCGCTAAGCGGTTGATGCGAGGCGAAGTGCGCGCGGGAGTGCACCAGAGTGGATCGCGCGCTGCACCGGATCGGATCTCCCTCCATCACCGAGGGGTGACTTGCCGCACGAAGCGGAGGTGGCATCTCTGCGCTCGGGGAGACCGGTGTGGGCTGTTCCTTCGGAGGAAAACGCCGGCGAAGCCGGTCCCTGCTCGGGATGAGCGGTGTACGCGGTTGCTTCAGTCCTTCCAGAGCAGCTTCCACGGGTTCTTCCGGACATCCGTGAGCAGACTCTTCAACTCGTCGTACACGGCCTTGTCTTTCAGCGCCGCGCCGAGGCTGCCTTCGCCGGCCTCCAGCTTCGCCAGCACGCGATCGGCGCGAGAGGCGAGCGCGTCGACCTTGTCCCCGGCCGCCTCGTACTTCGCGATCATCGACTTGAGACGCCGGCCGTCTTCTTCGGTCAGGGGGGCCGAGACGCGGGCCAGGCCGCCGAGCGCGAGGGAGGCCTGCCTGGAGAGTTCCGGGAGATCGGCCCGGGCGACCTTCGCGGTGGCCGCCGCGTCGTCGATGAGCGCGTTGGCTTTGCCACCCGGCTCCATCTGCCGGCGCGCGGTGGCCGCGAGCACCCGCAGATCGGCCGCCGCCACCGAGAGCTCCTGGGCCAGGGTCCTGAACTCCTCGCGGTTCTCGGTGACCACGCCGTCGATGGTGGTGGTGAGCCCGCCCACCCCGCGCACCAGCTTGGTGAGCGCCTCGGGATCGTTCTCCAGCACACCCGACGCCGCCTCGAGAAACTTCGCCAGGCGGTTCGAGACCAGGTCGATGCGGGGCGAGTCGATGCCGCGAATCGACACCTTCGGGTCGTGCGGCTCTTTGGCCGAGCCCGAAGAGACCTCGAGGTACGACTCGCCCAGCGGGCCCACGCTGGAGACGGTGACCATCGTGTCCTGGCGCAACGACTCGGCGGCTTCTTTGGAGATGCCCAGGGTCATCTTCACCGGCAGGGGATCACCGTGATCGTCCCGGCGGGAGGCGAGCAGCTCGACCTCTTCCACCTTGCCCACCACCACGCCGCCCAGCTTCACCGGCGCGTTCTTCACCACGTTGCCCGTGTGCGAGAAGTCGACGGTGATCTTCCTCGCGCCGCCGAAGGAGAGCTCTCCCATCAGCACCAGCAGCGTGAAGGCGCCCACCACCGCCGCCAACACCAGCGCGCCTACTTTGAGTTCGAGCCGACTCTCGTCCATTTCATCTCTCTCTCGGGAAGTCCTTCGCAGGGCCGCAGTACCCGACCTGGCGATCCTTCACCTGAACGACCCGGTCCGCGAGCTTTCCGAGCGCGTCGTAGTCGTGTGACACCAACGCGACTCCTAAACCCTGTTCACGCACGAGGGCCAGCGCGTCGTTCACCTGGCCGGCGGCTTCTTTGTCGAGGCCCGTGGTGGGTTCGTCGAGCAGGAGCACCTCGGGCTCGAGCACCAGGGCCCGCGCGATGGCCGCCCGCTTGCGAATGCCCGGCCCCACCTCGGGCGGTTTTCGCTGTGCGAATTGCAGCAGGCCCAGGCGGGTCATCGCCTCTTCGGCCCGGCCGTCTGCCCGTGAGCCCGGGTCGGCCAATGCGACATTGTCGAACAAGGTCAGCCAGTCGAGCAACGCCGGCCCCTGCACCAGGTACGGCGCGCGGGCCCGCAGCTCCTGCAGCTTGCGCTCGGGCAGGGTGTCGACCCGTTGATCGAAGAGGTACACCTCGCCCGCATCGGGCTTGAGCAACCCCACCGCGAGCCGGCACAACACCGACTTTCCGCTGCCCGAGGCGCCCACGATGAAGGTGATCCCCGTCAGGGGGATCTCCACCGAGAGCCCTTCGAGAATGGTCGCTGCGCCGAACCGTTTGACGATTCCGCGCAGCGACAGGGTGCTCAGTGTTTGCACCACTGGATCGCCGTGACCGGCTTCGCGCCCTGGGTGAGCCCCTGGCCGGTGCCGTTGTCGACGAAGTTCTTCGTCGCGTACATGTTGTCGACGCAGATGTCGTTGCCAGGCGTGCCCGGGCCATCACGCGTGGGGTTCGCCGTGCGCGAGGGCACGGTGGTGACGGTGCACGAGGTCAGGTTGCCGCCCACCACGTTCGCCTTGATGGTGGCCACCGTCCAGAAGTCGCCGGTGGCGTCCTGCCCCGGGGTGTTGAGCAGCGGAAAGGCGGTCTGCCCCGTCGCCGGGTTGTAGCCGACCGACACCACGCGCTCGCCGTTGCAATACAGGTTCACGTGGGGCTTGGCGTTGCTGGTGCCTGAGGTGTTGCCGAAGTGGTTCACCCCCACCACGAAGGTGTCGTCGTTGACCGGGTTGTCGAGGTTGATGTTCTCCGGGCCGCAGAACGAGGGGTCGGTGGGGTCGGTCAGGCCGCGGTTGCAGCGGACGTTGTCGAGGTCGAGGCGGGGGTTGGTGCACGAGGAGGTGCGTTTGCTCGACCAGCCGCGGCACGCGTTCATCGCCGAGTCGGCGTAGCCCCAACCGGGGTCGGTCGCGCCATTCGCGCAGCGCGAGGGGCCGGCCCAGTAGCAGTCCTCCACCGAGCCGTTGGTATTCATACAGGTCGTGTTCCAGCCGTGGGTGGTGCAGGTGGTGCCCTGCAGGCGCGCGAAGTGGAGATCGATGTCGTTGCCGCCGCTGCCCAGGCCACCCACGGTGTCCCAACAGAGCTCGGCGCGAATGCCCGGCGCACGCACCTGGACCTTCTGGGTGCAGCTGAAGGTCTCGCCGTCGAGGGTGAACTCGCCCTGCACGATGTAGTCGCCCGACAACCCGAACGCGGGGAACACCTGGCCGCCGGCCACGCCGTTGCCGTACCCGGGCGCGCGCATGGCGATGAGCGGGCTGCCGGCCTGGGTGACGTAGCGTGCGGGGGTCTGCGTGGCGTCGAGCCGCACGCCGGTACGGGTGCCCCTGCGCGTGCCTGCGGTGGTCGAGTTGGTCGAGCTGTAGATGGCGAAGGTGGGGTTGGGCAGCACGTTGTCGCAGTCGCCGCCGAGCACCGTCCAGGTCCAGTTGGTGGTGCGGCCGCGCGCCGCGGCGTCGGTGATCCACGACGAGCCGTCGACGATGGGGATCGCTGTCGGAGTCGGGTAGGGCGCCAGGGTGATGATGTTGCTGGGGCACTGCACATTGTTGGTGCACATGCAGCCTTCGGCCGCGTTGTTCCCCGAGAGGCCGTCGCAGTTGTAGTCGCCGGTGGCGCACGAGTCGGTCAACGCCGGGGGCTGCGCGCCGCGGCACACGCCCGACCAGGTGGCGAGCTCTCCGCCGGCACAGTCGAGGCTGCCCTTCGCGTTGTTGGTGCACCAGCCGACCGGCAGGCCGCTCACGTCGCTGACCTGCGTGGCAGGCACCAGGTAGCAGTCTTTGGTCACGCCGTTCGCCGGGCAGAAGCAGCCTTCGTCGACCTCGCCGTCGCAGTCGTCGTCGAAGCCGTTACCCTGCTGGCCGTTGAGCCGCGAAGCAGGCACCGCGCCGCTGGTGAGGGCCGAGTCGGTGTTGTTGTCACACTCGCTGCTGGTGGCAGGGGCGCACAGCCGGCGAATGGTGGGGTTGCCGGGCATCGGAGGCCCGCAGCCGCCGTCGTAGTCGGGGTTCGGCCCTGCGTCGGGCTCGATCAAACCGCCGCCACCGCCGGTGCCCGTGTTGCCACCCGTGCCAGTGTTGCCGCCGCCGCCGGTGCCGGTGTTGCCACCCGTGCCGGTGTTGCCGCCGCCGGTGCCGACGCCGCCACCCGTACCGCCGATGCCCCCACCCGTACCCGACGCGCCGCCGGTGCCGCCCGCAAGACCACCGCGGCATTCGCCCATCACGCAGACCTGATTGATCTGACAATCACCGAAGGTGATGCACTTGGGGACAGGAGGCGTGCACGCAGAAAACACCGCGGCCGCGAGGATGGTGCCGATGGTCAGTTGCTTCATGTCGCTCCGACTCCCTGGTGCTGCCCCTTTGGAACGGGGCGGACCCTAAGCGGTCCGGCTCGCTGAAGTCGAGATGGGAGCGTGCATCGGCTACCGTCGAAGCATGGCCGTCGCAGCACCCCCGAATGCCGGCGTGCGAGCGCTTCGAGAGCACCTGGTCAAAGACGCTCCCGCCCGGGAATCGTCGGTCGCCCGCTTCATGGTGTTCGCCACCGCGATGTCGGGCATGGCCGCGCTCGCGTTGCAGCCGCTGATCGGCTCGCGGCTCTCGTATTCGCTGGCTGCGCTGCTGGGCATGTTGGCGGTCTGGTACGGCACTCAATACCTGCTGCTCCGACGCGGTTGGTTCAACCCCGCGGTGGGCTGGCTCAACGTGGCCATCGAGGTGTCGGCGCCGGCGTTGATCTTCCTGGTCGATGCCCGCGCGCGGGGGCCGGAGTACGCGCTCACCGCGCCGCCGCTGGCGATCTGGGGAACGTTGGTGGCGCTCTCCGCGCTGCGCGGCTCGAGGGCCCTGGCCGTGGCTGCGGGCGGGTTGGCGGCTGCCGAATACCTCGCGGTCTATTTCTTCGTGGCGTTGCCGAAGCTGCCGCCCGACATCTGGGTGACGTTGCAGGCGCCGATGATCGTGACGCGCGCGTTTCTGCTGTTCTGCTCGGGCCTGGTCACCGCGGCCTTCGTGGGTCACTTCAACCGGCGGGCCGAAGAAGCGCTGGCGGCGGTGCGCGCGCGCGACGTGCTGGGCAAGTACCTGCTGCACGAGCGCATCGGTGCGGGCGGCATGGCCGAGGTGTTTCGCGCCAGCTACAGCCCGGAAGGTGGTTTCGAAAAGACGGTGGCGGTGAAGAAGATTCTCCCCAACTACGCCGACGACCTCGAGTTCATCGAGCTGTTCCGCCGCGAGGCCGCGCTCTGCAGCCGTCTCAATCACCCGAACGTCGTGCAGGTGATGGACTTCGGGCGTTTCGGCGACACGTGGTTCCTGGCGATGGAGCACGTCGACGGCTCGTCGCTCAAGCGGGTGATCGACGCGCACAAGCTGGGGCTGCCCCTGGCTGCCGTTTCCTTCCTCGCGGTCGAGCTGCTCGCGGCGCTGGAGTACGTGCACGTTCGCAACGCTGCCGACGGCACGCCGCTCAAGCTGGTGCATCGCGACGTGAACCCGCCCAACATCCTGGTCTCCACTTTGGGCGAGGTGAAACTGACCGACTTCGGCATCGCCAGCGCGGCGGTGGGCGTGCGCATGACGCAGGCAGGCTACATCAAGGGCAAACCCGGTTACCTCGCGCCGGAGCAGCTGACCGACAAGCCGCTCGATGGGCGGACTGATCTCTTTTCCGTGGGCATCACTTTGTGGGAGGCGCTCACCGGGCGGCCGCTGTTCTCGCTCGAAGGCGGGGAGACCGAAAAGTACGAGGTGCTGGAGATGCCGATCCCCCTGCCGTCGTCGATTCGCCCCGAGGTGCCCGCTGAATGGGACGCCGCGGTGATGCGCATGCTGGAGCGCGATCTCGCGAAGCGTGCGCCCACGGCACGTTCGGCGGCGGTGCCCTTCGTCTCGATGCTGCGGGCCGACGGCCAGAAGCTGCTGGCGCAGGCAGTGAAGGATGCAGCGGCGTATCGGGAGCGGGCTTCGAATCGGCTCGCCGCGCCCGTCGACACGCTGCCTGGGTCGGGGTGAGGGCCTCGCGACCGAGCAACGCGTTGCAGCGTTGCTCGATGTTGCGGACTTTTCACCGACCGACCTGGTTCATTGCGGCTTGTGAAGTGAGGCCCTCACCCTGACCCTCTCCCGAAGGGAGAGGGGATCTCAGCTTACTTCCGGCTCTTACGAGCCTCGTCACGCAGCTTCACGACCTGATCGAAGAACGCCTCAGGCACCACCTTGCCGCGAACGGCAGGCCAGGCGCGCTTCGCCGCCTTCTCCCACGGGCCCGACTCGACCTTCACCACCGTGAGGCCCTGCTTCTTCATCGCCGCCACGGCGTCGTCATTGAGCCGCTTCACCTCGGCATCGATGCGCGCGTTGATCTCCTTGGTGATCGCCACCAGCTTGGCGCGCGTGTCGGCGGGAATCTTCTCCCAGGCGTCCTTCTTCACGATGGTCGCGCCCACCAGGTACGACCAGGGGTAGTCGACCATCTGGTTGGCCTTGTCGAACAGGCGCGCGGTCAACACGTACGCAGGCACCTGCGAGACGCAGTTGATCATGCCGGTCTGCAGCGAAGGCACGATGTCCGTCGACGACAGCACCACCGGGCGGAAGCCGACCAGCTTGAAGGCCTCCACCGACGCGGTGTCACCATCCCACGCGAAGAACTTCGCATCGGCCGCGGCCTCGGGCGTCGCGTACGGCTTGGTGCAGAAGATGCTCACCGTGCCGACCTGCGCCCACGACAGCACCACGTAGCCCTTGGCCTCGACGATGCCGTTGAGCTGGGTCTCGAGCTTGGGGAACACCTCGCGGAAGTCGCGCTCGTCGAACAGGCCGGGGGTGGAGAACACCATCGGCTCCGCCACGATGTCGTGCAGACCGATGTTGGTGATCGACGCGGCCTGCAGCTGGCCCACGCCCATCTTGCGAACCATGTCGCCTTCGCTGCCCTGCGTGCCGCCCGCGTAGATCTTGAGCTTTACCTTGCCGCCGGAAGCCTCCGCCCACTTCTCGGCCATCTCCTTCAAGAGCGAGTGCCAGGTCGAACCTTGCGGAGCGAGCGTGCCCAGCTTGATCGTCACGTCTTGCGCCAGCGCGACGTTCGCCAGCAACACCGCCACCATCATCACCATTCGTTTGATCACGTTGGTACCCCTTTAGTTGAACAAGTCGTCCGCGTACTTGAGCAGCAGCTTCGCGCGCCGCTGCGCGATCGTATTGGCGAGGCGATCCTTCTTCGATGCATTCACATCGGCGGCGATCACCGCCTTCAAGACAGCCTCGAACTCTTCCCGCTTCTGGGCCTGCACCAGCACGCCTTCGGCCCACGACACCTGCACGCCGAGGTGGCGGCCTCCGCTGAGCTTCAAGGAGCGATCGAGGAACGACTTCGCGCCTGCTTCAGTGCCACCGGGGCGCGCGGCCTCGAACGACACGAAAAACTCGAGCAGGGCGCCTTCTTCCCAGGTCTCGTCGAGTTCGAGTGCACGCTTCATCAAGGCCTCCGGAGCCGGCAGCTCTGCCACCAACCCCATGTCTTCCTTCCCGTTCGAGATCGCGAGCGACCAGGCGGCCGCGGTCCAGTAAACGAGGGGCACGTCTTCTTTCTTCAAGGGGGCCACCGCTTCGGTCAGGCCGCGCATGGACTTGAGTTTTTCGGTGATGCCGGGGCTGGAAAGTTCGAGCCCGGTCAGCCCGTAGTCACGCGCCCGAAGGAGCAGCTTCTTCGCTCGCAATCGCGACGCCGCGGCCTGGGCGTTCTTGCCTTCGAATTCGAACTGGTCGGCGTCTTGCTGAACGAAGGCGTACCCGTACTGGGTGAAGCCCGACGCGAGCGAAGTGAGCAGGCCCACGTGCTCAGGCTGCGAGGCGAGCACGCTCTCCATGGTCTTGAGCCCGAAGGGCGCCGCGTCACGCACCAGCTCGGGATCGTCATCGGTACCCAGGGTACCCGGGCCTGACAGCGCGTCGGCCACCACGCCGGTGGCAAACGAGCGGATGCAGCCCGACGAGAGCAGGGCCAGCGCTGCGGTGAGAGCAAAACGGATCAAGGCGTCCCCCTTCCGAGACGCACTCTCCTTAAGGACCGGGGGGGGCGGGGGTCAACGTTCTTATCGGCCGGTCACTCCGACGACCCCGTGCTAGGCCACGTTCACCGATGGCCACCGAGACGACATCAGAGGTCGAGTTCGAAGACGCACTCAAGGAGCTCTCACCCATCGAGCGCACCTTGACCAACGGCATCGGCCTGTTCGTGGGCCTGCTGGCGCTGGTGATGGTGGCGCTCCCCGTGGTGCAGGCGGTCGCGCGCAAGGTGGCCGACACCGAGATCCCCAGCGCGTCGGTGATCGTGCAGCACCTCACGTTGTGGATTGGTTTTCTGGGCGCGTTGTTGGCGGCGGGCAGCGGCAAACACCTCGCGCTCTCCACGGTCGAGGCGATCCCCAAAGGTTGGCCGCGCCGCGTGGCTTCGTTGCTCACCCGCGTCACCTCGGCGGCGGTCTGCGCGCTGCTCGCGTACGCCTCGTGGAAAGTGGTGGAGGCGGACGCAGGCAGCGGCCGCACGGTGGTCGGCAGTTTCCCCGTCTCGTGGAGCGAGGCGATCATGCCCTTCGCGTTCGGCGTGATGGCGCTGCGGTTTGCCTGGCGCGTCGGCAAGGAGCCGCAGTCGTGGATCGATCGCGGCGTGGCGCTGGTGGCGATCGGGCTGGCGTTCGCGCTCGGAGCCATGGCGCCTTCGTCGGTGGTGGTCGCGGTGCTGCTGGTGTTCGTGGGCATCTCGTTTCTGAGCGGCGCTCCGGTGTTCGTGATCATGGGCGCGGCCGCGATGGTGCTGTTCTGGCGTGACGCGACGCCGATCGCCGCGGTACCGGCCGAGACGTTCCGCCTGGTGTCGTCGGCCACGTTGCCCGCGATTCCGCTGCTGACCATCGCCGGCTACGTGCTGGCTGAAGGCGGCGCGGCGAAGCGCCTGGTGCGCGCATACAAGGGCTTCTTCGGGTGGATGCCCGGCGGCGTGGCGATCATGGCCACGGTGGTGTGCGCGGTGTTCACCACGTTCACCGGCGGCTCGGGCGTGACCATTCTGGCGCTCGGCGGCTTGCTGGTGCCGATGCTCAAAGAAGAAGGGTACCCGGAGGGTTTCAGCCACGGCCTGGTCACCGCTTCAGGCTCGTTGGGCCTGCTGTTTCCTCCGTCGTTGCCGGTGATTTTGTATTCCGTGGTGGCTTCGGTGCCGGTGGCCCATCTGTACCTGGGCGGCCTGGTGCCCGGCGTGTTGATGATGGCGATGGTCGCGGCCTACGGCGTGTTCATGGGCGTGCGTCACAAGATCGCGCGCCAGCAGTTCAAGCCGAAAGAAGCAGGCAAGGGTCTGTGGGAAGCGAAGTGGGATCTCGGGCTTCCCATTCTGGTGATTGCCACGGTGGCGAGCGGCTTCGGCACCATCGTCGAGGCGAGCGCGCTGGGCTGCGCGTACGCGCTGGTGGTGGAGATCATCATCTTCCGCACCATCCGCCCGGTGAAAGATCTGCCGCGCGTGCTGGTGACGGCGAGCACGCTGGTCGGCGCGGTGGTGATTCTGCTCGGCGTCGCGATGGGGTTGTCGTCGTGGCTGGTCGACGCGGAGATTCCGACCGCGCTGCTGGAGTGGACCACCACCCACGTGAAGAGCCCCTGGGTGTTCCTGCTCGCGCTCAACATCGGCCTGCTGATCTTCGGCAGCGTGCTGGAGATCTACGCGGCCATCGTGGTGCTTGCCCCGCTCGTCGCGCCGATTGGTGCGGCGTACGGCATCGACCCGGTGCACCTCGGGGTCATCTTCCTGGCAAACCTGGAGCTCGGGTTCCTCTTCCCTCCGATGGGGCTCAACCTGTTCCTCGCGTCGACGCGGTTCCAGAAGCCGCTGCCCTATCTCTACGCGCGTACCTTGCCGTTCTTGATCATCCTGGCGGTGGGCGTGTTGTTGATCACCTACCTCGAGGTCATGACCACGGGCATGGTCAGCCTCGCGAAATGACGCTCCCTCTCCCTCTGGGAGAGGGTCGGGGTGAGGGCCTCGCCACTCAAGGACAGCTCACGACATCCACGGTGTACGTGATGGGTGTGGTCATGGTCGGAGAGGTCACGGTCACCACGTAGCTGTGGCCGGCGGTGCTCACCCAGCCCATGGGCACCCAGCGCACGGCCGAGCGGCTGCCGTAGTTGGCGCCCAGCGGCGTGACGGTGACGGGCATGTTCACGCCGTTGTCGGTCACCGTGACGGTGGCGTTGGTGAGGCTGTCGGCCGTCGAGTACGTCTGCAGCGTCCACCCCGTGCGGTCGATGGAGTTGGTCGCGCCCACCGTGGGAATGGCGATCGCCTGGAGCGGCACCGGGCCCGCGGGAGGCCAGCCCACGAAACGTTTCGTGGCCGTGCCGCTGCCACCGATGACGGTGTGGCAGCTGCCGCCCGGCGTGCCGCCGATGCCCACGGGACCCAGCTGGTTCGAGAGGAACCAGCGGCGGTGGCCCATCGTCGTCGCGTTGCCGAAATCAGACATGTAGAGATCGATCGATCGCACCGCAGCCCCGCTGGAGATGTTGCTGGTCCCCGCGGCGTTGGCGCCGGCCGCCGTGTAGCAGGGCGCTCCTGCGTCGGGCGTGTGGCTCAGCGCGTTGGCGGCATCCATCATCAAGGCGCACTGCTGCGCGGCGCTGTCGCGGGTCGCTGAGGTGGTGACCGCGGGCAGGTCGGCGATGAAGCGGTAGGTGTTGATCAGCTTGAGCGAGTTGGCGCGCGCCGCCGCCGTGAGATCGCCCGCGTTGCACGTGGCGACGCTGCCGCTCCAGGTGCCTTCGTTCATGTCGGCGCGATCACAGGTCCACCGCAGGCACACCTGCGTGGTGCGATCGCCGGTGATGTTGCTGCACGAGGGCACGCCGCCGTCGTTCGTCCCGCCGCCGGTTCCTCCCCCGGTCGCTCCACCACCTGCACCGCCGCCGGTCACACCACCACCCGTGCCACCGCCGGTCACCGTTCCTCCCCCTGAACCGCCGCCCGTCACGCCGCCGCCACCTGAACCGCCGCCGGTCACGCTGCCGCCACCTGAACCGCCGCCGGTCGCGCCCCCACCTGCGCCGCCGCCACTCGCGCCACCTCCCGAGCCGCCGCCCGAAGACGCACCGAGGCAGATGCCCAGAGAGCAGAACTGGCCCGCACCACAGGGCATGCACACGCCCCCCGCCGAGCCGCAGGCGGTCGACTCGAAGCCCGGGCGGCACTCGCCCATCGCGTCACAACACCCGGTGCTGCAACTCACCGCGTCGCACTTCTCGGGGGCAGGGGAGCCGCAGGAACTGACGGCCAACATCACACTGATCGCAATCGCGGAACGGAGCACCCAGCGACCCTAGACCAGTGATCGGTTCGATTTCGACTCACCCCTCTACAAGGCCACTGGAATCCATTTCCGAGGGGTGTGCGCGCATCAACTACGGCGCTGCGCACCCGGGGGCGGGCTAGCTTGCCGCCTCAATGCGTCGAAGTCTGTCGTTCTGGGTCGTCGTTTTTTCGGCAGTCACCGCATGGGGTGCCGGTTCCGCGCCGCTCGAGCTCGATCTGTCGCCGTCGAGTTCGTTGCGGGGCGTGCTCGTGTTGCCGCCGGTCAGTTCTTCCGTGGTGGGCAAGAAGGGCGCCTTCGTCGGCGTCGATACGCGGCGAACGGTCGAACGTTTGGTGCTGCCCGCGCACGGCAAGCTGGTGAAGGCCATCGACAAGAAGCTCGGCGGCAAGGTGCTCTCCGCCGACGTCGCGCAAGGCGTGCTCAACAAAGAGAGCGTGCTCGCTTCGGCCGTCGACAAACCCGCGGTGCTCGCGCGGCTCGCCAGGGTGACCGGGGTCAACTGGGTGGTGACCTTCACGCTGAACAACCTGGTGCTCACGGCGACCGTGTCGGATCCCGCCGGGAAAGCGGTGGTCGAGGGGCTGACCATCACCGGGGTCTCCACCCTCAATGACGCGCAGGCCGATTCGATGGCCGGCGTGCTGGTGCCCCGCATTCTCGAGCTGGAGAAGGCGCGGGTGGCCGCCGAAGCCGCGCTCAAACCGGCCGTGGTCGAGGCCCCGCTGCCTCCCCCGGAAGAAGACATTCAAGATGCCGAGCTCGAGCAACTCAACGCAGGGAAGGTCTCCACGGCGCGGCCCCTCGATCGCAACCGGGTCCGTGCGCTCGTGGCCGTCGGCCCGGGCGCCACCTTGCGGGGGCTGGCGCTCTCCGGTGAGACGGCGAACGCGCTGGCCGATCTGGAGAACGGCGTGGTGGTCGGCCTGGGCATCAACGCGCAGCTGATGCCGCTGGAGTTCTTCGAAGCCACCTCCGGCAAGGCCTGGAGCCAGGTCTCGCTCGAGGTGCACTACCGGCGCGCCTTCGTGCGAGCGCAAGGCGTGGCAGGCGGCCTGGAAGGCTCGAGCTGCACCATGACGGATGACGATCTCCAGCTGCGGGTGGGCGCGCGCTATCGCCTGGGTGAGGGCTACCTGCCCACCATCGGCCTTGCGGGTGGCTGGTCGCAGGAGCAGACCCGCTTCGACTGCAGCCTGCCTCTGGTGAGCACCACGTGGCGCGGCATCGATGCCCAGCTGCGCGTGCGTCAACCGCTGTTCCGCGACCTGGTCACCCTCGAGCTCATCGGCGGCCCGCGCATCTTGTTGCCGGGCCCGCTCGCCGAGTCACCGGGCTTCAGCCTCTCGGCCGAAGCGTGGATCGAGGTCAAGCCGGTCTCCATTCTCTTTGGCCGCGTCGGTGTCCGGTACTCCCGGCTGCAGGCGGCCAATCCCTCCCTCACGGCTGTCGACAGCCGCACCTTCCTCGCCCTCGAGCTCGGAGCTTTCCTCTGATGGTTCGCGCATTCGTTCTGCTCACCTCGATCCTCTCCACCTCTGCGCTCGCCATCTGTCTTCCGGCGGTTCCCAACAACCCCGAGAACGACTGCGACATCGACGGTTGCACCGTGGCGCAAGGTGACTGCGCCGACAGCCCCACCGTGAACCCTTCCGCAGGCTCGATTCGAGGTCCCGGGTGCCCCAATGGCGCGGCGGCCGAAGTCTGCGACGCGCAGGACAACAACTGCTCCGGCGCTTCCGACGAAGGCAACCCGGGTGGTGGCGGCGTCTGCTCGACCGGGCAGAACGGGGTGTGTTCGCCGGGCGTCAACCAATGCACCGCGGGCGCGGTGGTCTGCGTGCGCAACGTGGCGCCTTCTGCGGAGACCTGCGACGGCCTCGACAACGACTGCGACGGCACGCCCGATGACGGCAACCCCGGCGGCGGCGCGGCGTGCACCACCGGACAACAAGGCGTCTGCTCCGCGGGTACCCGCACCTGCGGCGGCGGCATGCTCACCTGCGTGCGGAACGTGGGCCCCACCACCGAGATTTGCGACGGCATCGACAACGACTGCACGGGCGGCGTCGATCAAGGCTTCGGCGTCGGGCAAGCTTGCGCCAGCGGCAACCAGGGCGTTTGTGCCCCCGGCACCAACCAGTGCCAGGGCAACGGCACGGTCGCCTGCGTCTCCTCCGTCGCGCCAGGCAGCCGCCCTGAGACCTGCAACGGCATGGACGACAACTGCAACGGCACCACCGACGAAGGCAACCCGGGCGGCGGCACCGGCTGCAGCACGGGGTTGTTGGGCCGTTGTGGGCCGGGCACCAATCAGTGTGTGGCCGGCGGGCTCAGCTGCGTGCAGAACCAGATGGCCATCGCCGAGACCTGCAACGGGGCAGACGACGACTGTGATGGGCAGATCGACGACGGCTTCAACGTGGGCGGCGCGTGCGCGGCCGGCGGCGTGGGCCGCTGCTCCCAGGGCACTTTTCAGTGCAACGCAGGCGCAGCGCAGTGCGTGGCCCGCACCGCCATCGCGGAGACCTGCAACGGCATCGACGACGATTGCGACGGCACGATCGACGACGGCAACCCCGGCGGCAACGTGGCCTGCACCACCGGCCTGCAGGGCGTCTGCTCGGCGGGCGTGCGGCAATGCCAGGGCGGCAACTTGAACTGCGTGCAGACCACGGCCTCCTCCGCGGAGACCTGCAACTCCCTCGACGACGACTGCGATGGCACCGCCGACGACGGGTTGATCGTCGATGCTGACGGTGACGGCTCGCGGTTGTGCGGCAGCTGCGGCGCGAGCGCTGCGCCCAACTGCGACTGCAACGACACCACCAACACGGTGCGGCCGGGCCGCCCTGAGCTCTGCAACAACGTCGACGACGACTGCGACAGCCAGGTCGACGAAGGCGTCAACCGGGTCTGCTACGCGGGCCCCGCAGGCACCTCCACCGGCACCTGCCCGGGCACCAACTGCGATCCGCGCGGCGTGTGTCAGGGCGTCACGCAGATCTGCATCGCCGGTAACTTCCCCAACTGCGACGCGGCCACCCCGGGCCAGACCTTCCCGGGCGCGGAGAGCTGCAACAACCTCGACGACGACTGCGACGGCACCACCGACGACGGCTTGTCGGGCGGCGCGTGCACCACAGGCCAGCTGGGCGTGTGCGCTCCGGGCACCGAGCAGTGCAACGCGGGCGGTCTGACCTGCGTGCGCAACGTGAACCCCGGCACCGAGACCTGCAACAACCTCGACGACGACTGCGACGGCGCCATCGATGACGGCGTGACAGCGCAGCGCTGCTTCACCGGCCCCGCCGGAACGTTCGCGGGCACCTGCCCCGGTCCCTCCTGCACGCCGCGGGGGCAGTGCCGCGTGGGTGCGGCCACCTGCACCAGCGGCACCTTCGGCTCGTGTGCGGGCCAGACGTTGCCCGCCACCGAGATCTGCGACGGCCTCGACAACGACTGCAACGGCAGCAACGACAACGGGCTCATCACCGACGCCGACGGCGACGGCGTGCGCGCGTGTTTGACCTGCGGCGCGCCGAACAGCCCTTCGTGTGACTGCAACGACGGCAACAACATGATCAGGCCGACCGCCGCGGAGACCTGCGACGCGATCGACAACAACTGCAACGGGCAGATCGACGAAGGCAGCGGGCCGGGCGGCAAGATGACGATGAACTGCTACTCCGGGCCTGCGGGCACTCAGGGCCGCGGCGTGTGCGTGGCCGGCGTGCAGGTGTGCAACGCCACCGTGCCGGGCACCAGCAGCTTCGGCGCCTGCATGGGCCAGGTGGTGCCCTCGATGGAGACCTGCAACGGCCGCGACGACGACTGCAACGGCACGGTCGACGACGGCTTCGACGTCGATGGTGACGGCTTCGTGTCCTGCGCGGCGTGCAACAACGCGATGAACTGTGACTGCAACGACACCGATCCGGCCATCAAGCCCGGCGCGATGGAGACGTGCGACACCATCGATCAGAACTGCAACGGCCTGCTCGACGACGTGCCTGCGCGCCGCTGCTTCGCGGGCCCCAACGTGACGCCCGATACCTTCTCGGGCAGCTGCCCCGGCTCCATGTGCCAGCCCAAGGGCGCGTGCATGGCTGGCACCCAGGCCTGCGGCGTGCTCGGTGCGTGGGGCCTGTGCGCGGGCACGGTGCTCCCCACCAACGATCCTTCGATGGGCGAGCTGACCTGCAACGGAGTCGACGACGACTGCGACGGTACGATCGACGACGGCAACTTCGACCTCGACATGGACGGCGTGCGTTCGTGCGCCGGTGACTGCGTGGACACCGATCCCGCGGTGCGCCCGGGCCTGCCGGAGATCTGCGACGGCAAGGACAACGACTGCGATGGCACCATCGATGGGGTGTCCACCAGCTGCTACGGCGGTCCTCCCGAGACGCGCGGCAAGGGCATCTGCCGCGACGGCAGCCAGCAGTGCGTCAACGGCGTGGGCATGGGCGCCTGCCTGGGCGAAGTGCGGCCCTCTCCGCTGCCCGACGGCGGTGCGCCTTCGTGGAACCCCGATGCAGGCGTCGATGATGGCGAGTTGCTGTGCGACACGCGCGACGACGACTGCGACGGCGTGGTCGACGACGGCTTCGATCTCGATCGCGACGGCGTGACCACCTGCCAGGGCGACTGCGACGACGCCGACCGGTTCAACCGGCCGGGCCTGGCCGAACGGTGCGACTGCGCCGACAACGACTGCGACACCACCATCGACGAAGGCAACGTCTGCGTGGGCGCTCCGTGCCACGACTTCGATGCCGACGGGGTGACCAACTGCGCAGGCGACTGCGACGACTCCAACGCGGCCATCGGGCCTCAGCGCACCGAGCGGGTGGGCAACACCATCGACGACGACTGCGACGGCGCGGTCGACGAAGACACTGATGAAGACGGTGACGGCTTCTCGACGGGGCAGGGCGACTGCGACGATCACATCGCCGCCATCAGCCCCGGCGCGGTCGAGGTGTGCGACGGCTTCGACAACGACTGCGACAACCTGAAGGACGAAGGGTTCGACGGCGACGCCGACTTCGCCACCGTCTGCGCGGGTGACTGCGACGACGCCGACGCCACGCGCAGCCCCTTCCGCCGGGAGATCTGCGGCAACGGGGTCGACGAAAACTGCGATGGCCGCATCGACGAAGACACCGACGCCGAGGGCGACGGCGTCACCACCTGCCAGGGCGACTGCAACGACTACAACGCCGCGGCGCACCCCGGCACCAGCACGGTCGCGGTGGCCACCGAGATCTGCGACGGCCAGGACAACGACTGCAACGGCCGCGCTGACGAAGGCTTCGACGTCGACGGTGACTTCGTGGCCACCTGCCTGGGTGACTGCAATGACACCGACGCCACGGTGAACCCCAACGCCTCCGAGCTGGCGGCCAACAACAAGGACGACGACTGCGACGGGCAGATCGACGAAGGCGCCGACGATCGCGA
Source organism: Archangium sp. (assembly GCA_031412555.1). GTDB lineage: Bacteria > Myxococcota > Myxococcia > Myxococcales > Myxococcaceae > Archangium_A. The sequence goes on along the minus strand of JANODF010000857.1, from coordinate 2,216 downwards.
CAACGACGGCTTCTCGGCCTTCTGCGGCGATTGCAACGACGCCGACCCCGCGGTCAACCCCCGCGCCACCGAGGTCTGTGATCGGGTGGACAACGACTGCGACGCCTACGTCGACAGCGCGCCGGGCCAGTTCTCCCTGTGCGCGGTCTGCTTCGACGCCGATCAAGACGGGCAGACCAACTGCGATGGCGACTGCAACGACGCAGACCCGGCCATCTCGCGCGGTGCCCCTGAGATCTGCGACGTGAAGGACAACGACTGCGACGGTGACGTCGACCTGGATCCGCTCACCGGCCTGCGCGTCTGCGCCGCGGATGACGGCGGCATCGACGGGGGCGAAACCGATGGTGGTGACGACGATGCCGGCACTGGCACGGATGCGGGTTCGATCGCGGGTGACGGCGGTACGCCTGAACGTCCGCGGGTGACCACGGGGTGTGGTTGTTCGAGCCCTGCCGACTTCGCGCCGCTCTCGTTCGTCGCGTTGATGGTGCTCAGCCGCAGGGCGCGTCGTCGCAGCAGTCTCAAGGCCGTGTTGGTGGCCGCGGGGCTGCTCAGCGGCTGTACCAGCGCACTGGAGACGCCTCCGCTGCCCGATGCCGGGCAGATGGAAGAAGTCGACGGTGGTGAGGTCGACGCAGGGTTCGATGCCGGGTTCGAGCCCCTCGAGTGGCCCTGCCCGGGCGTGTTGCCGGTGGAGCACCTGCTGGCGAAGATCCCGGGCAACGAGGTCGCCTTCGCCCACAGCCGCAAATACGCAGTGACTGCGCGCGACACGGCGCAGCTGGTGGTGCTCGATGACGCGGCGTCGAACTTCGCGGGCTTCGTCTTGCGAAGACCGATTCCGGTGGGCATCGACCCGATGCAGCCGGGCGCGTTGGAGCTGCTGGCGGGCCGGGAGATCTCGGCGCTCGCTTCACTGGGGGGCACGCCGCTGGTGAGAGATCGTGTCGAGCGGTTCGACCGCGTGTACGTGGATGATCGTTCGCACCGGAACTACTCGAGTGGTTCGACGCTCACCTTCGCCACGTCGACCAATCCCTTCTCGGTGCGCAACCGCCTGGCCACGGCGCTGTCGGGGCGGCCGGCGGCTGACGTGGGGGCGCTCCCGGTGGTGGCAGGCAGCGCCACGGAGGATCAGCTCATCGTCTACCTGATGTTCCGCATCACCCTGACCGACGTGTTCGTCGCGGGCGCGGTGAGCACGCTGGCCGATTTCCAGAAGAACCAGCCGGCGTTGTCCGACTTCACCAACGGCTCTCACCTGTCCGACTCGGGGCCGATCTTGAACTACGGCTGCGAGCGCATTGCCGCGCCGCCACTCAAGACCGACTTCCTCTTCGTGGTCGATAACTCGGCCTCGATGCTGGAAGAGCAGGCCGCGCTGGCCAACTCGGCCGGTGCCTTGTTCGCCGCCTTCGAAGCGTCGGGCATCGACTTCCGCATCGGGGTGATCACCACCGACAGCGACGTGCTGCGCGGCACGGGGTTCACCAACGATCTGACCCAGTTCAAGAGCGACGTGCGGGTGGGCATCAACGGCAACGGCCTCGAGATGGGCATCGAGTTCGCCCTGCGCGCCATTCGCCGCGCGCGGCCGATGGTGTTGCCGCCCGGGCTGCGCATTCGCGACGACGCGGGCCTGGTGGTGGTGTTCGTCACCGATGAAGAGAACACCGGGCTCAAGCCGGTGGCCGACTACGCCGCCGACTACATCGCCGAGAAGGCGGTCACCTTCGGCATCGTGGGGCCGCGGCCGACGGGCTGTACGCGCGTGGGGCTGGGCAGCGCGGTGGCGGGTACGCAGTACATCGATCTCTCGACGGCCACCGGGGGCAGCACGGGCAGCATCTGCAACCCGAACATCACTGAGGTGGTGGAAGAGATTCTCTTCGGGGCGATCGGGGCGTCTTCGCGGGCCACGCTCACTGCACGGCCGATCTCCGGGTCGCTCTCGACGAAGACGACCGACTTGCTGCCGAGGGCGCGCGTGAATGGGTTCGATTACGACCCGGCGAACAACACGCTGCTCTTCTTCGGCGTGTCACCGCCCGCGGGCACGGATGTGACGGCCTCGTACGCGACGTTCGTCTACATCAACTGACTCAAACCGAGACTGACGCGAGTAGTCACGACAGTTGTCCAAAGAACCACCTCGGTTCGTCCTGTTGCGGGTCGAGTGCGGTTCTGAGGTGAGCCAGCAGCCCGTTGTAGCC
>JANODF010000856.1:0-7420 GCA_031412555.1 Archangium sp. | reverse complement strand
CGAAGTCGCGGCTGCACCTGCCCGAGGTCCGTAGTCACCCGAGGAGGCATGGTCGACCCCGGTCGAAATCCGCTCGTTCGCTCGGAAAAATGAGGGGGATCGCGGTTTGCAAACCGCCCCCGCCATGAACTCGTTCCGACTCACCACGCTCGTTGCTCTCTGCAGTCTGAATGCTCTGGCCAACGAAGAGGTGGTCGACACCGGCGAGGTGACCGAGCCCGAATCGGTGGAGGTACAGGCCTGCCGTCCCACCATCGCCTGCATGGCGGAGATCGTTCCCGCCGGCTTCTTCGAGGTCGAAGCGGGCTACGGCGCGAAGGTGGCCAGCGGCTCGGCGATGCACAGCGGCCAGCTGCTGCTGAAGTACTCCCTGTTCAACAACCTGCAGCTTCAATTGGCGACCAACAACCTGTTCCTGGTGGGCCCGAACACGCCTGCGCGAGGGGTCGACGGCGTGATGCCGGGCGTCAAATGGCTCATCAACAAGCAGGGCAGCTGGGCGCCGTCGAACGCGCTTTCAGTGCACCTGATGATGCCCACCCACAGCTTCGCGGAAGCGAGCCAGCAGACGTTCGATCTGCAGGCGTGGTGGTACATCTCGAAAGACATCTCGTTCGTGCACGCCGACTTCAACCTGATGCTCAACGTGTACGACCTGGGCGGTACGCCGATTCCCCAGGGGCTCTCGACGCTCGCAGTGGCGTTCGATCTGGGCAAGGGCTGGGGGCTGTTCACCGAGCTCTACTCGACGTGGGGCAACGCGCAGGCGGTTCCCCTCGACGGCGGCTCGCTCAACGGCATCTGCTTCGCGCCGATCGATGAGCTGGTCTTCGATCTCGGCGCCGACATCGGGCTGTACTAGGCGAACCGCTCGTTCTCGGTGTTCGCGGGGGTGACCTTCGTGCCGAATCGCAAGAGCCGCCTGCCGCTGGTGCGCGGCCCCGCGAAGCAGAACGCGATTGCGTCGAGGCAGCGCTGAGCGGCGCCGAGTCATCGCATATGGGAGCGAGCGAAAGCCCTCTCCCCGACCCTCTCCCCCTCGGGGAGAGGGAGCGAAGGGCAGCGAAGGGGAGCGTCAGGGCATCGCGCGAACTTCGGTGATCAGATCACCTTCCAGCAGCGCGTCGACCACTTCCTGGCCCTTGGTCACTTCACCGAACGCCGTGTAGCGCCCGTCGAGGTGAGGCTGGGGAGCGGCGGTCACGAAGAACTGCGAGCCGCCGGTGTCTTTGCCGGAGAGGGCCATGCCCACCACGCCGCGGCTGTACGGCTTGTGGTTGATCTCGCAGCGAATGGTGTAGCCGGGCCCGCCGTTGCCATCCCCCCGCGGGTCGCCGCCCTGCGCCACGAAGTCCGGCACCACGCGGTGGAAGGTGAGGTTCCGGAAGAAGCCCTTGCGCGCGAGGTTGAACAGGTTGGCCGACGTGAGCGGCGCGTCGTCCACGTACAGCGCGATCTCGAACTCACCCTTCTCGGTGGTCACCACCAGCCGCGCCTTCTGCGGAGCCAGCTGAACGCGAGCACCCTTCATCGGCTCTTCCACCCGGTCGGCCGTCACCGGCATGCCCTTGAGCTTGGTGAGCGCATCGGCAGCCGACTGCCGAATGGTCGCGTTGGGCGACTTGAGCCACGCCTCGAGATCGCCAATCGCTTCCTTCGCGTCGAGCACGGTGAGCGCCTCGGCGATGGTGGGCGCGATGTCGACCTGCGTGAGCGCCTTCTGCGCCAGCTGACGAATCTGGGGGATCTGCGTCTTGTCACCCAGCTTGGCGCTGGAGGCCGCAGCCGCGGCGGCCAGCACGGGATCGGTGGCGAGCAACTGCGAACGCACCTTGTCCTGAGCAACCGGGCTCTTGAGCTCACCCAGCAACTCGACCGCCGCCAGCTTCACCCGGCCATCGGTGTGGAACACGTACGAGCCCACTTCAGCGGTGACCTTCGCGGCATCGAGCGGCGTCTTCGCGTCGCGCGCCGCTTCCTGCAGCGCCTGCAGCCCGAGCTGGAGCCGGCGCGCTTCATCGACCAGGCCGTGCCCACAGCCCATCACCTCGGTGAGCGTGCCAGTGATGCGGTCTTGCGCAGCGGCGAGCCGGCAATCGAGCTTGCCTGCGTCGCGGCGGATCTTCTGATCAGGCGCGGTCTTCGCGGCCACCAGCTGATTGCGCAGCGAAACGAGCACCGCCTTGCCAGACGCCGGGAGCCCCTGCTGAGCGAGGGCGAGCAACGGCTGGCCACCACCGGCGCTGTCTCCCCGCACCAGGCGCTCCACGCGGAAGGAGAGATCTGCCAGCGCACCCAACGCAGGGCATGCCGCCGACTTGCACTTACCGGCCAGCTTCGCGAGCGAACGGGTGGCCTCGACCACCACGCGATAGTCGGGATCGTCGAGCAAACGCTTGAGGGTCACCGCGTCGATCTCGGTGCCGACATCGCCCAGGCCCTTGGCGCACAACGCGCGGATCTCGGAGGCGTCATCGCTCGCACAGGTGAGCAGGTACGGCCGCGCGAGCGGGTTCTTGGTCTGCAGCAACGCGTAGGCACCACCGAAACGGGTGCCGATCGGGTTCTCCTTCTTCAGCAACAACGCGAGCGCGGTGAACATGCGCGGGGGCAGCGCCACCTTCGCGCGAGCGGCCACACCCAACGAAAGCGCGGCGCGGCCCTGCACGTCGCCGGCACCGCTGAGGCGATCGGTCAACCGTTCGACGAGAGGCGGCGTGGCCACCCGGCCCATCGCCTCGAGCATCGCCAACTTCACTGCGCCGTCGGTCTCTGCGTTCTCCTTCTCCAGCAGCGCGTTGGTCAGGCGGGTCTTCACGTCATCGGCCAGCGGCGCCCAGTTGAGGCCGAGAATGCCGATGGCCCACGCCGCTTCGGCCCGCACGCCGGGATCGGGATCGGAGAGGCCCTCGGCCATCGCGCCCGCGGTGTTGGGATCCTGCACCCGGGCCAGGGCGAGCAGCGCGCGTTTGCGCAGCATCGGGTCGCGTTCGCTGATCGCGGTCTGCATCAGCCGGCCGTCACCCAACGAGCGGCGGTCTTCCAGATCAGCCAGAGCCTGCACGTCGCTGCGCTGCTGGGTCGGAGCGGCGGTGCGCCCACCCGTTTGACCGGCATTGCCCGCGGGCTTGGGCGACTGCGAGGTCCAGGTGGCACAACCGGAAATCAGGAGCAGCGACGAAAGGAGAAGGTGACGCATGGCGGCGTCGTAGGAACCCCAAGCCAGCTTGTCGAGTGCAATCCGGTTGCGACCGTCTACAGTGCGCTCGCCGATGAAGTGCACTTCCTGCAAGAAGAACGTGGCTGACGACGCAGCGGTTTGTCCGTTCTGCGACACGGTGCTCGACCCGTCGCTGCTCGACGCCTCGCCGCCGGAAGACGACGACGAGCCCGCCCCTCCCCCGCGCCGCCCTGCGCCCAGGCCGGGCGTCAAACCGGCGACCAAACCGGGTGTGAAGAAGGTGGCTGCCAAACCGGCCGTGAAGAAGCGGGCGACCAATGTTCCGCGCACCGAAGAAGAAGACGACGCGCTCATCGCCGCCGAGAAGAAGGAGCGGGCCGCCAACGACTGGCGCTCGCAGGTCTCCGAAGAAGACTGGAAAGCGAACCAGGGCAAAGCGCCCGAGAAGTTCGTGCCGACCAAGGCGATGGATCCCGAGCTCGCCATGGGGGCCACCAAGCAGTACCTCTGGGAGCTCAGCCTCGCCGACAAGCTGGCCCTGGCGGGCACCTCGGTGCTGTTGATCTCCACCTTCTTCCCCTGGAAGGAGACCGTGGCGGAAGGTGACGTGCTGGGCGTCTTCTCGTCGGGGATCCTGGTGACGCTGCTCGCCTCGATGGCGGTGGCGGGCATCATCATCCGCACGCGCAAGACGATGCCGACCTTGAACCCGTTGCTCCCCTGGGTCGCGCAGCTGGGCTGCGTGGGCGTCTCGGCGCTCTGGTGCCTCGTCTACATGAAGCTCTCGTGGGACTCGACGCCGGCCATGAGCTCGGTGGGCAACTTCGAAGTCTGGGTGTCGAAGCCCGCGTTCGGGCTCATCCTGGGCGTGCTGGCGGCGATCGTCTCCATCGTGGGCACCATCTTCGGCCTCAAAGACGTGGGCCGCTGATGCAGACGCCGGGGGCTTTGAAACGCCTCGAGCTGGCGCTGGGCGAGGTGGTGCTCGGCCAGTCGCGGGTGCTCGAAGATCTGCTCACCACCTTCCTCGCCCGTGGTCACGTGCTGCTCGAAGGTGTGCCGGGCGTCGCGAAGACCCTCACCGCGCGCACCATGGCCAGCGCGCTCGGGCTTTCGTTCGCGCGCATTCAGTTCACGCCCGATCTGATGCCGACCGACGTGGTGGGCACCAGCGTGTTCCGCCCGCAGGACGCGAGCTTTCAGCTGGTGAAGGGCCCGGTGTTCACCGAGGTGCTGGTCGCCGACGAGATCAACCGCACGCCGCCCAAGACGCAGGCCGCCCTGCTCGAGGCGATGGAAGAGCGGCAAGTCACCATCGACGGCACCTCGCACCTGCTCTCGCCGCAGTTCTTCGTGGTCGCCACGCAGAACCCGCTGGAGCTCGAGGGCACCTACCCGCTGCCCGAGGCGCAGCTCGATCGCTTCATGATGCGGGTCCGCGTGGGTTACCCCGACGAGACCGCCGAGCGCGAGATGCTCACGCGAACGCACGCACGCGCAGGCAAACCCGCGCAGGTGAACAAGGCCGTCACGCTGGAGGAGCTCATCGCGCTTCAGCGCCAGGCCGCCGAGGTGAAGTGCGACCCGAGCATCGTGGAGTACGTGCTCAAGCTGGTGCGCGCGACGCGCGAAGAACCGCGCCTCAAGCTGGGCGCCTCTCCGCGTTCGGGTCAGGCCCTGCTCTCGGCCGCCAAGGCGCGCGCGGCGTTGCTGCAGAAGGACTACGTGACGCCCGACGAGGTGAAGGCCGTGACCGCATCGGTGCTCAATCACCGGTTGATGGTGAAGGCCGAAGCGGAAGTCGAAGGCGTGACGGTCGACCAGGTGATCGCACGCGTGCTGGAGCAGGTAAGCGTTCCGCGCTGACGATGCCCATCCCCACGACACGAGCGTTGTGGTTGGCGGCGTTGAGTCTGGTGCCTGCCGCGGTCGCGTTGTTGTCTCCGTCGATTGCGCCGCTGTTGATCGCCTTCGACGTGGCGCTGCTGCTGTTGGTCGCGGTGGACTACTTTGTCTCGCCTCGCGCTGAGGCCCTGGAGATCCGCCGCATCGTCGAGCCGGTGCTCTCTTCGGGGCGCAGCAACCTGGTGAAGCTCGAGGTCACCCCTCGCGGTCGTTCCGTGAGTGGTGAGCTGCGTGATTGGGTGACGCCGGGGCCTGCGATCGAAGGCCATCGCCAACGGTTCTCGGGCACGTGCGTGATCGAGTGGCGGCTGACGCCGTCCACGCGGGGCGATCTTCAATTCGGTCCACTCACGGTGAAGCTCGATGGACCGCTGGGGTTGTGCACGCGGCGGCAGACGATCGAGCTGAGTCAATCGGTGAAGGTCTTTCCCGATCTCTCGGTGCTCTCTCGCGACGCGCTCGAGTTGGCGCGGGCGGAGAATCAAGTCAGCCGCCGGGTGATCCGCGTGCGCGCTGAAGGCCGTGAGTTCGAGTCACTGCGTGAATACCGGCCGGGCGACGATCGACGCAGCATCGATTGGAAAGCGACCGCGCGGCGAGGCAAGCCGTTCGTGCGGCAGCACCAGCCCGAGAAGAACCAGCAGGTGATCCTGCTGCTCGATTGCGGGCGGCACATGGCGGGCGAGAGCAACGGCCGGCGCAAGTTGGATCACGCGGTCGACGCGGCGTTGCGGCTGGCCAAGGTGGCGCTCGATCAGGGCGACCTCGTCGGCGTGCTCGCGTTCGGCCGCGACGTGAAGCGGTGGTTGCCTCCGCGAAAGGGCGTCGAGCAGCTGCGGGCGATCGCGCAGGCGCTCTACCAGGTCGAAGCGGTGCTCGAAGAGAGCAACTACGGCGCTGCGATGGATCAGGCCTTTGCTCGAGGGGCGCGCCGATCGTTGGTGATCGTGCTGACCGATCTGGTCGACAAGGAGACCTCGGCGGCGCTGTTGCTGAGGACGCGCCGGCTCGTGCCCCGTCATCTGCCGATGATCGTCTCGCTGCAGGACGAAGCGGTGCACCGCGTTGCGACCGAGGTGCCCGCGACGGCCAGCGCGGCGTACGAACGCGTGGTCGCGGCCCGCGTGGAACGGGATGGTGAAGCGACCGTGGCGCGGCTGCGTGAAGGTGGGGCCCGCGTGGTGCGTGGAACTCCGGCGGCGTTCGCGAGCGCGGGGGTGAGCGCGTACCTCGACATCAAGCAGCGCGGGTTGCTCTAAAACGGCGCAAGCGCAGCGCGTTGGTGAGCACCGACACGCTCGACAACGACATGGCCGCGCTCGCGAAGACCGGCGAGAGCTCGAGCTCGGCGGGTCTCACCTCTTCAGAGGCGCGAGAGAACACGATGGAGACCCGACTGAACGTTCAAGGAATCACCTGCCCCCGCTGCGTGCACCACGTGAATACGGCGCTCGGGGAGGTCGAGGGCGTCGAGCAGGTCGAAGTGAAGCTACGCGAAGGCTCGGTCATTGTGAAACACGGCGCGGCCGTCTCGCTGCTCACCCTGGTCAAAGCACTGCGTGAGGCTGGCTATGAGTCTCGAGCAGCGTGAGTTTCAGCCGACCGATCGCGCTGGTCGGCAGGGGAGGCCAGCACCCTCGAGCCGAGTTAGCTTGCGCGCCATGAACGGAGTGGAGAACGCCGTCGTGCAAACGCTGGTCGAAGGTCACCGCGACTTCTTGCGCTTTCTCGAGCGCCGTCTGGGTGATCGATCGCAAGCGGAAGACGTGCTCCAGGAGGCGTTCGTGCGCGGGCTGCAGAACGCGGAGAACGTCGAGCGGGAGACCGCGATCGCCTGGTTCTACCAGGTGCTCCGCAACGCCCTGGTCGATCGGGCGCGCCGAGCGGGGGCGTCGAGCGCTGCGCTCGAGCGGTTGGCGAAGGAACTGGGTGATGAACACGAACCCGCTCCCGACACCCGCGACGCCATCTGCCAGTGCATCGGCCGACTCGCAGCGACGCTCAAGCCCGAATACGCCGCAGCCCTCGCCGCGCTCGAGGTGGAGGGTCAGAGCCTCGCTGACTTCGCCCGCCTCAGCGGCATCACGCCCAACAACGCCGCCGTGCGCGTGCACCGGGCCCGTGAGGCCCTGAAGAAACAGGTCAAGGCGTGTTGTGGCAGCTGCGCCGAGCATGGATGTCTCGACTGCACCTGTGCTTCCAACAAACCCCTCGCAGAGGTGTAAGGCCCTGCGGGGTGCAGCGTCTTTTCAGCCAGACCCTCAACGACTTTCAGGTACCCATGTCCGCTCGCCCCCTTCTGCTGCTTCTCCTGACCGCTTGCGCAGGTCCCTC
>JANODF010000855.1:0-10222 GCA_031412555.1 Archangium sp. | reverse complement strand
CGGCGTGGTGCGCGCGTACTGCGGTCACGGCATCTCGGAGACGTTCCACAATTCGTTGCAGATCCCCCACTACTTCGACGCGCGTTCGACCACGAAGATGGAGGTCGGCATGACCTTCACCATCGAGCCGATGATCGCGCTCGGCACCTGGGAAGAGACCACCTGGGACGACGAGTGGACCGCGGTGACCAAGGATCTCAAACGCACTGCGCAGTTCGAGCACACCATCCTGGTCACCGAGACCGGCGCCGACATCCTCACCAGGGAGTGAAGCGCAGGGCGTCAGCGGCCAGTCATGAGCTGGCCTCGACGTGAACATGCCCGCGTTCACCTGATCCTGCCCGCCCTGCCCGCAGCTGTTCTTGCGAAATCACGCCGCGGAGAGCACACGGGGCGTCATGGCCGTTCTTGGACTCGGCCTCGCGGCGCTCGGACGCCCGGGGTACATGACGCTGCAGCACCGCGACGACTTCGCGTCACTCGATCCCGCCTCGATGCAGGCGCAGGCACACGTGGTGCTCGACGCGGCTTTCGCCGGGGGCGTCCGCCACCTCGACGTTGCGCGCAGCTATGGCAAGGCCGAAGCGTTCGTTCACGCCTGGCTCCAGTCGCGTGGTCATGCGGGCGTGTTCGTCTCGTCGAAGTGGGGCTACCGCTACACCGCCAACTGGCAGTCGAACGTCTCGGTGCATGAGGTGAAAGATCACTCGCTGGCCCACCTCGAATCGCAGTGGCTCGAGAGCAAGGCGATCCTCGGTGACGCGCTGGGCGCGTACCAGGTGCACTCGGCCACCCTGGAGAGCGGCGTGCTGAAGAACGAGGCCGTGCTCGATCGCCTCGCGGCGCTGCGTGATGACGGCATGCCCATGGGCCTCTCCGTCACCGGGCCTCGTCAGGGCGAGGTGATCGACGCGGCCATCGCCATCGAACGCGGCGGCAAGCGGCTCTTCGACTGGGTGCAGGCGACGTGGAACGTGCTCGAGCCCTCCGCCGGCCCCGCCCTCACCCGCGCGAAGGAACGCGGCCTCAAGACGATCGCCAAAGAAGGCATGGCCAACGGCCGGCTCGCCGAACGGGGTCAGCTCAAGCCGTGGTTGGAGCTGGCGCGCAAAGCAGGCACCGCCCCTGACGCCCTCGCGCTCGCCGTCGCGCTGCAGCAGCCGTTTCTCGACGTGGTGCTCTCGGGCGCAGCGACGGTCGAACAGCTGCGCTCGAACCTCACCGCCACGCAGCTGCAGCCGGGCCTGCTCGATCTGAGTTCGCTGGTGATCGCGCCCGACGACTACTGGGCCAAACGTTCACGCCTCGCGTGGACCTGAGCGGTCAGCCAGCAAGGTCAGCCCCAGCGCGATCGCCGCAGGCAGCACTTGCAGAAACAGAATCGTCCAGCGCGCACTCACCGCGCCGTAGAGGCCCACGCAGATGATCGAGACGAGAAAGAAACGCACGAACGCCGCGTTCTTCTTGAGCACCCCAAGGCCCAGACCCACCGCGAACACCGCGTTGTAGACGCCCTGGTTGCCCGCGAGGATCGCCGTGGCTTCCGCGTCGGCCGCGGTCATCTGCAACGACTTCAGCGCGAAGGGCGTGCGCCAGAGAAACGTCTCCAGCACGAAGAACCAGACGTGCAACAGCGCGACGAAACCCGCCGCGAAAGAAGCCGCCTTCTTCAGGGCATCTCGGGGGGCGGCATCGTCAGCTGAAAGCGGCGGCACACGCCGGCATCCGAGGTGGTCGACGGGCAGTTGTCTTCCGGCACGAGCGGAGCCACCTGCGGCCCCGACTCGTAGCAGCCGTACCCAAACCGTCGACCGCTGGGCAGCTTGGTGGCCGAGCTCGGAGGCCCGCCCCACAGCTCGGTCCAGATCAGGTAGTCGCCGCCGGTCTGCGTGTTGACGAAGGTGTAGTTGATGACCTGCCCCGCCATGGTGTTCACCGGCGTCACGTCGAGCCCCTGAACGATGAGTTTGCCGCTCGCTTCGATCGCACCAGCGGCCGTCGCGTTCCGATCGCTGGCGATGGCGAACACCGTGGCGCAGGTCACCGGCGAGCCGTCGTTCGCGAACTTCTTGATGAAGCGCGTCGAACCCGACCGCGGCATGAACGTGAGCCCCTGCCAGTTGGCGGCCGTATCCAACTCAATCCGCGGCTGAACGAACTTCTCCACCGCCGAGCAGCGCCCGTTCACGCAGAGGGGAATCGGCCGCTCGTCCAGGTAGCTGGTCACGCAGGTCGACTGCACCGAGCACGCCTGCGAACACTTCGCGCAGTTGCCGTAGTCGGGAGGAATGCACGCGGGCTGGCCGGCGCAGTCACGATCGGCGCAGTCCGTCAGGCCATTGTTGTCGTTGTCGATGCCGTCTTCGCACACTTCCCGCTTCGTCTCGGCGCCGGAGCAGCCAGGCAACAACGCGCAGTACCCAACCAACAACCCACACAGCATCAGCGGAGCGAGACGAATCATGGGCACTTTCCAGTACAGCTGCGGTCAGACGGAATGCAGGCCTGCGAACCAGTGGTGAGCGTCAAGCAGGCAAAGCCCTGCGGGCACTCCTGCTGGCCGGGACCGCAGTAACGCGCGCACACGCTCTGCCCGATGCCCGCCCCGCCGTCAGGCAGGGTCACCGGCAGCGCCACGCAGGTGCCACCCGCGCACTCCGTCGAGGAGCCACAGGGCTGGCAGTGAGGGAACGCGGTGCTGGCCGACTCACACAGGTTCGCCACGCCGTCACACGCTTCACAGGTGCGGCAGGCGCTGGTGCCCTGGCAAGTGCGTTTGCCGCTGGGCAGCACCGGGCCCTCACACGCGCGCGTGGTGGTGTTGCAGCGTTGCTCGACCCCACAACCGGTGTTGCTGGAGCAGCCGGGCTGGCACGACGCGCGGCCGCCATTGCTCACGCAAAGCTGACCCAGCGGGCACTCGAGATCGGAGCCGCACGAGGTCTTGCACTCGCCCACCGTGCCGCCGGGCGGAATCGCGCAGCTCTTGTTGATGGCGCAGTCCGCATCGCCCATGCATTCACTGACGGGCTCACACACGCGGTTCACGCAGCGCAGGGTCGCGCCGCCGCAGTCGACGTCCTGCACGCACTCGGCGACGCAGAGCTTGAGGCGCGGATCGCAGGTGGTGCCGAACGGGCAGACCTGCTGCACCGAGACGCACTTGCCCTGCGCGGTGTCACACCGCTGGCTGGCATCACCACAGTCCGCGCTCGTATTGCAGGTGCGCAGGGAGTCAGGAACACAGCCCGCGAAGTTGTTGCAGGTGGCCACCTGGCCGGTGGCCGTGCGATCGGGCCAGCACTGTTTGACCCCGCCCTTGTCCTGGCAGGTCGCGCCGCGGGGGCAGTCGGTGTTCACCGTGCACGCGCTGCCGCAGAACTTCCGGTTGAGCGTCGTGTCGAGGATGCAGTTGTCGCCCGCCCCGCCGCACTCCAGATCGTTGACGCAGTTCTGGCAGAAGCTCTTGAGCGGCCGGCACGAACGGGTCGAGGCGTCGCAGAACTCGGTGTTCGACGCGCACTCCATGTCTGACTTGCAACCGGTGATCTCGCTGACGCAGAGGGTGTAGTTGTTGCAGAAGCGCGGAGGGGCGAAGGGGTCGCTCGAACCGCAGCTCAGATCGGACAGGCAGATGCACTGGCGGCGAATCTTGTCGCAGCGCAACGAGCCACACTCCGCGTCGACGTTGCAGGCGCGCCCGACGTAATCAGCCGTACCGGCGTCTGCGGGGAGCGGCGGTGGCCGAACGTTCGGACAACCCAGGAGGGCGCAACCCAGCGCGAAGACCGTCAGAATCCGGATCATCAGGGGTGCGCGTCTAGCCCAGCGACAGGACGCGATCCACCGATCGGGTGGTCATTCGCAGCCCATGCTGGTCGCCACCGCCACCGTGCACCGCGCATCGCGGCAGATGGGCACGCCACACCCGCAGCTGACCTGCGCCGAAGGGCACATGCCAGAACAGCTCACGCCCGAGCAGCTGGGCGCATCGAGGGTGTGAATGGCCGACCCCGCGGTGCCGCAACAGCCGTTGGGCACGCAGTCGGCGTCCTGGCTGCAGGCCCGCCCCGGGTTGGGGGGCGGGGGCTCGAGGAACGACCCACAGCTCAGCAACAGCAGCAGCGGGAGGAGCCTCGATTTCATGCGATCACCGATTCATGCCACCGAGGAACTCGATGTTCCCCTTGGTGGGACGCATGTGTTTGAGCACGAACTCCATCGCGTCGATGGGCGTGAAGGGGTGCAGCACCTGGCGCAGCGCAGTGATGCGCACCAGGTCGCCGGGGGTGAGCAGCAGCTCTTCTTTGCGCGTGCCGGACTTGTTGATGTCCATGCAGGGGAAGATGCGCTTCTCGAAGAGCTTCCGGTCGAGCACGATTTCGGAGTTACCCGTGCCCTTGAACTCTTCGAAGATCACTTCATCCATGCGCGAACCGGTATCGATCAGCGCCGTGCCGATGATGGTGAGCGAACCACCCTCTTCGATGTTGCGGGCCGCGCCGAAGAAACGTTTGGGCCGGTGCAGCGCGTTCGCGTCGACGCCGCCTGAGAGGATCTTGCCCGACGAGGGCACGACCGTGTTGTACGCGCGCGCCAGGCGGGTGATCGAGTCGAGCAGGATGCAGACGTCTTTCTTCTGCTCGGCCAGGCGCTTGGCCTTGTCGATCACCATCTCGGCGACCGCGACGTGCCGCGTGGCGGGCTCGTCGAAGGTCGAGCTGACGACCTCTCCACGCACGCTGCGCTGCATGTCGGTCACTTCTTCGGGGCGCTCGTCGACGAGCAACACGATGAGGTGAATGTCGGGGTGATTCTTCGAGATCGCGTGCGCGATGTTCTGCAGCATCACCGTCTTGCCCGCCTTGGGCGGCGCGACGATCAGGCAGCGCTGCCCCAGACCGATGGGGCAGAACATGTCGATGATGCGCGTGGTGAAGTCAGACGCGTCGTGCTCGAGGTGAAGCTTCTTCGTCGGGTACAGCGCGGTGAGGTTGTCGAAGAGAATGCGATCCTTGACCTCTTCGCCGAAGGGATCGCTGAAGTTGATCTTCTCCACGCGCTGCAGCGCGAAGTACCGCTCGCCTTCACGGGGCTGGCGGATCGGGCCGCTGATGGTGTCACCGGGGCGCAGGGTGAAGCGGCGCACCTGCGAGGGCGAGACGTAGATGTCGTCGGGGCTCTCGATGTAGTCGGAGTCAGCCGAGCGCAAGAAGCCGTGACCGTCGCGGTCGAGCTCCATCACGCCTTCGGCCTGCACCTCGTAGCGCTTCTCGGTGACGTTCGAGAGGATCGCGACCAGCAGCTCCTGCTTCTTCAGACCCTGCGTGCTCTCGATGCCCAGGTTGTGGGCCATCTTGGTGAGCTCGGTGATCTTCATGCGCTTGAGGTCGGTGAGCTTGAGCACCTGGAGCCGCTTGGCGCCGTCAGCCCGCTCGGGCTCGGCTTCGCTCTCCGCCTGCTGCTGCTGCTCGGGCACCACGTTTTCGCCGCTCAGGCGCGCTTCCTGGAGCTCGTCGTCGCGCACCGCGCGGTTCATCGGCGTCATCACCGGGCGCGGCCGGCCATCGTCATCGGTCTCGCCGTTCGATTCTTGACGCTCGGCCCGCTCTTCTTCGCGGGCTTCGCTGGGGCGGAGCTCTTCGAGCTCGGCGGCAGCCGGTTCTTCGACCACAGCGGCCTTCTTCACCGGGCGTTTCTTCGGCTTCTCCTCTTCACGCGCAGCGGGACGACGCTTCTTCGAGGTTTCGTCAGATTCGGACTTGGAGCGAGCGCGTGCCATGGGGAGCTTTTTGGGGGGTCGCAGCGGCTGCCCTGACTTCGAGGCTGCGAGAGGTGTTTTGTGAGGGTGAGGTCTGGCGCCCGACGTGGGGGCCTGACCGCGACAGCGAGAAACAAAGTACGGGCGGCTTCTGGCCAAGTCAAGCAAGGAAGGCTGGGGTTCTTCGTCAACAAGTAGTGGCAAGGGCCGGGGCGTTCGGATTGATCAGGTGGCGTGAAACCCGCCGAGCGCCTCAAGACCCTGCGCACCGAGTTGGCCCACCACAACCGCCAGTACTACACGCTCGACGCGCCCGAGGTGTCAGACGCCACTTACGACGGGTTGATGAACGAGCTGCTGGCCCTCGAAAAGGCTCACCCGGAACTGGTGACCCCCGACTCACCTTCCCAGCGGGTGGGCGGCGCGATTCTGAGCAAGTTCGAGAAGGTCACCCATCGGCAACAGATGTTGTCGCTGGCGAACGTGTTCGACGAGGCCGAGTTTCTCGAGTTCGACGAGCGCATCCGCAAGGCGCTCACGCTCGAGGCGGTGACGTACACCTGCGAGCCCAAGATGGATGGCCTGGCGATCGAGCTGGTCTACGAGCACGGCAAGTTCGTGCAGGGCAGCACGCGCGGTGACGGCACCATCGGCGAAGACGTCACCGAGAACTTGAAGACCATCAAGAATCTCCCGCTGGGCTTGTCGGGCAAGGACCTGCCCTCGCTCCTCGAGGTGCGCGGCGAGGTGTTCATCAAGAGCGCCGACTTCAAGCGCATGAACGAGCAGCTGCTCAAGCGCGGCGAAGAAGCGTTCGTCAACCCGCGCAACTCGGCGGCGGGCTCGTTGCGCCAGCTCGACTCGAAGATCACCGCGTCGCGGCCGCTCTCCGTCTACCTGTACGAAGTGGGCAGCGTGGAGGGAAAGACCTTCACCACCCATCAGGAGAAGCTCGAGTACCTCGACGCGGTGGGCCTGCCGGTGAACCCGCGCTTCGCCGTGGCGAAGGGGCTCGACGGGGTGATGAAGGAGTACGAGTCGCTGCTCGCCGCGCGCCACTCGCTCCCGTACGAGATCGATGGCCTGGTGGTGAAGGTCGACTTGACCGACGCGCGCAATCGATTGGGCCAGGTCTCGAAGACGCCGCGCTGGGCGATCGCCTTCAAGTTCCCTCCGGAAGAGATGGAGGCGCAGGTCGACGAGATCGTGGTGCAGGTCGGCCGCACGGGCGCGATCACACCCGTCGCGAATCTGAAGCCGGTGTTCGTGGGCGGCGTGACGGTGAGCCGCGCCACGCTCCACAACGAGCAGGAGCTGCGCCGCAAAGACGTGCGCAAAGGAGACTGGGTGTTCGTGCGCCGCGCAGGCGACGTGATCCCCGAGATCGTCAAGGTGATCACCACGCGGCGTACCGGGAAAGAGGAAGAGTTCGTCTTCCCCACCAGCTGCCCCATCTGCAACTCGCCCGTGAAGAAGGAAGAAGACGGAGCGATCGCGCGCTGCACCGGCAAACACTGCCCCGCCAAGCTCGCCGGCCGCCTGCGCCACTTCGCCACCCGCACCGCGATGGACATCGATGGGCTGGGCGACAAGTTGTGTGAGGCGATGGTGGAGACCGGCCTCGTGAAGACGGTGGTCGGGCTGTACGGCCTCGACTTGAAGCAGCTCTCCACCATCGAGCGCATGGGCGAGAAGAGCGCGAAGAACCTGCTCGAGGCGATCGAGCGCAGCAAGAAGACCACGCTGCGGCGGTTCATCTACGCGCTGGGCATTCCTGAAGTGGGCGAGGCGACCGCGAAGGCGCTGGCGGATCATTTCCGCGACATGAAGCCGCTGATGGACTCGACCATCGAGTCACTGCAGGTGGTGAAGGACGTCGGGCCCGAGATGGGCAAGGCGATCCACGGCTACTTCGAAGACGCGGACAACCGGGCGATGGTGGAAGCGTTGCTCGCGGCGGGGGTGAAGCCGGAAGCGCCGGCGGCACAGGCTGCGGGCGGCACGTTCACCGGGAAGACGGTGGTGATCACCGGCACGCTCACCATGCCGCGCGAGCAGGCGAAGGAAGAGATCGAGCGCCGCGGCGGCAAGGTGTCCGGGAGCGTGTCGAAGAAGACCGACTTCCTGGTGGCGGGTGAAGAGGCCGGCTCGAAGTTGACCAAGGCGACGGAGCTCGGCGTGAAGGTGCTCAACGAAGAGCAGTTCAAGGCGCTGCTCGCCTGAAAGGCGCTGAGGGTGGGTGGTGCTTTCGGGTTTCTGACCGTTGCTCCCTCGAGCAGGCCCCTCTGCCACGGACAAGGTGCGCTCGAGTCTGACCTCGGGCGCCAGCGTACGGCCCCCCGTACTGTGGTGCCCCGGGTCGCGATGAACAGGTCGAAGCCATGTTCAGCAGGTCAGAAAAAGCCCGCGCCGGGCGCCCGTTCGCTTCAGGCGCGACGTTGATCCCGAAAACACCCTCTTCCCCCGGGCTTTTTTCCTACTTGGGAGTCATGCGGTACTTCACGAACGCCTCACGCTCTTGGAGCTGAAAGTACGGATTTCGCTCCCGCTCGCGCCCCAGACTCGAGACCTTCACGTCGCCGTAGTCATGCCCCGGGTAGAGCGCGGTCTCGCCACTCAACCGGCCGAGTACTTCGAACAACGAATGGTGCATCGCCACCGGATCGCCGCCCTTGAAGTCGCACCGTCCGCACGCGTTGACGAACAACGTATCGCCCGCGAACAACCCGCCCCCACACGACAGACACTGCGCACCCGGCGTGTGCCCGGGCGTGTGCAGACACTCGACCTCCAGCCCCGCCACCTTCACCTTCTCGCCCGGACTGACCGTCTGGATCGCGCTGGCGAACGGCCGCAGCACCTCGGCGAAGTCGACCTCGGCCTTCTGCACGTAGACGGGCAGATCCGCGCGCTCAAGCAGCTCCGGCACTCCATTGATGTGATCGTCGTGATGATGGGTCAGGAAGATGCCACTGAGCTTCCGGCCATCGGCCTCGACCGCCGCCAGGATGGCGTTCACGTCCCAGGCGGGGTCGACCACGAAGGCTTCCGTGCCTCCCGGCGATCCCGACAAGTAGACGAAGTTCTTCTTCGGGCCCAGCGCCAGCTGGCGAACATACGGCGTCTCTGATTTCGTCTGGTTCATGTCTTCGCGCCTCACCGTACTGTGCTGTTTCGTTGCTTCAGTGGCCTTCGCCGACAAGCCGACCATCGCCTACAAAGCGCCGCCGTCGGGAGACGATGATCGCCCCGTGATGACCTCGATCGTCATCAGCCCGCAGGGCACCGACTACGCCTTCAAGCTCGAGTTCAACAAGGCGCCCTGGGGAGAGGAGTGCAGGACGCGCTGCGCGAACGCCACCCTCTTTCTCGACACCGACAACAACAAGACCACCGGCCTCAAGCTGGCAGACCCCAAAGCCGCCGAGACCGGCACCGACATCGCGGTGACCATTCAGGGCTCGAAGGCGCTCAAAGACGGCGTGACGACGGCGGTGTTGCGGGTGAAGGTGATGCAGTACTCCGAAGACGCGATCAGCGTCGAAGAGGGTCACACGTTGATCGAGATGGATCCCATCAACGACTCCGAGCGCGTGTTGGCATCGGACACCTCGGTCTACCTGCTCATCGACGCGAACATGGGCGAGCAGCCGGCCGGCAAACAGCTGCGCGTGGTCTACCACCCGCCTGAATCGAAGCCGCTCATCGGCATGGCCAAGGGCCTCGCGTCGCCTTCGACGGGCCGGGTCGAGCTCTTCAAAGACGGCAAGCTCACCAACCCCGCACCGAAGAAGAAGAAGAAATCAGACTACGAGAAGATGTGAGGCAAACCACTGACGACGGAACGCGTCATCACCAGAAGGGGAGTGACGGCGGGATGACAATCCAGTGGCATCGTGCCATTCGTACCCATTCTTCGAGGCCCGGAGGAACCACGCGATGAGCCAACTCGAAATCCAGCAGCACGACGCGAAGAAGCTCGCCGCCGGCTACAAGAAGTCGTTCCGGCTGGTGGAGATCCTCGCGATCCTCACCTTCTGGAGCCTCTGCCTCGCCATCGCCGTGAAGGCCTTCCCCTTCCACCACACGCACCCCTGGTTGCTGGTGGCCGCGTTGGTGAGCGGGTTCATCTTCGCCGACTTCGTCTCAGGCTTCGTGCACTGGATGGCGGACACCTGGGGCTCAGCTGACATGCCGTACCTCGGCAAGTCGCTGGTGCGCCCTTTCCGCGAGCACCACGTCGATCAGAAGGCGATGACTCGCCACGACTACATCGAGACCAACGGCGCGAACTGCCTGGTGTCGTTGCCCGTGGCAGCAGGGGTGCTCTTCATTCCCCTCGACCCCTCATCGCAGTGGATGAGCTTTGCGCTCTTCATGTTCGTGATGATCGCCTCGATGGTCTACTTCGTGATGTGGACCAACCAGATTCACAAGTGGTCGCACCTCGAGCCTGAAGAG
>JANODF010000854.1:0-4373 GCA_031412555.1 Archangium sp. | reverse complement strand
CGCGCCTTCTGTTCGGCGCTCGCGGTGGGCAGCATCTCGAGGCGCCAGGTTCGGCCGGCGCCCACGATGCGAAGCGTGAACTCGTGCTCGCGCCCCAGCTTGTCGAGGATCGGCAAGAGGGGCTCGAGGTACTTCGCGGTGGAAGGCGAGCCGACCCACCCGACCACAGGCTTGGTCGATTGGCGGTGAGCCGTGGGTGCAAAACGATCCGTATCCACCACCGTGGGAACGATGCGGACGTGGCGGGAATGCTTGGCTGCGTATTCGGCCAGGTATTCGTTGCCGGCGAACACCAAGTCCGCTCGAGCAATCAGATTTCCCGTGGACTCAGGCCGGGCCAGCCGGCCTCTCCATCCGCCCACTGGCAGGTGGACTGCGTCGTCGAAGTCGAAGATCAGTGGAGTGCTGGACCGGAGGCCGCGTGCATACAGGTTGAGCGAAAGCGGGAAGGCCTCGCGATGGACAAAGATCCTGTCTGCGGTCATAGCAGTGCCGAGATCCCTTGCGCGTCGCGCGACCCCTCGTGCGACCCGCACAGGCCAACGGCTCTTTCGTTCGTCGAAGAAGGTCGAGACAACCGCTTCATGCCCCGCACGTGAGAACGGCTCGAGAAACTGAAGCACTCGAAACCTCATGCTCGCTTCGGTGCGCGGGTTCGAGCAGAGAAAGAGCGTTTTCATTTGGGGAACACGACCTCGGCGATTGAGGCGGGTACTCCAGGGCGCCCGAAGAACTCCCGACGGAGCGCCTGCTCCTCGTGAAGAGGTTCCTCGCCTTGCAGCTGTTGGGCTGCCCTGTCAAAGGCGACGGCCAGTTCCTCTGCGTTCCGAAATCTTCTGTTCCTGTCGAAGAGTGACATCAGAACCACCGCTTCGTGAATCGGGATGTCGTGCATCAGCAGAGGTTTGTCCCATGCCAGCGCCTCTACGACGGTGGATGAGAGTGAGGTGATGTAGAGATCCGCCCAGATCAGGTCTTCCTCGAGTTGCGGTGAACGGGAGATTTCAAGATGTGACCCGAACGCGGCACCGGCCAGCCGCACTCGTTCTCGATCGTCCCCCGGGTGTGGCCGCCACCGAAGCGCCAGCTGCCTCTTCTCACGGCGCACCAATGCGCCCACGTCGTCGAGAAGGTGCTCTTGGTACCCCACGCGGGGCAGCCGACGGCGGTGGCCGCCACCAACGAACGTGCCGTAGTTCGAGAGAACCAGAACGCGCAGCGGTTCGTGCACGGGCACTCGGGGGCGCGGGATCCAGGTACGAGACGGCACTGCGCCCACGCAAACGGGCGGGGTGTGACCTTTGAGGTACTTCGCTTCCGAGTGAGTCCACAGCAGCTTCATGCTCGATGAGGTTCGAGCCGTGGTGATCATGTCCAATGGTTCGGCGAGCGCCCCGTGCACGACATCGAAGGTCGTGGCCCCGGCACCCTGAAGGAGAAGGTCTGGCACTGCATCCGCGACCAGGCTGGCCTGCGAGAGCGCCACGTGCGCGCCCGACAACGACGTGACCGCAAGAAGTCGTCGAGTCGCCGCTGCGGCCTCTCGGGCGCGCAAGACGTCGAGCGTCGTCGCCCAGACCAGGCGACGGGGAGAGCTGGTGACAGGAACGCGAAAGGGGCCGAAGTCGATCTCGGACGAATGCGTCGCGACACGAGCAGTGCAGCGCAACATGGCAGTCAATGTGCCGGGTGCTGCCGCCAGGGCCTGCGCCCACGTCGAGTGGCTCACCAGTTGGGCAACGTGCGAGACCGTGCCCTCGAGCGCGTCGCTCGAGAGTACCGGGAGGACCGCTGCCGTATTTCTGGTGCCGCGGTGGGCGTCGCCGAGGTCGCCCGGTCGCAAGCTCGACTGGAGCAAGACGCCGACCTTCCGGCCCGTCTTCTTCGCATAGGCGCCGAGCGGATTGAGCACGTGCCGGGAGCTGTACTCCCAGGCGCCGTTGACACCCAACCAGACGCTCGGTGCCGGACCCGACTCGAACGAACGCAGCAGGCGACGGCTGGGCGCTTCTTGAATGAACTCCCTGGCCCTGCCGAGCAGCGCGACCACTGCTCCGGCGCTGCCCAGCGTTCCGAAGGCCACCCGCTCGAGCAGCCTCCGGGCAGGCGAGCTCGCGCCATTGGGCTTGCCCGACTGCGCCGGTACCATGCTGCCGAGCATCGCTGCCCCAATCCAGCTGGGTTCAGTGAAGACGAATTCAGAGGTGGGGTGCGTCGATGCGAGACCGGAGACGTAGCACCACGCGTCGAACACATCTTGAAGACCCAACCGGGTGACTGCGCTCGCCCAGAACGCATCACGGCCGCTCACCCCCGGCACCGCGTCACCGAAGACGGTCTCGAGCCACCGGCTCAGGCCCTGTTCCATCGCGCGCTGAAAGGGGCGTTTGTCCGATGGGAGGTACGCATCCAGCTCGGTCAGCACGACCGCGCCTCTGCCGGGGAGCGCTCCGATGAAGCTGTTTGTGGTCACCCCACGGCCCACGATTCGAACGCGACGGCCCGCGTCGATGCGTTTCCAGGCGAGATCCACTGAGGCCTCTGGCGGAGCGTCTGGCGGGACCACCACGACATCCTCCACCGCGCCGGTCTCTACGGCAGAACCCGCGACGCGGCTCCACGTTTCGATGGTGCCCGCCTCAGTCGAGCTCATACGCGAATGCTGGCGCGCGCTGCGAAGGCCGAAGCCCCTGAGCGGACACCTCCTCCGATGGCTCGACTGACGATGGCGCCGGCGACGCCGATGAACGGAATGAGGAGGAGATTGCAGAGAACGTTTGTGAGGGCAGCCCCCATGGTGATCTTGGGGATCGTCTTCGTGTGATTCATGAAGAAGAGATAGTTCGAGTACGGGTAGTAGAAGGTCTCGATCACCATCACCAGACACAAGCCCGGCAGCAACCAGAGGGCAGCCCCGTACGCACTCCCGAAGACGAGCAGGACCAGAGGCGAGAAGGCCAGGAGTGCTGTCGAGACACCCAAGGCGAGGAAGAAGTAGCTGCGCACCACCGTCCTTTCGCTTTCACGAAGCGCGGCGACTCCGCGCAGGCGAAAGTCTTCCCCTACTCGGGGCGAGACCGCCTCATTCCAAGCCAGGATCACCATGGTGATCGGTGCCGCCAACTGTGAGGCCAGTGAGTAGATGCCGAGCTCCTGATCAAAGCCGAAAAACTTGAGCAGCCACCGATCGCTGATGAGCAGCAGTTGGTTGGCCGCGAAGTGGGGCACGTAGGGCAGCGAGAAGATCAGCGCCCGGCGGAGAATGGCTCCATCGAGAGTTCCGGGCATCGAACGGACGACGAAAACGAGGCAGACGACTGTGCTCACCAACCCCGCGATGCCGGTGGCTTCGAGCGCTCCCCGCGTTCCGCGGCCCAGAACGGCGACCAGCACGATGGCCGAGCTGAGGCTCACTGCGAAATCGATGAGCTGGAGGATCGATGCGAGGCCGGCGCGTTGAGCCGAGCGAAGCACCACCATGGGTACGCCCAGCATCAAGGCTCCCGTGGCGCCCCAGATGACGCAGCTGAGTTCGTGGCGCTGCCACAGCCCCGCGCCAGGAAGGGGAATCAGGAAGAGCGCCAGTTGGAGAGTGAGCGCAGCACCGATGGCGATCACCACGATCCAGCGGGCAACCCCACCAGCACGTTGAGTTCCCTCCGCGGGGTTCGCTCCTTCGAAGAAGAAGCGGCTTAAACCCGACAGCAGCCCCAGCGACACGAAGGTCGGCAGCGTCCCCACGAGGGTCTGCGCCAGAGCCAGGTCGCCATACTCGGCCGGTGACAGCCGGCGAGTGTACAGGGGGGCGAGCACGAGGATCGCCGCACGAGAAAGGACCGTGGTCAGCGTGTAGAGCAGCGCGTTGCGACCTCCAAGCTTGGACGCGCCCGCGATGCGCTCGCGTACTTTTCCCCAGAAGCGAGTGAGGGCCGCCGTCATCGATCAGTGGCGGGGCGATTGAACGCCCGGGCAACCAGCAACTTCGAGAGGATCGTAGGCGCATCCGAGCCCACTGCGGCGAGGTAGATGGCTCGATGCAGGCGCTGATAGGCGGTGTTGGCCAGCCAATAGGCAGACCGCTTGAGCGTGGGGCGCCATTGAGTTCGCAGACCTGTGAGCTCGATCCCCACGAACCCTGCCGCGACGAGCACCTGCTTCAACGAGTGCTCGGTGAACGCAACCTCGTGCGTGAAGTCGAGATATCGGGCGACGAGACCAAAGGTGTTGGCGGCGTTCGGCACTTTGACAACCAATTGCCCACCCGGTCGCAGTGACAGGCGGAGCGCCTCGAGCGTCGAAACGATCTCTGGTTTGGGAATGTGCTCGAGTACATCGTTGAGCACGATCGTCTGAAACGATTGTTGGTGGCTCGC
>JANODF010000853.1:0-1760 GCA_031412555.1 Archangium sp. | reverse complement strand
TGCAAGCGATCTGGACGCTGATCCCCAAAGCGGCGCGTGA
Source organism: Archangium sp. (assembly GCA_031412555.1). GTDB lineage: Bacteria > Myxococcota > Myxococcia > Myxococcales > Myxococcaceae > Archangium_A. Next base: position 1,720 of record JANODF010000853.1, on the reverse strand, counting down.
CGGCTGGCTGAGTTTCCTGGGGACCGCTGCCGCAATCCTCGCAGCCATCGGAGTCCACGAGCTGCTGGTGCTCTTCGGGGCCGGAGTGATCGCGGTGCTCGCTACGCGACGATCGGCGCGGCCGCGGCGCCGGAGCTCGTCACCGGGAGGCGACCGGGGCCTGATCGTCGTCCGCCGCAGCAGACCTTCACGTCAACCGGGCCCGAAAAGCACCCAGGAGAAATGGGCCACATAGTTTACATTTAACCGGCCAATCCCGTGATGATCGCCGGCACGTGTTGAGAACCGCCGGAGCGAGCAGCGCGAGCGCAGGCGCCCGTCCGGCAGCCTCGTCGCTGAATGAAGGCCTGAGCGTCGATGGGGCGCGTGTGGCTACAGGACCCACCCGGACCCTTCAGTGGCGAAATTTGTTAGCCTCAGCAAGGGTGTCGACGTTGTTCGAAGTGATGAATCCGAGGAGACTGCGGTGACGGAAAGAGGGGAGGGTTCTTGGCTCGGTCGCTGGTGATTGCCGCACTCGGGTTTCTTGCGCTCCCGGCGAGCGCCGCCGAGCCGGTCTCCGCTCCCATCCGACTGGTTCGCGAGCTGCTCCGCGTGCCTGAGTCGGAACTGAACATCGGCGACGCTGCGCTCCGTCTGTCCACGCTTGTTGACGCTGACGCTGATCTGGCAGACGGAAGGGCGAGGCTCGACGGAGTCGCAAAGCGCGTTGCTGTGCTTGTTGGGGGCAGAACAGATCCGGACTTCCGCATTCGCGCCATCAACACGGTGCTCTTCCGCGAAGGGGAGTACGGGTTCGACAAGAGCGACATGATGGGCGTGAAGCCGGAGAACGCGACCCTTTGGGGATTGCTTTCGCGTCGAAGGGGGAACTGCGTCTCGCTACCGCTGTTGTGGTTCGCCGTCGCGGAGCGGCTGAAGTACCCGGTGTTCGCGGTTGGTGCCCCGCAACACTTCTTCCTTCGGTACGACGATGGGTCGTTTCGTCAGAATATCGAAGCGACCTCGGGCGGTGGTTCGCCCTCGGACGATCGCATCATCCACGAGCTCGAAGTCCCGGAAGCCGCAATCAAGTCGGGCGCGATGATGCGCTCGCTGAGCAAACGTCAGTTCCTGCTTGAGTTGATTTCCAACGCAGCAGCGCTGGAACTCGCGGCCAGGAATCTCGGAACTGCTGAGGCATGGCTCACCGCCGTGGTGGAAGCGGACAGCAAAAATCTCGGAGCCCACTACAATCTCGCTCTTCTTCTCAGTGCGCGAGCCGCGCTTGCAACGAGCGTCAAGGCGAACTCCCCGACCACGGAGAAGGCGCTGCTCGCCAGGCAGGAGGCACTCGCGTCGGCGGCGCTATCGCACGCGAAGATCGCGACGTCGCTTGGCGCCGTCGCTCCAATGACCGAGGCCTACTGGCTCAAGGTGTCGCGAGTCGCCGGCACTGAAGCTGGTGGGCTGAAAGATCCGCCCAAGCCCTTCGATTTGGCGAAGCTTCTTCAGCCCGGTGGAAGGCCAGTAACCGTCAACGTGACAGCGCAGTATGCGGCTCCTCCCTTCCCAGACGACCAGAACTGGCGCCGAAAGTGCTCTCAGGCCTGCGATCCTCCCCCCGGGAATCTTTGCTCGGAGCTGAGATTCCAAGGCGCACCTGACCCCTTCGCGTCTCCGGTGCCGCGTAACTATCCGGGTGCCGATACTGGCGGGATCCCCGAGCCGCGTCGGCAGG
>JANODF010000852.1:0-6604 GCA_031412555.1 Archangium sp. | reverse complement strand
TGCAAGCGATCTGGACGCTGATCCCCAAAGCGGCGCGTGACGGCTGGCTGAGTTTCCTGGGGACCGCTGCCGCAATCCTCGCAGCCATCGGAGTCCACGAGCTGCTGGTGCTCTTCGGGGCCGGAGTGATCGCGGTGCTCGGATCAAAGAACTCCCTCGCCCTGCGCCAGCGGGGAGAGGGTCGGGGTGAGGGGCCACGACAACTGTTCCCCTTCGCGCCGATTGCCGTGGGGGCCGCTGCAACCCAAGTCACCTTGCCCTCGCTGTTCTTCGTCTTCCTCAAGATCGGCTCCGTCTTGTTCGGCAGCGGCTACGTGCTCCTCGCCTTCCTCCGAGCAGATCTCGTGGAGCGCCTGGGCTGGCTGACGGAATCGCAGCTGATCGACGCGATCGCCGTGGGGCAGATCACGCCCGGCCCGGTCTTCACCACCGCGACGTTCATCGGCTACCTGCTGGCAGGGCCGGGTGGGGCGCTGGTCGCAACCGTGGGCATCTTCCTTCCGGCCTTCGTCTTCGTGGCGCTCAGTGGCCCGCTCATTCCGAAGATCCGCCGATCGCCCTGGGCCTCGGCCTTCCTCGATGGAGTGAACGTTGCTTCGCTCGCCTTGATGGGGGTGGTCACTGCCCAGCTGGGAAAGTCAGCCTTGATCGACGTCGCGACGATCATGCTCTGCGCGTTGAGCGCCATCCTGTTGCTGCGGTTCAAGCTCAACTCGACCTGGCTGGTGTTGGGTGGCGCCGCGGCCGGTGGAGTGCTTCATCTGGCGGGACTGGCGGCCTGATGAAATTCCTCGAACGCACCTTTCAACTCACCAAAGGGGTCGGCCCGTGGCGCGAGCGCGATCTGTGGGCGCGAGAGCTCGCGACGTGGGCTGACTTCGAGAAGGCAGCCGCCACCGGTGTGGTGATGAACGAGCGGCTCGACCAGGAGCTGCTCGAGGCGATCGTGAAGACCCGCGACGCGTTGACCCGGCGTTCCCTGGTGGAGCTCGCGGCCCTGGTGCCGGTGAAGGAACACTGGCGGCTGTACGGCGACTTTCTCGATGAGGCCGCCTTCTTCGACATCGAAGCCGATGCCGATCACGCCCCGACCGTAGTGGGCGTGATGGATCGGCAAGGCGTGGCCACCTTCCGCCGCGATCACACCTTGCACCTGCTCCCGGAGCGGCTGGCGAAGAGCCGCATCTGGGTGACCTTCAACGGCTCGGTGTTCGACGTGCCGGCGCTCGAGAACGCCTTCGACGACTTCCCCAAGCCCGTGGTGCACCTCGATCTGCGCTTCTTGATCAGGCACGCCAGGCTGAAGGGGGGCCTGAAGGGCGTGGAAGACTCCATCGGCCTGGCCCGGCCTCAGCATCTGCGGGGCGTGAAGGGCCTCGATGCGATTCGCCTCTGGCGCGAATGGATCTTCAACAAGGAGCTCGGCGCGCTGCGCTTGCTCGTCGAATACAACCTGTACGACGCGATCAACCTGCGCTCCGTGCTGGAGTGGACGCTCTGGCGCGTGGCCGATCTCAACACCTGGAACGTGAACCGCGAGCCCATCTTTCAGCGCGGCGACATCCTCTACGACGTCAGCCGGCTGGTCCTGGCGCAAGAAGGGTGACCGGTCAGGGGCAGGGCGCCCACGCCGACCACTGGCCCCAGGAGGTTGTGCACATGTCTGAAGATCTGGGCGATCGCATGAAGGTCTACGAGTCGGCAGAGACCGGCCGACGGTTCATGGATCAGCTGCCCATCTGCGCGCGCATCGATGGCAAGGGGTTCAGCAAGTTCACCCGCGAGCTGAAGCGGCCATACGACGAGCGGCTCAGCCAGCTGATGATCGCCACCACGGCGTTCCTGGTCGACGAGACCTCGGCGCTGGCGGGCTACACCCAGTCCGACGAGATCAGCCTGTTGTGGTTTCAGGCCGACCCGAAGTCGCAGCTGTACCTCGACCGGCGCATCCAGAAGCTCACCAGCATCCTGGCCAGCATGGCGACCGCGAAGTTCAACGCCGGTCTGGCGGCCGCGTTGCCCGAAAAGTCCGGCGAGCTGGCGTTGTTCGATTGCCGGGTGTGGGCGTTGCCGAACAAGGACGAAGCCGCGAACACGTTTTTGTGGCGTGAACGCGACGCCAGCAAGAACTCGGTGAGCATGGCCGCGCGGGCGCTGTATTCGCACGCCGAGCTGCAGGAGAAATCAGGCTCCGAAATGCAGGAGTTGTTGTTCCAGAAGGGCGTCAACTGGAACGACTTTCCGGCGTTCTTCAAACGCGGCACGTTCGTGTTGCGGCGATCGGTGAATCGGCGTTTCACGCCAGCCGAGCTCGAGGTGTTGCCACCACGGCACGCGGCGAAGCTCGATCCAGACCTGGTCATCAGCCGAACCGAGGTCCGGCCGGTCGAGATGCCGTCATTCGGCAAGGTCTTGAACCGGGTCGGCGTGTTGTTCGACGCCGAAGAGCCCCGGGTGGCCTGAAGGTCATCTCTTCTTCTTTTTGGGGTTCTTCTTGGCGGAGGGCTCGGGCTGAACGTCGCCGGCGATTCGAAAAGCGAGCTCCCAGTCGTTCCAGGTGCCGCCCGAGTCGTCGGTGACGATCGGCCCGAGCTCGGCGTCGAGCGCCAGGGTGTAGCCGCGGCCGGTCTTGAGCGGCTCCGGCAGGGCGATCACGTAGGTCCGCCCATCGGCCATCAGCTCGTCATCGGATGCGACGACTTGTTCGCGAAAATCGAGCAACCGGATCCGGAAATCCTTCAGCTTGATCGGCAGGGACACCGTCAGCCCGGTCGCGGCCTCGATCTGGGAACTCGCCACCACCGGTGAACTTCCGCCGTCCGCAAACGCGGCGACCACGGTGGGTTCGAGACTCGACGGCACCGGGGGGCCGGCATCGACCGGTGGTCCCGCATCGATCTCGACCGTCGCCAGGCCGGCGTCGATCACGGACTTCGGCAACTCCGCAGGACAGGCCGTCAGCAGCAGCCCGATAACCATCCAAACTGAACGCATGATGAGCCACCTGATACAGCCATTCCCCTCGGGAAACCCCATAGGCCGACGTCGGATAATTAGCGTTATGTAAACTAACCGGCCAATCCGCCCACAGGGGCTCGGCTGGTGTTTTTGAGATCCAGAGGCGATTTCTCGGGCCTCAGAGGTCGCCGACTTCCTCTCGAATTCGCTTGAGCCGCTTCACCAGGGCCGATGCGCGCTTCTGTTGATCGACGCTCTGCCCTGCGCGCTTCTGGACCCAGCGGATGATGTCGCCGAGCGCCTCGTCAGGATCGAGCTGCACTGAGCCGGGCGTGGTCAGCGCGATGCGGTAGCGCGTCTCGAGCTGAGTCAGCGCGGCGCGGTACTCCTTGCCCACCGTCTCGAGCGTGATCTCCGTGTACCGGAGGGTCATCCGGTAGTCGCGGTGGCCCAGGAGCTTCATCACGCCCATTAGGCTCATGCCGGCGTTCAACAAGGTCGTGGCATACGTGTGCCTCAGCCGGTGCGTCGTCATCCCATCGGGGATCACGATGCCCGCTGAGGCCTCATCGAGCGCCGCCTTCAGGTGCAGATGGCGAGTCTTGTGGCCGCGGATCGTCTCGATGAGCAGTTCGCGGCCAGGCCGTCCGGTTCGCTGTAGCCCTTCCACGACGGCCAGGGTTCGATCGTCCAGCGGCACCAGGCGTTCGCTGTTCAGCTTGCCCAGCGGCACCTTGAGGAACGTGTTGCCGACGTCGTCCTTCCGGACGCAATCGATCGTCAGGCCCGAGAGCTCGCCGACGCGCAGGCCCGTGTTCCGCATGACGAGCAGGCCCTGCTGGTACGGATCTTCGGAGTTCGCGAGTCGGCGCTGAAGTTCCTGATCGGCCTCCGGCGCGATCGGCCGCGGGAGGTAGACCGGCAGCTTCGGAAGATCCGTGGAGCGAATCAGTCCGTCGGCATCCGCATCAAGCAGCCCGGCATCATTCAGCGCACGCAGGTAGACCCGTGCCGCGACGATCACGTTCACGCGGGTGTGTGGCGACTGACCGCGTTCGGCATGGAGGTACTGGAGCCACTGCGCGGTCTGCGCGCGACTCAGCGTCTGCATCGCGATGTCGTTCTCGGCGAGCCAGTTATGGAGCAGCCGGAGGCATTGGCGGTAGTGCCCGCACGTCGTCGGCTTGAGGGTCGGCCTCAGGGACTCGAGGAAGTCCTCAGCCGACTCGGGAAGTTCCTGGCGGCGGACGCGCAGCCACGCCGAGTCGAAGCTGATGAGTTCGCGCGCTCGAAGCCAATCGAGGTACCGGAACAAGATGTAGCGGTAGCCGTTCCTCGTCGTGGCGAGGATCGGCTTCTCCGCGGGGTTGGCCAGGAAGAGATCGACGTCGACGCGCGTGAGGCTCTCGAGCCAGCGATTCTTTCGCTCCATCCATCCGTGGAAGAGCCGGACCGCCGCCTTGCCGTGGCGCCCTTCCGGCGCTGCCAGGAAGTCGACTGCCACCTGCGGCAGGAAAATCACGTGAGGGCGAGTCATTGGTCCGACCTGTAGCGACGCTGGATGACCTTCGACGCCCGGCGGTATTCGGCAGCGATGTCAGTCATCGCGAGGTTGATGTACTGGAGGGTCGTCTCGGCCTGCGAGTGGCCCATCATGGCCTGAAGAATTGGCAGCCTGACGCCGGCGCGGGCCATGTCGGCGCCGAACGTGTGGCGGAATCGGTGCGCGTTCGCGTTGCTGAGCTCGTCGTCGCGACGCCGGTAGCGGAACAGACTTCGCAGTCCCGCACTCGTCATCGGCTGCCCTCGGTGCGGTCCCTTGAGCACGACGAAGAGCCCTTGCGTCGTGGACGCCTCGGGGCGTTCGAGGTCCAGGTACCGTCCCAGCAACCGGCGGAGCATCTCGGGAATCGGCATCGCCCTCTCCTTCCCGCCCTTCCCCCGGACCCGCAGACGGAGATCTTCGAGCGACACGTCTGCGCACTCGAGAAGCAGGACCTCGAGCGAGCGCAGCCCGCACAGCAGCATCAGGTAGACGATCGCCAGGTCGCGGTATCGACGGAGGCCGCGGATGAAGTGCCGGACCTGCTTTCGCGTGAGCGGCTCGATCAGCGTGCGAGGAACCTTCACCCGCAGCGCCACGCGTCGTTGCGGCCGAAGGGAATGAAGGCCGAGATTCTTGTCGCGACCGGGACCGCGGAAGTGGGCAGCTGAGCTCGTTCGCTCCGGCTCTTTGCCGCTCACAAACCGGATGAGGAGCTTGCAGCTCGAGAGCCTTCGGTTGATCGATCGGGGCTGCGCTTCCTCCTGCCGCTGCACGCCGACGTACTCGAGGAGGCCGCGCTCACCGATGTCGGCTAGCTGGTAGGGCGTCGTGGCGAGCCAGCGGAAGAAGACGACGAGATCGTGCGCGTAGGCGCGCACCGTCCGCGGCGAGAAGCCCCGCTGCGTGACCGTCGCGAGGAACGCATTCGCGTGGACGACGAGCTCGCCCTCCCCGACCACGCCGAACAAGCCGTTCGCCCCAACTCGTGCCGAGTACGTCGCTGTGGTTCCTGTCGTCATTCCCGAAGTGATGCGCGCCAGGTCCGTCGCTGAACAGACAGGTCAGTGACGGCGGCCCAGCGGAGGCCACTCAAGTCATCGCGCTAGCTGGGAGAATCGCGCGAGGCCGGCTCGTGACATCCCTCAGCCCGCGGCAGCAGAAGCCTGTGCGCCCTCGAGATCCGGGAGGTGACCGACGAGCATCCGTCGGAGTTGGCGGCGGAGGCCGGCTCGTGACCGCTCCTCGGCGTGGCTCAGCAAAAGCATGAATTCGTCAACGCTCTCGGTGAGTTGCGGCGGGAGGCCGGCCCGTGACAACAGCTGAGGATCGCTGTTTCTGCGGCCGGCGCGGCTGGTCCTCTGTCGAGTTCGTTCATCGGCTCGTGACTCCGCGAGATCGTTCCGCCGCCGACGTCTGGCCGCAGAGGCGCGTCTTTCCAGCCGACATGATCGAGAGCAGGTTCGCTGCGTCTTCAGCGCCGAGACGCCGGGGCGGAACCAGCGAGGGCACTCCGAGCAACGTCGACGTGGAGGAAGAGCCATCCCGCCACCGTGCGCTCTCGCACGCTCGGCGCGACTTCCTTGCTGCCTCCCTCATCCATGCGGGTGATCCTCACGGGGAGATCACCGGTCTAGTACAGGCCGACGGAAGAACTGACCGCTTGACGACGTGACGTCTGAGGATCAGGAAGGGGCGATCTCTGGCACATGGAGGTCACCTTGGCGCAGCAGGCGGCGAAGATCGATTTGTCGGTGAAGCAGCGGCTGATCGTTGAGCGACTTGCTCGGTCGAAGACCGAGCCTCAGCGGCTCGTTGAGAGGGCGCAGATCGTGCTGCGCTCTGCGAATGGTGAACTGTGCGTTGATCAGGCGCGTGCGCTCGGCATCGACGCCCAGCGGGTGCGTCGCTGGCGAAAGCGCTTTGCCCGCACCCACGAGGTGCTCGCGGGCGCAGAAGCGGCTGAGGACAAGGGCGACCTCGAGAGGAAGATTCGCGAGGTGCTGATGGACGAGTACCGCAGCGGAACACCGCCCAAGTTCACACCCGAACAGGTGAGCCTCATGGTCGCGCTGGCCTGCCACAAACCCAGCGAACTCGGGC
>JANODF010000851.1:0-23254 GCA_031412555.1 Archangium sp. | reverse complement strand
ACCGAGTCGGTGTGACCCTCGACGCGCACCTTCTTGATCTGCGCGTTGTCCTTCAGGGCCAGCGCCACCTCATCGAGGATCTTCTCACTCTCGGCGCCCACGATCTTCGCGCTGCCGGTAGCGAACTTGATCTGCTTCTTGATCTCGATGCGGTCCTTGGTCACCGCCACCAGCGAGTACTTCCGCGGGCAGCCCTTGTTGTCGACCGGGCCGGGAACCATCGGGCAGTCATCGCGATCATCGGGCACGCCGTCGGAGTCATTGTCGAGATCGGGGCAGCCGTCTTCGTCCTCGAAGCCGTCCTTGTCTTCAGGCTCGTTCGGGCACTTGTCCTTGTCGTCGTTGAGCCCATCGCCGTCCTTGTCGAGGATCGGGCAGCCCATGTTCTGCATCGGGCCCGCTTCGTTGGGGCACTTGTCCGACGTGTCGAGGATGCCGTCGTTGTCGTTGTCGGGCTCGGGGCAGCCGTCTTCGTCCTGGAACGCGTCGAGATCTTCGGGCTGATCGATGCACTTGTCAGACGGGTCGAGAATGCCGTCGCCGTCGCGATCTTTGGGGGCCTCGATGGGGCAGCCCTTGTTCGAGACCGGCCCGGGCAACGAAGGACACTGGTCGTCCTTGTCGAGCACCGTGTCTCCGTCTTTGTCGGTCTCTTCGATCTTCACCACCAGCGGCGGGGCTTCCTTCACCACCACCTGCCGGGGCGCACAGTCGCGGCTCAGCGCCACGGCCTTCTTCGCCATCAGCTCGGCTTCGCCGATGTGCTCGTAGGCGCGCTGCGAGTTGCCTTCGTCGAGCTCACCCAGGGCGAAGTCGAGGTTGGCCTCGGCGGAAGCGAGCTCCCGGGGAGCGCAGCGCAGCGCGTTCGAACGGCGCGCGCGCTCGATGTCGGTCTTGATCACGTCGCCCGACGCACGAATCTGGGGGCCGCTGTGGCAACCCATCAAGCTCAACACCAGCACCAGCCCCAGCGAACGGTACGTCATGGCGTCGGCACCACCGGCGGATCAGTCGGAGACGGCTCGTTGCGGCGGCCTACCTTCAAGGCGGTGTCACGCGCGCGGGTGGCGAAGTCGACGGCCTTCTTGCCGTAGTCGACCGCCTGCTCGAAGTCGGAGTACCCCACCTCTTCCTTCGACTTGGCGAAGTAGAGGTTGGCCGCGGTCCACTCGTAGGGGGCGAGCTTGTCGGCCTGCGCCGTGCGCGCGGCCTCGAGCATCGTCTCGGTGTCCATGAGGTAGGACGTCGATTGCACCGGCCCGCAAGCCGACGCACACACGGCCGCAAGGGCGAGAACCCACCGCAGCCTCTTCATCGCAGAAGGTCCCGACATCGCTCGCGGAAGCTCCCATGGCGCTTTCACTCGGTCAATCTTTTGGGGGACTTGCTTGCGCCGGGGGATTGCCCGAGCGGCCAGATCACTCCATATTGTCGGGTCTATGGCTGGCAAACTGCCTTCGGGCTCTTCCCCTTCACTGCCTGGTGCTCGTCCGCGTGCGCAGGTGTCGTACGAGGGGGAAGACGAGTTCAGCGCAATGTCACTCGACCCCAATCGCAAGCAGCAGCTGAAGGACAAACAACAGCTGGCGCCCAAGGCCCCGGGTGAGCGAGAAACCGTCAAGGTCGACGAGCTCAAGGCGACCAACGACCAGGGCATCGTGGCCCTCTTCCGAAAGATCTTCGCCAAATGAAGAAGACGCTGACGACCTTCGAGGCCTTCTGGCCCTTCTACCTGGGTGAGCACTCGTTGCCCGCCACCCGCTGGATCCACTTCGTGGGCACCACCATCGCCGCGCTCAACCTGGTGATGGCCGTGGTGTACCTCGCGCCGTACTACGTGCTGAGCGCGTTGTTCTCGGGCTACCTCTTCGCGTGGGTCAGCCACTTCTTCGTCGAGAAGAACCGGCCCGCCACCTTCACGTACCCTGCGTGGTCGTTCATCGCCGACTGGCGCATGTGGGCGCTGATGGCCACCGGCCGCCTGGGCGCCGAGCTGAGCAAACACAACATCGTGCCGAAGACCGCAGCAGCGCCTCGAGCCGAAGCGAGCTGAAGCTTTTCTAGAAGCGCCCGCTGACGCTCATCGCCCCGCCGCTGGGGCTCGCGCTCACCGAGACCCGGGTGGAGCTGTCGGGAAAGAGCACCAACCCCACGACCCCGGCGACTGCCGCGCCCACGCCGACACCAATCAACGTGCCGGTGAGCACCCGGTTGTTGTCGACGGCGCCCATGACCCCCACGGTCTCCGTGAAGAGCTCGGGGAAATCCGAACCAGGCAGTTTGCCTCCGCCTTTCACGTCGACGACGGAGATGTAACGACCCCGGCTTTTTTCTTCGGCCGCGTAGACCACCACCGAGGTGAGGATGGCGACAGCCCCCACGCCCAGCAGCACGAACGAAGTCACCCGGCCTGTGCTCACGCCGGAAGTGGCATCGAAGGTGGGCTGGCGCGCATCCACCACCAGAGGTGGCGGCGGTGGCAGCGGCTCGAGCTTCACCGGATCGGCGACCGGCACCTTCTTCTCCGCCACCGGGGCGTTGCGCTCGATGCCCAGTTGCTCTTTGCCGGTGATGAGGAAGGTGGCGAGCTTCGGCAGGCGATCCGGAGTGACCGCGCCGCCCCGCTCCTGCTTGCCGGTGGCGAGATCGAACAGCGCCCCGTTGATGAACGGCGGGTCGACCCGCTTGCCCGTGTTGCGCAAGATGATCACGTTCTCCGCGGCCACCAGCGACGCCAGCTTCATCGCCGCGCCGTCATCCGAGCCGCTCAGGCACAACGGGGCCTGTACGCCGAGGCTGCCTTCGAAGCTGAGGTCGACGTTGAGCTTGGTGTCGCGCGGCAGCTCGACCCGGTGCGGGAAGGACAACATGCCCGGTGCACCGAGCGAGACCCGGTAGGTGCCCGGCGGCAGCTCGAGCTTGAGCGGGGTCGCGCCCATGGCCAGCCCGTCGACGTAGACGGTGGCGGCGGGCCCGGCGTCGACGCGCACCTGCAGGGTCGCCTTGCGGTTGCGGTTGAGCTCCTTCTTCACCGCGTCGAGCGCAGCGATGGCCGACGGCGGATGGGCATCGGGGTCGAGCTTGAAGGTGGGATCCAGGCGGACGATCCGGCGAAAGGCGTCGTTCATTTCCTTCGGGTGGTCGAGGTTCTTCTGCACCAGGGCGGTCAACACCAGCGCGGCCTGGGTCACCGCCCAGGGTTTGGCTTCGGGAGAAGCCCGCTCCAGCTCGACCAGGGAGCGCTCCACCAGCTCCAAAGCGCGCTCGGGTTGGCCGCCGTAGAAGAGGGCCTTGGCCGACTCCACCTGGCGCTCCATGTCTTGCATGCTGCGGGTGGGCCGGGGGCGAACGATGTCGAGCACGGCTTCGGGCTCCATCAGCTGACCGCCCAGCAGCCGGCTGGCCGTATCGCGGAAGTCTTTGGCGCCGCTGATCAAGGTGGGATCGGCACAGTCGCCGCCCGCCACGATGACCGTCTTGCGCCCGCTCTGCGCCCAGGCCGTCGCCGCCACCATGACCACCAACACCACGCACGCCGATCGCATCGTTTGGACCCCCGGGCTCCCGAGACTAGAGTTCGCACGTCTAGCAGCGGAGGCGGCGCAGGGGAATGTTGGCTCCAGGAACAGAAGTCGGCCGCTATGTCATCAAGCGGAAGCTCGCCGAAGGCGGCATGGCCGAGATCTTTCTGGCGAGCGCCACCGGCCCGGAGGGTTTCTCCAAGGACGTCGTCATCAAGGTGGTGCGCAGCTTCCTCGCGCGCGATTCGCAGTTCGTGCAGATGTTCATCGCCGAAGCGCGGCTCGTCTCGCGGCTCAACCACGCGAACGTGGTGCAGATCTTCGACTTCGGAAAACACGGCGAGTCGTTCTACCTGGCGATGGAATACGTGCGCGGCGCCTCGCTGTGGGATCTGCGGAAGCGCTGCCGCGATCAAGGCGTGCCCTTTCCTCCCACGCTGGTGGCGGAGATCGGTGCGCAGGTCGCCCGCGGGCTTCAGTACGCGCACGCGCTCACCGAGAACGGCCAGCGCATCGGCGTGGTGCATCGCGACGTCACCCCGCACAACGTGCTGCTCTCGTTCGACGGCGCGGTGAAGCTGACCGACTTCGGCATCGCCAAGGCCACCACCACCCAGACCGCGCCCGGCATGCTCAAGGGCAAGTTCGCGTACATGGCCCCCGAGCAGGCACGCGGCGAGAAGGTCGATGCGCGCACCGATCTCTTCGCGCTGGGCATCGTGCTCTGGGAGATGTTGACCGGCGGCCGTCTCTTCGCGGGCGACTCGGATCTCGCGGTGCTGCGCGCCGTGCAGGACAGCCTCATCGCCCCCCCTGCCCGCCTCAACCCCGACGTGCCGGTCGAGCTGTCTGACGTGGTGATGAAGGCGCTCGCCCGGTCACCCGAGGAACGTTTTCAGACCGGCTTTGAGATGGAGAAGGCGCTGGCGAACTACGTGCTGCGCAACGCACGGTCGGTCGATGACAGCTCGGTCGCGCTGTTTCTTCAGCAGCTGTTTCGTGAGGAGCACGATGCGCCCGCCGATCAGGCCCCCGCGGATCAGCACGGCGACGATGACTTCGGTGAGGGCAAGACGGCGGCACGCGCGAAGCCCGGGACCGTCACGGCCACGCCGGTGCCCGTGCCAGCAGCGCGCAGCCGGAAGACCACGCCCGGCCGCCGCGGGGTGATGGATGATGACGATGCGCCGGGGGCGAGCACCGAGGAGTTCAAGGCTGCGGCGCCCCCCTCGCGCGGTACGGAAGAGATGCCGGCGCTCAAGCGGCCCAGCCGGAAGTACGATCCGCTGCCGGTCGAGCCGAGCGTGGTGTTGCGGCCGTCGCTTGCGATCGAGATCAGCGCGAGCAAGACGGAGCAGGCGACGTCGCCGGGGGAAACGCGGCCTCAGAGCGAGCCGGTGCTGGAGCCGGTTCCCACCAGGTCGAATGCGCCGTTGATCGGCGTGTTGGCGGTGCTGGTGATCGGGTTGGCGAGTCTGGTCGGCTACGTGACCACCCGGCCTGAGAAGTTGCCGCTGGTGCCGCCTGAGGTCGCGGCGCCGGTTGTGGTCGCGGTGAAGCAGCCTCCGAAGCCCGAGCCGCCGGTCGTGCCGACGGATCCGGTGGTGGTGCCTCCGCCGCCCAGCGTCGAGATTGATGCGGGGACTGTCGTGACGGCGACTGAGCCGGAGGTGCAGAAGAAGCTGCCGCCGCTCGCTCGCAAGATGGGCTCGCTTTCGGTGAAGGCGGTGCCGTACGCGACCGTGACGATTCAGGGCCGCTCGTATGAGGTCACTGGCGTGCAGAAGCTGCCTGCACCCGTCGGCACGTACGAGATCCTCCTCGTCCACCCGAAACGGAAGCTGAAGGAGAAGGTCACCGTACAGGCGAACCAGACCACTTCGGTCTCCTTCTCTGCTGACTAGCCCTCAAAGACGTTGCCAGTTCGGCTGGAACGGCACGCTCTTCGTGGTCGGGTCGTCGATGGCGATGATGTATTCGGCGCGCCGGTTCTTCGCCTCTGCCGTTTCGTCGTTGGTCGAAACGAGCAACGCCTCTTCGCCGAACCCCTCGTAGCGCACGGGGATCCGCACGCCTTTCTTGCGGAACCACGCGCCAATGCTGCGCGCCCGGTTGAGCGAGAGCGTTCGATTCGAGGCATTCGCCCCCACCGTGTCGGTATGGCCCGCGATGAAGAGCTTGATCTCAGCCAACGAGCCGAACTTGTCGATCGCCGCGAGAATGAGCTTGAGGCTGCTCTCCAGCTTTGCTGCTTCTTCGGGCGAAACGTCCCACTTTCCCGACGCGAAATTCACCTCTTCATGGGGAATGTCGATGCGCCACGGGGTGAGCTCGACGCCGTTGTAGACGCCTGACTTCGCGTACGCGCGCAGGTCGACCTTCAACACCTGGCCCTTCGCTTCCGGCCAGGTCACCTCGAGCTTCGTGCCCGCGGGTTCACCGTCGAAGGCGATGTCGTCGTCGACGATGGTCGAGCCGGTATCCATCAAGACCTTGAGGTGCACTTTGGCGATCGGCTGGTTGAGCGTGAAGCGCAGCTTGCGCCCCGGAATGTCGACGTCCTTGTCCTTGTCCATCGTGAGGCTGAGCGGCCCGACCAGCTCGGTCTCGAACTCGAGCGGCATGTTGCCAGTGGTGCCGTTGGGCAGGTTGATGATCAGCTCACCCGCCCACTTCGTGGTGCCCTCCGATTGGGAGAGCTCGATGGTGCGGGTGACGCCGGGTTTGCCGCCGCCCTTCCACTCCTGCGGCTTGCCGCCGTCCTTCGCCAGCACCAGCCGGAAGCCAGCGATCGGCTCGAGGATCTCGATGTGCACCGCGGGCGTGCCCTTGCCCTTGAGCGCTTTGTTGGTGAGCGAGACGTTCACCGAGTCGGCGAAGGCGAGCGCGGGCAAGAGCGCAGTGAGGAGGAACACCTGCTTCATGAGGACTCCTTCAGAAGGTCGATCGCAGGCTCTGCGGCAAGACGATGCGCGTCAACCGGCGATTCATCTTGTTGGCAAAAGGGAGCTCGGCTTTCGCCAACAGGTCGCCTTCGTTGGCCCACAGCAGCTCGGACGAGAACGGATCGTAGAGCTGCCACGCGCGGTTCTTGCCCGAGGTGTTCAGCTGCATCAACACGATGAAGCGGCGGTGTTCACCCGGAGCAGGCCCCACCGCGCACGGCACCGGAATGCCGCGGCTGAGCGCACCGGCCGCTGAAGCGAGCGCGTCGGCCATGGTGAGCCCACCTGGCACGTCGACGTCTTGCTCCTTCCACGAGATGGACAAACCTCGCGTCGCTTCGGCGAGCAGGCTCTCGAGGAAGCGCGTGCCGTTGCTCGAAGCGGGGCCCGCATCTTTCTTCTGCGGCGCAGGCCGGTTGCTGGGCAAGTCGTTCCAGTCGAGCTTCTTCACCCGCGTGCCGGGAGAATCAGCCTCGAACGAATCAGACGACTTCTTCTTCGAGACGGCAGCAGCGACGGCATCCAACGGAGCGACGGCCTCCAGCTCGATGGTGTCCAGGGCGCGGCGCGGAGGAATGAAACCCGGGCTGCTGTTCTCAGCCTCATTGGGCTCGATGGTGCCGCCCATCAACTCGAACGCGAAGAGCGGGTCGGCCTCGGCGCGGAGCAACTGCGTGACCGTGTAGTCGTCGGGCGCCGACTCGTTGAGGGTGCACGCTTCGTACGCTTCTTCATCACTCATGCCGCGCAGCTCGTCGGCGAAGGCGTGCACCTCGGCCGGAGTGTGGGCCGCGGCCACCGCGCGTTGAATGAACTCGCGCTGTAGATCGCTGCCGGCGTCATCGAGCAACTCCGCGAACAGCGCCCGGGCGCGTTGCGGCCACTGTGCCAGTTGATCCGTCGCTTCTTCAGAGACCGGGAACGCCATCAGCGGCCCCCACCCTTCAGCGAGTCTGACGCGCGGCGCACGGAGGCGACGATGGCCGCGGTGATCGCCAACCGCTCGAAGTGAGAGATCAGCAGGGGCACGTCGGCCTCCACCTTCAGCTTGGCCGCCCAGCGCACCAGCAACGAGGCCAGGGAGGGCGTGGCGGAGAACCGATTTGCCGCGAGCTGTTTGAGTCGCATCGCTGCTTCCGAAACGCGAACTCCCTCCAGATCGCGCAGGCCCACCACCAGATCACTGAGCAGCTTCTGGGGTACCTGGGCGTTCCGCAGATCGCCCAGTTCTTCGAGCAACACCTCGCCATTGAGTTCGCGGCTGGCGAAGGGAGTCGAAGGCTGCGACTTCACGGGCGCCATGGCCCCATTGTGCCTAAAGCCGCACCAAAATGGGGGCGCGACTCGTAACACCGGCCCTCGTGGTGTGCTGATTGCAGCCCTCACCCTTTCGCTACCTCAAACGAAAGGACACACCATGAGTCGCCTCATCAAAGTTGGATCGTGCCTGCTGACGCTGGTCGGGTTGGCTGCATGCGGACCTCTCGAAGTGCGGATCTCCAAGAAGGAGGGCGTGCGGCCCATCAGCCGTTCGTTCACCGCGAACATCAACAGCAGCAACTTCACCTGTGGAGACACCATCGTCGGTGACGATGGCGCCACGGAATACGTGGTCACGTCGTCGCGTGTGACCGGCGGTTGCCAGTTCGTGTTCGACCAGGAAGTCGAGGTGCTCAACGAGAGGGATTACGACTCGATCAAGGAGTTCAAGGGCGCGTTCAAGTACGCGAACCGGGTGGAGATCGAGGTGCAGAAACTCGACTTCTACGACGAGACCGGCGACCGCTTTCAGGTCGAGACGCGCATCCGCGACGTCGAGTTCTGGGTCAACGGCGAGCAGGTGTTGAACCGTGATCAGATCGGCAACCTGCCTGCGACCGTCACCATTGAAGGTGAAGGGCTCAGGGCCATCAAAGACGCCATCAAGAATCGCCGCACCTGCACTGCGCACGTGCAGGCCAAGGTCACCGTGCTCGACGAGAACCGGCCGACCAGCATCCGCTGCGATATCGAAGGCCAGCCGACCATCGTGCTGAGCTCTGCCGAAATCTAGGCTGAGCGGGTGACCGGAAAGTGGGGTGCCACGGTGCCTCACGCCTGGCCCAACGCGCCACGTCACGCTGCGTGACGTGGCGCAAAGGGCGTTTCAGCCGCCGAAGACCTTGCCCAGCGCGCCGCGGCTGACCAGCCCCGAGATGCCCAGCCAGAGCGCAAAGAGACTCTCGCCTGCGATGAGGCCACCGCCCACCAGGCTGGTCGCGCTCATGTCTTCGGGGAGAATCTCGCCGTCTTTCGCCACCGGCTCAGGGGCCCGTCTCGAGGCCAGCAACGTGGCGACGATGCCGCCGATGCCCCACCAGATCGACGACTCGAAGTCGACGAAACCACCGAAGCTCGAGGCGTACGGCGAGGCGAGGATCAGCGCATCGAGGGTGAAATCGACCGCGTTGTTCGCAGCGCTCTTCTTCTTCCACGCGACGTACTTCGGGTTCTTGAAGATCACCTTGCGCAAGACTTCGATCACGAAGCCGGCGATCACGCCCAGGCCCATCACGCCCAGCGTCTTGCTCTGATCCTTGTTGAGCGTGTTGAGCACGCCGACGAACTTGTAGGTCATCGCGCTCTGCCAACCGCGCGCTTCGGTGTGCCGCAGCTCAGGCATGTCGAAGAGGTTCTTGTTGAGCACCGGGAACCCCTCGAGGAACACCCGGGTCATCACCACGGCCACCACCGCCCCGAAGACGATGCCCAACATCTGATAGCGAAACTGCACCGAACGATCGGAGCCCAGCCGCCAGCCGGTCGAGCGGTCTTGCTGCATGTCGACGCCGACGGTGCAGGAGACCAGCAAGATCGAACCACCCAGCAAACCGATCAGCGGATCGCGCAAACCAAGCAGGCCCATCAGGAGCACCGTCACCACGAACGCCGAGCTGATCGGGTTCTGATCGGTGATGCCCTGCGAGATGCCGTTGATCATCTGGAAGACGAACGCGAGCACGATGGCCAGCACCACCCAGCCCACCGGCACGTTCAGCATCTGCGTGGCGACGATCGCCAGCGCGACGGCCCAGAAGCCGACCCACAACAGCAGCCGGCCCACGTTGGCCTGGGGTCCGGTGGCGGGCACCGCATCGGTCTTCGCAGCGCGCACCTTCTTCATCGCGTCACGCGCGAGCAGCGAGAGATCGACGATGGCCGCGCCGAGAATGGTGCCCAGCGCGAAGATGAAGCCGATCTTCCGGAAGGGATCGTCGGGCCCGAGGTACCCGTTGCGCACCAGCCAGGGCGACATCAACAACCCGATGCCGCCGACCAGGATGGCGGACACCGCGATGCGCGCCCCGACGATCATGCCGCCGCCGAAGGTGACCGCGGAGAAGCTGGCCGCCCAGGTCATCAGCGTGCCGGGTTTGTCTTTGAGCGTCTCGAGCCACGCGTTGACTTTGGAGACGATCACCGAGAGCACGATGCCGCTGAAGATGCCGCCGCCCAGGGTGCCCACGCTCCGGCGCAGCAGGCGCACGTCGGTGAGCGCGCGGAGGATGTTGGCCACCGCCAGACCCGACGGGTACGTCAGCTGCAACTTGTCGACGAGGATCGGCGTGTAGAGCATGCCCACGCCGACACCGAACATGCCGATGCACAGGAAATACGTGATGAGCAGCCACGTCGGCGGCAGTGGCATGCCCAGCCACACCATCGCCTGAATCAGCACGCCCATCGCCGCCATGGAGCTGACCGACGCCGCCATGGTCTGCATGTAGTTGGCGCCGTGTTTGCCCTCGGGCCCGTAGAAGTAGGTCACCGTCGAGCCGAGGATTCCGGCGAGCACCTGGCCGCCGACGAAGAAGCCCAGGGCGTAGTTCATGTACGCGGCGGTGACTCCGCCCAGCGGCCCGAGGATCAGGATGGCGATCGACGCGAGGAACACGTGATAGCCGGGCGTGCCGATCGGGATGAGCCGCTGCAGGAGAGGCTTCCTGGCTTCAGTCGTCATCGAGAATCCTCAGAAGCCCAGCACGGAGAAGCCGAGCTTCGCCGCGCCGGAGAACAACAACGACGAATCGAGCAGCACGGTCTTGCCTGCCTCGACCGCCAACACCGTCGCGCCTGCTTCGCGCATCACCTCGAGGGTGACCGGCCCGGCCGCGGGCAGATCGAAACGCAGATCCTGAGCGGGCTTGCAGCGCTTGACCACCACCCCACCCGGCCCGCCGAACTTGCCTGCGCGGCGGATGCACTCGTCGGTGCCTTCCACGGCCTCGACCGCCAGCACCACGCCTTCTTTGACCACCACCGTCTGGCCCACGTCAGCGCGGCCCAGCGTGGCGGCGACTTCGCGGCCCAGCTCGACGTCCTGGCGTTGTTGCGCGGTGAGCGCGGGACCGGCGAGGTGGCCTTGCTGTGCGAGCACTGACTTCACGTAGTCGGTGGGCGCGACGATCTGCACACCCTTGCTCTCGAAGTAGCCGGCGACGGCGCGGAGGAGTTCGTCGTCGCGCAGACTGCGCAGGCTCGCGGCGATCTTGAGCATGCCGAAGTCGGGGCGCGCCTGGGTGAGCGAGCGGATGCGGCCGATGCCTCCGGCCATGACGGCTTGGGTGATGCCTTGTTTCTTGAAGGCACCGACGATCGCGTCGGCCTGGCCGACTTTCACGAAGTGCAGCGAGTTCACGAAGGGCCGGAGCGAGTCGTCGGCTTCTCCTTCGAACGCCACGGCGTGCACGGCGAGGCCTTGCGCCTTCGCGGCTTCGGCAAAGAGGAACGGGAGGCGGCCGTTGCCGGCGATGAGTCCGATTGCGGAAGTGGTCAAGCCCTCTCCCCGACCCTCTCCCCCTCGGGGAGAGGGAGAGCGTTTTCAGCGTGTGAGTTCAGCTTCAGCGGGTGATGCCGCGTTTGCTGTTGGTGATGAACTCGAGGAGCAACGCGATCTCAGGGTGCTGACCCATCTCGGCCTGCAGTTGAGAGAGCGCCTCGTTGAGCCCCATCTTCGAGCGGAAGAGCACCCGGTATGCGTCCTTGATGCGCGTCTGCTGCTCGTCGGTGTACCCGTGCCGCTTGAGCCCCACCGCGTTGGGGCCGGCCAGCTCAGCGCGATCCCCCTGCGCGATGCAGTAGGGGGGCACGTCCATCACGGCCATCGTGCCGCCGGCGAGGAAGGCGTGTTTCCCGATGCGGCTGAACTGGTGCACCGCCGACAACCCACCCAGCGTGCAGTGGTCGCCCACCTCGACGTGACCTGCCAGCGTGGCGGCGTTGGCCAGCACGCAGCCGTTGCCCACGATGCAGTCGTGCGCCACGTGCGAGTAGGCCATGAAGAGGTTCTTGCTGCCGATGCGCGTGATGCCCCCGCCGCCGATGGTGCCGGTGTGCAGGGTGGTGAACTCGCGGATCTGGTTGTCGTCACCCACCACCAGCTTGGTGTTCTCGCCGGCGTACTTGAGATCCTGCGGGGGCGCGCCGATCGAGGCGAGATGAAAGATGCGGTTGCGCTCGCCGATGATGGTGTCGCCATCGACGACGGTGTGCGCGCCGATGCTGGTGCCAGCGCCGATGCGCACCTGCGCGCCGATGATCGCGTACGGGCCGATCTCCGCCGACTCGTGAATGATCGCGCCCGGAGCGACGATGGCCGTGGGGTGGATGCTCACAGGGTGGCCTGCCCTTTCTTCACCGCCGTCGCGAGAAAGTCGGCTTCGGCCACCACCGCGCCGTCGACGGTCGCCACGCCGCGCTGCTTCCAGATGACGCCCTTGACCCGCACCACCTCGGCGGTGAGGGTGAGCCGGTCGCCGGGAACCACGGGCTTGCGGAACTTCGCGTTGTCGATCGCCATCAGGTAGATGACGAGGTCCTCCGGGTTGAGGCCCGAGCTCTTGTACGCCAGGAGCGCGCAGGCCTGCGCCAACGCCTCGAGGATCAACACGCCCGGCATCACCGGGTGGCCGGGGAAGTGGCCCTGGAAGAACTCCTCGTTGATCGTCACGTTCTTGAAACCGACCAGCTTCTTGCCGGTTTCGATCTCCAGCACGCGATCCACCAGCAGGAACGGGTAGCGGTGCGCGAGCAGCTTCTGAATCTCTTTCACGTCCATCATGGCGAGGTCTTTCCCTTCTCGATCGCGTCGAGACGTTTCTTGAGGTCACGCAGCTCCTGTTGGAGCTCCGGC
This sequence comes from Archangium sp., assembly GCA_031412555.1. Classification (GTDB taxonomy): domain Bacteria; phylum Myxococcota; class Myxococcia; order Myxococcales; family Myxococcaceae; genus Archangium_A. The sequence continues at coordinate 10,616 of JANODF010000851.1, read as the reverse complement.
AATTTGATGAAGAGCGCGGTCGAGCGCATGTACGGCCGGCTGGGCATCGAAGGTGAGCCCATCACCTGCGCGCCGTCGTCGACGTCTGAGATGACGCCCGCCTGCGCGCCGATCTTCGCCATGTCGCCGATGCGCAGATGCCCCGCGACGCCCACCTGGCCGGCGAGCACCACACCCGTGCCCAGCTCGGTGGTGCCCGCAAGGCCGACCTGCGCGCAGAGAATCGAGAGCCTTCCCACCGTGGAGTTGTGGCCAACCTGCACCAGGTTGTCGATCTTCGAGCCCTGCCCCACCACCGTCTCGCCCGTGGTCGCGCGGTCGACGCAGGAACAGGCGCCGATCTCCACGTCGTCTTCCACGCGCACGATGCCCGCCTGGGGAATCTTCACGTGTTCGGGCACTGACATGTCGAGCGCGAAACCGAAGCCGTCAGCGCCGATCACCGCGTTGGGGTGCAGCAAGCAGCGCGCGCCGATGGTGCACCGATCGAGCACGCAGACGTTGGCCGAGAGCACCGTGCCTTCACCGATGCTCACCTGTTCGCCCAGGTACACGCCGGGGAAGAGCACCACCCGCGGGCCGACCACGCTGCCCGCTCCGATCGACACGAAGTCCATCACCGTCGCGGTGGCGTCGATCTTCGCGGTGGGGTGCACGGTGGCCTTCGCCGAGATGCCGGGCGCATGCTGCTTCGGGGGCGAAAAGGTCTGCGCCACCCGGGCAAAAGCGAGGTGGGGGTTGGGCACCACCACGTAGGTCTTGTCGCCCCGGGGCGGCGCGCCTGCCGAGACCAGCACCACCGACGCCTGGGTGGCCGCGAGCGCCTTCTTGTACTTCTGGTTTCCGAAGAACGAGAGCTGACCGGCCTGCGCCTGCTCGAGGCCCGCGACGCCGGTGACCTGCACCGCGCCGTCGCCATCCACCGTCCCGCCCACCAGGGCTGCGACCTGAGCGGCGGTCGTCACTTCGTGGGCGCGTCCTTGGGCGCGGCCGGTCCAGGGGACTGAGTCTTCACGCCCTTCACCGGGAACTTCTCGTTGTAGGTGCGCACCAGCTCGTTGGTGACGTCGAGGTTCGACTCGGCGAACACCAGCCCCGAGTCGGTCTTCTCGAACACCATGGCCAGCCCCTCGCGTTTGGCGATGGCCGCGACGATGGGGTCCATCTTGTCGAAGATCTTCTTGAGCTCGGTGCGCTCCTTCTCCACGAACTCGACCTGGAGCTTCTGGCCCTTCTCGGAGATCTGCATCAGCCGGCCCTGGAGCTGCTTCATCTTCTCGATGCGCACCTCTTCGCTCATCGCCGAGGCCTGCCGGTCAAGAACCATGCCGTCTTCCCGGAGCTTCTTCTGCTCGGTCTCGAATTCGGCCTTCCGCTTGTCGATCTCGCTCTTGAGCTTGAACTTGGCGGCCTGCCCTTCGGAGACCTCCTGGAGAGCGCGCTGGAGGTCGACGTAGCCGACCTTCAAGTCAGCCAAAGCAGGGGTCGAGGCCAACGCGGCGATCAGGGACAACGAAAGAACGGTACGTCGCATTGGAAGACCTCTTGGAAAATCGGGCGCACCCTACTATCAGCACAGGCGTGGAAAAGCGCCGAATCCTCCTCATCGACGACAGCGAGATCACGCTGCAGATGGAGAAAGCCGTACTCGAAGAACGTGGCTACGACGTCCGCGGAGCGTCCACGTTGATGGAGTTCGAGAGGCTGCTCAGCGAATTCCACCCGCACATGATCCTCACGGACATCCACATGCCTGAGGCCACGGGCGCGGACATCTGCCGAACCCTGAAGAACGAGTACAACACCCAGGACATTCCCATCGTGCTCTTCAGCTCGCTGGGCGACGAGGAGCTGGAAAAGTTGGCAGGCCAGGTCGGTGCCGACGGTTACCTCTCGAAGTCGCATGGCCTGGAGGCCCTTGGTGAGAAGGTCGACGAGCTGGTCGAGAGCATCATCTGGTGAGCTGCTAGCGGTTCTGCTGGTGCTTGCGGGCTGTACGACCGCGAAGCCCGCTCCCAGTGGCAGCGCCGTTCCCCATCAGGTGACGCTGTTCTTCACCGCCGAGGTGCGCGGCTATTTGGGTCCGTGCGGCTGCAGCGAGAACATGCGCGGCGGCATCTCGCGCGCGGCGTTCCAGGTGGCAGAGGCGCGCAAGGCCGGCGGCGTGGTGCACCTGATCGACACGGGTGATGCCCTGTTCGGTTCGCTCCAGCTGCCGGATGACGCGGTGCTGCAGCAGGAGCGCAAGGCCCAGGCCCTGGCGCAGTCGTGGAAGGCCATGGGCCTCGACCTGCGCGCCACCGGGCCGCTCGATGACGCGCGGGGGGCGGCGTTCCGGCAGAACCTGAACTTGCCTGAGCTGGCCAGTGGCTCGTTCAAGGTGCTCGATGGCGTGGGTCTCATCTCTGCGCCGACTCCCGCTGCAGCGCGCGCCCTCGCTGACGACGCCCGCAAGGCAGGCGCCCGTTTCGTGGTGGCGATGGTGCCGTTGCCGTTCACCGAGCTGCTGCGCGAATCGATAGAGGCATCTCAGGTCGATCTCTTCATCGCCTCGCGCTCGAAGGACGAGTTCGCCGCGGAAGAGAGCCGGATGGCGGGCGGCGTGACGAAGGTGGTGCAGGTGCAGAGCAAGGGCCGCTCGCTGCTGCGCGTCGACGTGTCGTTCAAAGACGGCGGCCGCGTCGAGTGGCTGCGGGGTGATGGCGAACGCGATGGCGAGCTGAACGCGCTCGATCAACGCATCGAGCTGCTGCGCTTTCAGGTCAACGAGCCGATGCTCAAAGACGAGCTCAAGGCCCTGCGCAAGGCGAAGCTGGAGGAGATCATCAGCCGCCGCGCGTCGTTGGCCGAGACGCCGCTGCCCATTCCAGAAGGCAAAGCCACGGTGACCGCACGCTTCATTCCCCTCGAGTCGAACTCCGCCCGGGATCCCGCGGTGCAGGCGGTGGAGAAGCAGTACGACGTCGACGTCGGGCAGATCAACCTGGCGTGGGCGAAGACCAACGGCGTCTCGTGCCCGCCTGCGACGCCTGAGCTGCGCGGCATCGTGGGCACGGCCACCTGCGTGACCTGCCATGCGGAAGCGGAAGCGGTGTTCAAGACCACCAAACACCCGCTCGCGTACCAGGCGCTGGTGGGCGTGGGAAAGCAGCACCACCTCGACTGCGTGGGCTGTCACGTCACCGGTTGGAAGTTGCCGCAGGGCGTGTGCCGCATCGACCAGACCGCGGGGCGCGAAGAAGTGGGCTGCGAGTCATGTCACGGGCCGGGTGATGCGCACGCAAAGCAGCCGCTGAAGACCAACATCGTGCGAGCGGTGGACGCAAAGGCCTGCGTGACCTGCCACGATCGAGAGAACTCGCCGCAGTTCGACTTCGAGGCGTACCTCGAGAAGATCGTCGGCCCCGGCCACGGTCGATGACCCCCTCTCCCCCCGGGAGAGGGTCGGGGTGAGGGCCTCACCATCAAAGAGAAGTACGCTCGTGCCAATGTGTGAAGCAGCGTCACCTGAAAGAGTTCAGCTCAGACTCTTGAGCACCGTGGCGATGCCTTCGGTCACCCGCGTCCAGCTCTGAAAGTTCCGCGTGTACGTGAGCGCCGCTTCGGTCGGTCCCGGGGGCGCTACCACGGGCAACGCACGCAACTCATGCCCACCGATGCGATGACGCTCGAGGCTCAGCGCCGCCACGTACTGCTGCGGATCCGCCGCGACGAAGCCCATCAACGCAAACAGCACCATGTTGAGGCGATCCGGTGAACCCGCCCGCTCGGGAAAATCGAGCAGATTCTCGATCCACGGGCCGAAGGCCGCCTCACGCTCCGGGTTGCGCTTGAGCCCGGTCCACACCACCAGGAAACCCTCCACCACCTGCGTGCGGGATCGGGTCTCTTCTTCGCCCCACATCTTCGAGCGCATGTTCGCGTGTTCATCGGGGTCGTCTGCGAACGGCCCACCCAGCGACCTCCACTTCTCGAAGGTCTGCTCGAGGGTCCATTCCGGCGAACGGCTGCACAACAACACGTGCGTGAAGTGCAGCGCGACACACTCCAGCTCTTCGGGGCTGCCCCACATGCGCGCCGTCTTCGGCAGCTGCGTGAGGCGCTGCAGAATCGCGGTCTCGAGCGGGCTCACACCAGCACCACCAGCGCGTGATGTTCGTTCTCGACGCACGCCTTCACCAACGCCCCCAACGACGCCTTCGTCTCCCCTGCGACCAGGACGGTCATCACGTCGACCACCAGGCAGGCACGCGCGCCATCAGGAGAAACGATGGCCGGGTTCACAGAGCCGTCGTCACTCACGCTCATCCACTTCCAGCCGCCGAGCTGCACGATCTGCTCTCCGATGATGAAGGCGAGTGAAGCGACCTGCCTTGCCTGCCGCGCCGCGCCGCCGTTGTGCCGCAGAAAGATCAGGATGCGCTCCATCGCCGACACGATCTCCGTCGGGGCGAAGACGCCCTTCGCCCACTGCTGCAGCGCACGCTCGGTGGCCAGCTGAAGCTCACCGAGGTGTTTGGTGGAGAGAGGCGCGACGAGCACGTGCGAGACTCTAACTCCCTCTCCTCGCGCAGCGGGGAGAGGGTCGGGGTGAGGGGCCGAGCCAGCTCGGAGCTCCGAATGGCCCCTCACCCGGTCCTGCGGACCGACCTCTCCCGCGAGCTTCACTTCTTCGCCGCGACCACCTTCACCTGCGCGGTCGACCCGGGCACCTTGCCGTCTTTGGGCAACGGCTCGAAACGCCCGCCCAGGCACTTCGCGAGGAACCCTTCCGCGCGCGCGAAGAAGTCGATGCGGTTGTCGGGGCGCTGAAAGCCGTGCCCTTCGTCGGGGTAGAGCACGTAGGTCACCGGCAGCCCGTTCTTCTCCATGGCCGCGACGATCTGCTCCGACTCGGCGGGCTTCACGCGCGGGTCGTTCGCGCCTTGCCCAATCAGCAAGGGCACCTTGATCTTGTCTGCCGAGAACAGCGGCGAGGCGCGGGTGAGCAACTCCTTGTCCTGCGCGTTGTCGGGGTCACCCATGCGCGAGACCAGCTGGCGGCGATAGGCGGCCCAGTACGGCGGGATGCTGTTGAGCAGCGTGAAGATGTTCGACGGCCCCACGATGTCGACGCCGCAAGCGAAGGTGTCGGGCGTGAAAGCGAGGCCCGCGAGCGTGGCGTAACCACCGTAGCTGCCGCCCATGATGGCCACCTTCTTCGGGTCGGCCACGCCCTCCTTCACCGCCCAATTGACCGAGTCGATCAGGTCGTCGTGCATCGCCAGGCCCCACTGCCGGTTGCCCGCGTTGAGGAACTTCTTCCCGTAGCCGGTCGAGGCCCGGAAGTTCACCTGCAGCACCGCGTAACCCCGGTTGGCCAGCCACTGCGCGCTGGACGCCTGGCCCCAGGTGTCGCGCCCCCACGGCCCACCGTGCACCAGCAGCACCAGCGGCAACCCCTTCGGCGTCTTGCCGGGGGGCAGCGTGAGGTACGCGGGCAGGGCGAGCCCGTCGCGCGCGGTGATGATCATCGGCTTCATCGCGGCCAGCGCCAGGCCTTCGAGCTTCGGCTGCGCCGAGAAGAGAACCTCGAGCTTCTTCGTCTTGCGCTCGTACAGCCAGTAGCGCAGCGGGCCGAGGTCGCGGGTCTCCGAGACGATCCACTTCGTGTCGGCTGCGTCCATGCTGCTGACCGAGAAGTCGCCGGTCAGCCCGGCCTTCAACGCCTCGAGATCGCCCTTCACCGACGGCTCGACCGGCACCCAGCTCATGCGGCCATCGACGTCGAACGAGGCGCCGCGCACACCGTGGCGGCTGGGGTACTCGAGCGTGCCGTTCACGTCGCTCTTCTCACTGGCGGCCAGCACGCGCTCGGCGCCCGACTTGAGGCTCTTCTCCAGCAGCCGCGCGGTGTCGGCGTTGATCGAGCTCTCGATGATGATCGACCGGCCATCTTCGGTGAAGTCGACGAAGGAGAGGATCTCCTCGAGCCCCACGGTGATGAGCGGCTTCCACGGCGCCTTCACCGTGTCGCGCACGCGAATTTCGGTGCCACCTTCTTTGGTGGTGGCGTTCGCGGCGCGCACCTGAAACGCAGCGTCGACGCCCCAGCCGTTCACGTCGCCGGGGTTCTCGGTGTCCAGCACCGCGGCGCCCGTGTCGAGTGAGACGCGGTACACGTCCATCGACTTGCGGTTGCGCACGTTGGCCGTCACGAGGATGACGTTGGGCTGCTTCGGCGAGGTGGCCAGCACCGCGGCGCGCACGCCTTGCCACGGGGTGAGATCGCGCACGTTCTTCGAAGCGAGGTCGACCTGGAAGACGTGGAAGTTCTCGTCGCCGTCGGCGTCCTGCGCGTAGAGGATCGACTTCGAGTCTTCGCTCCACGAGTACGTGCGAATGCCGCGCTTCTTGTCGGCGGTCACCGTGACGGCGCCGTCTTTCGCGGCGAGCGGGCGCACCCAGACCTGCATCACGTTCTTCTCGTCGGGCGCGATCCACGCGAGCTGCTCACCGTTGGGCGAGAGACCGGGGCGGATTCGCTCGGGGTTTCCGAAGAGCAGGTCACGCGAGATGAGCGGGACCCCGGCGTCTTGTGCGGAGGCGGTGAAGGAGATCAACAGACACAGCAGCGAAAGGCAGCGTCTCTGGTTCATGGAGGCGCTTCGTACTCATTCTCGAAGGTGAAAGCCCCCTGTCACGCACGTGTCCCGCTGGGACTCGGGCGCGGTTGCGCTCGAAGGTTCATCCCGCTACGGCTGCGGCGACATGAAAGAGTTTCAGCCCGGCCTCCCTGCTCCGGATGTTCGACTCAGCGACGGGACGACCACGCATTGGCTCGCCGATGTGCTCGGAAAGAAGACCGTCGTTCTCTATTTCTATCCGAAGGACGACACCCCCGGCTGCACCCTGGAGGCCTGCGGGTTTCGCGACGCCTACGAGCAGTTCGTCGATGCGGGCGCCGAGGTGATCGGTGTTTCCCGCGACAGCGCGGAGTCGCACGCCCGCTTCAAAGCCAAACACAAGCTGCCCTTCACCCTGCTCAGCGATCCCGATGGGAAGGCGGCCGAGGCCTTCGGCGTGAGCAAGACCTTCGGGTTGATCGCCGGGCGCTCGACCTTCGTGATCGATCGCCAGGGCCGGGTGCAGCTGCGCTTCGATGGTCAGCTGCGCATCAACCAACACGTGAACCGCGCGCTGGCGCTGGTGAAACAACTGACCGCCACGCCGGAGTGATGGGCAGCGGGTTTCGCCCCTCGGGCTGCCCACTTCGCTCCCTTCGCCAAGGCCTTCACCGTCGGGCCCTTCACCCTGGAGTGCGTCGACGCCAACTGCCCCGCACCCGCGATCGATCTGCAGTGGACCGAAACGCCGCAAGGCGCCGCGGGCACGGTGGCCAGCTTCGACCTCGAGGCGGCTCACGTGACGCCCACCTTTTCTGGGAGCGCCCAACGCTTGACCTTGCCGCTCGTGGTGCGCGGCAACGAGCCTGCGGGCACGAAGACGACCGAATCGACGCGCACGCCCAGAGCGCGAAGGAGTTCACCCTTGATCAGCATCGGGTCGACCACGCCCGACTGACGCCGCAGCTCCACCACCACCAGCAGCGCCTCGCTGCCGTGAATCGGGTCGGGGCGTGAGACCGCAGCCACTCCATTGGGCGTGGCGTCCACCAGGGCTGCCACCACGCGCTCGATGTCGCAGGGGTGGAACTTGCGCCCCGCCTGAATCACGAGTTCCTTCTCGCGGCCCGTGACGTACAAGGCGCCCGCTCGCACCACCCCGAGATCGCCGGTGCGCAACCACCCGCCCCGCAGCGCCTTCGTGGTGGCGTCGGGGTGCTCGAAGTAGCCCTCCATCACCATGGGCCCGCGCACGCACAGCTCGCCCTCTTCGCCCTCAGGCTTCACCCGCCCCTCTGCATCTGTCACGCAGAGTTCGACACCCGGCAGCACCGCGCCCACCGAGGGTACGCGGCGCCCGTCGAGTTCGAGATCGGGCACCTCGACGCCAGGCCGCGAGAAGGCCACACCCAGGGTCGCCTCAGCCAGCCCGTACACGGGCAGCAGCGCGCGTCGGTCGAAGCCCGCGGGCGCGAACTTCTCGCTGAAGTGTTCGAGCGTGGTGCGGTGAATCGGCTCGGAGCCGTTGAGTGCGCAGCGCAATGACGAGAGGTCCAGCCCGTCGGGGCTCACCCGGCGCGCCAGCAACTCCCAGGCGAAGTTGGGGCCCACCGTGAGGGTCGCCCGCTCGGCACTGACCAACTCCAGCCAACGACGGGGCCGCATCAGGAAGTCCCCCGGTCGAAGCACATGCACGGGGAATCGGGCGACCAGCGAGGTGAGCAGCACTCCGACCAGGCCCATGTCGTGGAAGAACGGAAGCCACGAAACGCCGACGTCAGAAGGGCCAAGCCCCAGGGCGCCTGCCATCGCGGTGGCCGAGGCGATCGCCGCGCGTTGAGAGATGATCGCGCCGCGCGGATCCCCGGTGGAGCCCGAGGTGAACTGGAGGAACGCCGGAGCCGAGGCGGTCGGGCGCGAACCTTCGAAGCGGTGGGCCTCGAGGGCCGCAGTGACCGTCGGAACACCCCAGCTCGCGGTATCGGCCGGCGGCAACGTCGCCAGCACGTCGAGCCGCGCCCGCGCGAGGACCGCGCGAAGCGGCCCCACCAGCCGCTCGGGGCCTTGATCCAACACAGGCCACGGAAGCGGCACCGCCGTCGCGCCCAGCGCCTGCGCTGCGAAGAAGGCCGCTACGAAGTCGGGCCCGTTGGGGAACAACACGCCGACCCGGCTGCCGGGTTCGAGGGGAGCGGCCTTGCAGAGCGCCGCGGCCCAACCTTGCGCGCGCGCCAGCACCGCCCCGCGGCTGAGCACCACGCGTTCTTGACCCACATGGAAGACCAGCCACGCGGCGGTGCGATCACCCTGCGCGAGCGCGTGCCAAAGAGTGGGAGGCAGGCTGGCCGGTGGGACTGGCCCGCGCAGTTCGGCGGAAGTGGAGTGGCGCATCACCCCGCCCTTTCAGCACCCACCGCCACCCGCGCACCTTGATGCGGGTCACGGCGTGTTCATCTCAATCTTCTTGAAATCGCCCCTGAAGCCGCGCCGTCCGACGATGTTCCCGTATGATTCAGCGTGGACCAGGGCGAGCCAGTCGCCCCGAGCAGGGGAAGCTGGCCTCGGTTTGCGACTCGCGCCTCAAGCGCGAACGCCGCCACTGAACGAAGGAATCACTGATGCTCGACGCGCCTGTTGCCTCTTGTGCTGAATGCCCCCTCGGTGCCCAGAGTGTCTGCGCCTTCGTGCCGCGCAAGCTCACCGCGGGCACCCAGCTCTGGCAGCAGGGCGAGGTGCCCGGCGAGCTGGTCTTCATCAAACGGGGCCTGCTGGCGCGCAGCGCGATCGACCCGGCCGGTCGCGAGCTTGCAACGGCGGTGCGCGGTCCACGTTCCCTCCTGGGCGTGGAAGCGCTGCGCGGGCAGCCTGCGCGCGCTTCGATGGAGGCGCTGACGGATGCCACCGTCTGTGCGGCCACACCCGCGACCGTGCGGCAGTCGACGGGCATGATGGATTCAGGCCACGGTCACCTGCCCGCTCAGTCCGCCAACACCCGCGCGCTGTGGCAGCTGACGGTCGACGAGCTGCTGCGGGTGGAGCGTGACTTCGAGCTGCGGTGCGGGTCGGCGGCTTCGCGGGTCGCACGTTTCATTCTCGTCAGCGGGGGCCTGATCGCCTCGGGTGGAAGAGGTGCCTTTTCCAAGCGGCATGTGGCTGCCCTGCTCGACCTGCGCCCCGAAACGGTGTCGCGCTGCCTGCGCACCTTCGCCTCAGCAGGGCTCATCGTTTCGGGCCGCGCGGTGCGCATTCTCGATGCGCCGGGGCTCCAGGAGCTCGTGGGGTGAGCTGACGGCGAGGCCTGGTTTCTGAAACAGCGAAACCTTGTAGGTGTCGGTGCCGTCCACCAGGTTTTCGTAGAGCTTCGTGCCGGGGTTACGCGAAAAGTTCTTCAACGCGATGTCGGCCAGCGCCTTGCGCTTCCCACCCAGCCTGGGGATTTTGAAGCCGTGGAACGTCGAGATGATCTGATCCACGTAGGCGTCGATGCGTTGTTTGTCTTCGTCGCGCGCCTTGATCGCTTCCGTGGTCACGTCGCAGCTTTCCAGCATCGAAAAGCCGATGCTCCCCAGCAGCTCGAAACACGGCGCCCAGGTCGAGTCGGGGATGGCGTTGCCCCAGACCAGGAACCCGCCGGGCTTGAGCATGCGGAAGGCCGCCTTGAAGAAGCGCTCGTCTTCGCTGGTGGCGCGGCCCGGCATCTCGGTGACATGGGTTTCGTTGACCGCGACGAAGTCAGCCACCCCCTCTGGCAGCGCGAGCGTGGTGGCATCACCGCACGTCGCCACCAGCCGGCCGCCCAGCTCAGGCACGAACTTGCGGTTGCAAGAGTTGATGCCGGCCTGCTGCATGTCGACCGCCTCGTAGGTGCAGGCGGGGATGATCTGCGAGCAGATCAAGTGTGCGCCCGCGCCCGTACCGCAGCCCATCTCGACGATGTGCACCTTGCCCTTGCGAGCCTCGATGTACCGGCGCGCGGCCTCGAAGTGGTAGAGGCCGGAGTACGCGTTCTTG
>JANODF010000850.1:0-9835 GCA_031412555.1 Archangium sp. | reverse complement strand
GACGATCCGCTGCTGCACGGAGATCTCGGCTCGCTGCTGCACCAGCTCAAAAATCACATCGACCACTGAAGGCTGGCCGCCGCAGTGATGTACTGATCCGACGCGGTCTGCGCGAAGAACGTCGACGTCTCCGCGGGATTGAGCGTCACGAAGTACCGCTGCCACTCCACGCCCGCGCGAAGACGCAGGTGCTCGGCCAGACCCACCGAGATGCCGCCCCCCACATCGACCGCCAGCGCCGTCGCCGCAGGGAAGAACCGTTCGCTGCCCAGCTCGCCCTTGCCGGCCACGACCTGGAACCCTCCCAGGCCATCGAGCTCGACCGTGCTGAACACCCGCACCCGGAAGCCCAGCCCGCCGCGGAAGCCATTGAACAGCACGTTGGGAATGTTGGGCCGCGCGCTGCCGTCATTCACCGCCACCGCCGAGGTGGTCAGCTCATGGCGCGAGTAACCGAGATGCGCGTGCAGCGCGAACCGGTCGCCGAGGGGCAACCGCACCAACCCGCCGAACCGAATCCGGGTGGCGGAGTGCGCGAAGCGGGACTCCTGAACGCGCGAGACCATGCCCACGCCGAAGTCGCCGGTGACGAACACGCCCAGGTTGCTCAGGAAGTTCGAGGTGAAGTGCGCGCCCGGGTACCAGCTCGCATCGACCGAGATGTCGCCCGAGAACGGCTGGCTCGCGGTGGCCAACGAGGGGCTGGGGTTACCCGCCCACGAGAAGCTGCGATTGAACCCGCCGAAACCCACCGACGCGCGCAACGCGGGATGCGCGGAAGGCGTCGAAGGCGTCGCCCCTTCGCCCACCACCTCGGCGGCAGGCTCGGGCTCCGCTTTCGGCTCTTCCTTCTTCTTCTTCGAGGCGAGCTCCTTCTTCGGCTCTTCCTTTTTCTCCTCGGGCGGGTCCTTCACCTTGGTCACCTCGGGCGAGGTCTTCTCGGCGACCGGCTCAGGCTCGGCCGCGACCGGCGCTTCTTTGCCCGGCGCCTTGCCACTGCCGATGGCGAACATCAGCGCGGCGAGCTGCGGCTTGGGCATCGCCCGCGGCAGCTTTCTCACGGACGCCTTGATGGACACCGTGTCGAGCGGCGTGCCGTCGGCCCCGTTGAGCACCTGCAGGGTGACGAACTGGCCCGAGGCCTGGCAGATGATCAGCGCGACCGCCCTGGAAGGCGCGGTGACGTCGCGCACCTCTTTGGCCGTGGGCATGGGCGAGACCGCCGTCTTGAGGACCTTCGGCGCGTAGCGCTTCGAGAGCTCCTTGCTGACCCACTTGGTGACCGGCGCAGGGCCGGTGATCACCACGGAAGGCTTCGGGGCAGCGACAGCAACGGAAGTGAGGAGGGCGGACATCACCAGCCAGAGGCGCATGGGGGCGCATTTGACCCTAATCAGGGCTCACTTCGCACCCTGTCTTTCCGATTGGGCAGGATACTTACAGCGCAATTGTGTGCATCTCGGGGAAGCGCTCCCGAAGCGTGGCCTCGGACAGCCCGCCGCTCCCGGGAGCCCACACCACTTCGGCGCCGAGCAGCGCAGAGGCCTCGAGCCTGACCCGATCGTTCAGGAGCTCGTTGATCTGTTGCCGGGCGTCCAACCGTTCGACGCCCAGGCGCCGGCCGCGCGAGCAGATGATCAGCGTGAGCACGCTCAACGAACCACCGTCACCGGCCAGCCCCGAACGCGCGCGGAAGTCGGTGAGCGCGCTCGCGTAGCTCTGCTGTGCGGCGGTGAGATCGTTCAGATCCTTCTCGCCGTACCCGAAGACCCGCCACTGCGCGTTCAGCCCCAACAACGCGCGGGCGGTGCGCTGAACCAACTCGACCCGCGCACCCACGGGATCGCCCACGGAGCTGGGCGCGGAGATCAGCTGCTCGACCTGCGTGCGGAAGAAGCCGTCGAACGCGAGCGCGATGACCGACAGGTGGAACTCGGCGGCTGGAGCGAAAGGCGCACCGGGCGGAGGCGGCGGGCGGCCGGGCGTGGCCGGAGCGTCCTTGCTGCGCATCATCCAGATCACCACGCCGATGAGACCTGCCACGGCGAGGAGGCAGCAGCACAGGCCCGAGAACCCCGCGGCGAGCAGCTGATCCGGTGTGGGATCTTCGTTCATGTCAGCGCGCCCTCGATGGACGCCACGGTCGCGTCGGTGATGATGGTGAAGAGCCGTTCGCCTTCTTCAGCCGTCGCCTCGGCGGGCGCGCCGAAGTAGGCGTCGGGGCCTCCGCACTCGATAAAATTCTTCGCCCCGCCCTTGATGACGCCGGGCAGATCGACCTCCAGCGTGGGCAGGGCCTTCATCGCGGCCACGTTCACCAGCGAAGGCGCGGCGGCGAGCATGAGCGAGGTCTCGTAGCGCCCCGCATGACTGCCCCCGTGCATGAACTCATGACCCAGCAACGGGCCCGTCGGTGCGCGCCGATGATCGGGCACCAGCACCCGCGCGGTTCCACCCTGCACCGCCTTCGCCGCTTCGTGCACCACCCGGAAGTGGGCAGGTTCGAGGTGATGGTTCACCACCGCGATGGTGCGAAAACCACCCGAGACGATGCCCCGCAAGATGCCCTCGAGCATCTGCCTCGCGACGTCGGCGTTGAGCGTCACGGTGCCCGCGAAGGGCGCGGCAAAATCAGTCAGCGCGTACGCCACCGGGGGAAAGACCACCACGTCACGTGAGAGGCGGGCAGCCACCCGGCGGCAGACCTCCTCGGCGATCACCACGTCGACGGAGAGCGGGAGATGAGGGCCGTGCGCCTCGGTGCTTCCCACCGGAAGGAGCGCGACCGTGCCGGCTTCGGCCAGCTCACGGGTTCGGGGCCAGGTCAGCTGGCGGGCGTCGAAGAGCGTCAAGCCCGCAACTCCGTCTTGAGCACCTTGCCGCGATCACTCCGGGGCAACGCGTCGAGGAACCGCACCTGGCGCGGCGCCTTGAACGGCTCCAGGGTCGCGCGCACGTGCGCCTTGATGGCCTCGGCCAATTCTTCCGAAGCGCTGTGGCCCTCGTTCAACGCCACGAAGGCGCGCGGCTTGTCGAGCCCGTCGGCGTCTTTGAACGCCACCACCGCCGCTTCGCGCACCGAAGGGTGTTGCAGCAACACGTTCTCCACCTCGACCGGGGAGAGCCACTTGCCGCCCACCTTGAGCATGTCGTCGCCGCGGCCACAGAAATAGAAGTAGCCGTCTTCGCTGCGCTGGAACTTGTCGGCCGAGACGCACCACTCACCGCGGAAGGTGCTCTTCGATTTTTCGTGCTGCTGCCAGTACTCCAGCGCCATCGAGTCGCCCCGCACCCACAAGGTGCCCACGTCGCCATGCGGTACCGGCTGGCCCTGGTCGTCGCACACCTTCGCTTCGTAGCCGTCGACCACCCGGCCCAACGAGCCCAGCTTCACGTCGCCCAGCCGGTTGGTGATGAAGATGTGGAACATCTCGGCGCTGCCGATGCCGTCGAGGATCTCCACGCCGGTGCGCTGCTTCCAGCGTTGATACAGCTCGGCAGGCAACGCTTCACCGGCGCTGATGGCCACGCGCAGGCTGGAGAAGTCGGCGTCTTTCAGGCCCGGCGCGTTCAAGATGCCGTTGAGCGCGGTGGGCACGGCCGTGAGGATGGTCGGCTTGTGGCGCTTCAACATCTCGAAGAACTTTTCGGGCGTGGGCTTCTCTTTGAACAACGCCGTGGCGCCGCCCGCCAGCAAGGGGAAGAGCAGGTTGCTCCCCAGCGCGTACCCGAAGGCCAGCCGGGGAATGGAGAGGCCGATGTCGCCAGGGCCGTACTTCAACACCGGCAGCCCGTAGGTCAGCGCGTTGAAGACGAAGTCGTGCTGCTTGTGCACGGCCGCCTTGGGAAAACCGGTGGAGCCCGAGGTGTAGAGCCACACGCAGGGATCGTCGCGGTGCGTGTCGGCGATCGACGCATCGGGCTTCGCGCGCGCAAGCTCAGCGTCGTAGTCGAGGTGACGGCCTGCTTCGCCACCGGCCACCAGCACGTGCGTCAGGTGCGGGCACTGCGCGCGGACCGAGTCGATCACCGCCGAGGTCGCCGCGTCGGTGACCACCAGCTTTGCGCGCGTGTAGTTGAGGTAGTAGCTCACCTCGTCGGCCTTGAGGCCCGGGTTGACCGCGCTCACCGCGCCGCCTGCCTGCACCGCAGCGAACCAGGCCGAAGCGAACTGCGGCACGTCGGGGAGCATCAGCAACACGCGCTGCTCCCACTCGAGGCCCAGGCCTTTGTAGACGGCGTTCGCGCGGTTGGTGGCGTCGGCCAGCTGGCCGTAGCTGATTACCTGGTCTTCGAAATAAATCGCCGGCCGCGTGGGCTGTTCGGCCGCCCGGGCGTGGAGGAAGACCTGCGCGAGGTTGAGTCGTTCCGGGAGTGCAGTGGGATCCATGAGAGTCATTTCCGGCGCAGCGCCAGGTAGAGCCCGCCACCGATCAACACGCAGCCGATCGCCGCGAACGATTGCAGGCGGCTGACCTCCTGCGCGTTGTTCAGCTCGAAGTTGCACTCTTCGGTGTCGGGGAACGTGCAGTCTTTGGTGGCGTTGTTCCACGCACTGACCACGAAGATCATCGCGGCGCCCATCAGCCCGAGGACCAGGCCACCAAGTGCAGCACGAGCGACTGAGCGGAGCGGGTGAGCCATTTCGGGGGGCACGGTAGTAGCGTCCACCGCCATGCGCATCCTCTACGGAGTCGTCGGTGAAGGCATGGGTCACGCCACCCGCTCTCGCGTCGTGCTGGAGCACCTCACGAAGAACCACGACGTGCACATCGTCGTCTCAGGCCGGGCGCGGGACTACCTCGCCAAGCGCTTCGAGAACGTGCACAACATCTGGGGCTTCACCCTCAACTACGAGGGCAACTCGGTGAAGAAGTGGCAGTCGGTGCTGCAGAACCTCAAGGGCGCGGTCACCGGCTTTCCGCAGAACGTGAAGAAGTACTTCGAGATCGTCGACGACTTCAAACCCGACGTGGTGATCAGCGACTTCGAGTCGTTCAGTTATCTCTTCGCGCGCAACCACTTCATCCCCTGCATCAGCGTCGACAACATGCAGATCATCAACCGGTGCAAACACGAGCCCGCGTTGATTGGGCCGTACGAGGATCAGTTCGAGCTGACCCGCAGCCTGGTGAAGGCCAAGCTGCCGGGCGCTTTTCACTACCTCATCACCACGTTCTTCCACCCGCCGGTTCGCAAAGAGCGCACCACCCTGGTGCCTTCGATTCTCCGGCCGGAGATCATCGCGGCGAAGTCGGAGCCGGGCGAGCACCTGCTGGTGTACCAGACGATGACCAGCAACACGGCGCTCATCGAAGAGCTGCGCAAGAGCGGCATCGAGTGCCGCATCTACGGGTTCAAGCGCGACATCACGAGCGATGTTCGGGAGGGGAACCTGGTGTTCAAGCCGTTCAGTGAAGCGGGCTTCATCGACGATCTGCGCACCGCGCGCGGGGTGGTGGGCGGCGGTGGCTACACGCTGATGAGCGAGGCGGTGTACCTGCGCAAGCCGATGCTGTCGGTGCCGATCGGCGGGCAGTTCGAGCAGGTGCTCAACGCGCTGTACCTGGAGAAGCTCAACTACGGCATGCACGCAAAGGCGCTCGACGGCCAGGTGCTCGGCGAGTTTCTCGAGCGGGTCGACGGGTGCGCGAAGTCGCTGGAGGGCTTCACGCAGGAGGGCAACACCGTGTTGCTCTCGAAGCTCGACGCGCTGCTGCGAGACGCCGGGTCGCTGGGCAAGTGGGACGAGACCACGGTTTCGTAGGAGACCTAGCTCGGCGCGGGCGGAATGAGCGGCTGCTCGGAGATCCAGACCTGCGGCTCAGCAGTCAGCATCCGAAAGCCGAGCTCGTTGCTCACCGCGACGAGGCCTGCAGGCGGCACGGTCTTGATGGTGGGTCCGTCGTTGAAGGTCTGCTCGGTGGACGACTTGTTCCTGAGGATCATGAGTACGCCTTTGTCGTGATGGGTGGTCCCCCCGGACGCGTGTGATGTCGTTCGCTCAATCGCCAGCGAGGGCCCTCGCGATCACATCGAGGAGCTGACGCAAGAAGCGCAAGATCGCGTCCCACACCGTTCCATCGCCGCGATCTTCGATGAGCGCATTGGCTCCTGCCGGCCGCGCGGGCGCGAGCGCACCCGCGGTCAGCTCGGTCTCCTGGCCTTCCTTGAGCTCGAGCTGCTGGCCGCGCGCGCTCACCACCACGGTGCCCTGGTGAACGGCGACCAGCGTGCTCTCGGGGCGCCGCTCCACCACGAACACCCCGGCGTTGGGCTGGAGCACGCGCACGTCATCGGCGCGCACTTCGAAGGGATCGTTCGTCGCCCTGACCTGCACGCGAACGCGGCCGGCCTCCAGCTTCACCTCTTCACTGGAGGAGATGTGCAGGCGGGTCGAGGGGCGAAGCAGCAGGCCTCTTCTTCCACGCGCGCTCTCCAGGAGGATCGCGGCGTCGTCTTTCTCGGTGGCGACCTCCGAACCCTCGAAGACCACCGCGTCTTTGGCCACCAACACCCCATCCATGCGCAGGCCTGCCGCAGCGGCGAGCACGCGCCCGGCGGGGCTCCTCGGCCAGGCCAGCACCGTGAGCACCAGCGCTGCAGCGACGGCCGCACCCGCGAAGGCGAAACGCCAGGGGAAGCTCGCGGTCTCGGCGATGGGTTTGGCCAGGCGCACCGCCCGGGTCTCCATGCGCTGCGCTTCACCCGGCGCGAGGGCATCGGCACTGCCCCGGGCCAGCCGCAACACGCCCGCAGTCTGGTCGTAGTGCTCGCGGCAAGAAGTGCACTCGCGCAGGTGCGCGCGGAACGAAGCGTCGTCTGCCGCCGAGAGCACGCGGCCACTCAACACGTCATCTATCTGCGACTGGACGTGGCTCATGCGTCTTTTCCCCGGCCCAGCACCTCGAGCAGCGGCCCGTGGCGTTGCAGCAGTTTGATCAACACCGACTTGAGGTACTTCGTGCGCAGCCGCGACAGACCCAGGGCCAGGCGCGCTTCTTCCCAGTCACGGCCCTCGATGAACACGCTGCGAAAATACGCGCGGTAGGCGGGCTTCAGCTTTTCTTCGAAGGCGGTCATCACGGAGCGCAGCTCGGCGCTCACCACCCCTTCCAACCCCTTGCCCTCTTCTTCACCCACCAGGTCGTCGGTCAGTTCGACCGCGGCTGTGGGCCGCTTCTGGCGTGCGAGATCGAGAATGCGGTTTCGCGCAGAGGTCACCACCCACCCGGGCAACGACTCCGCGCGCAGGGGGTCGACCGCGTCGAGGTGTGCGTACAGGTGCGTGAACGCCTCCTGCACCGCGTCTTCCTGTTCGAAGGGGCTTTGGAAGTACTGCATCGCCATGCGCCTCACCCGCGGAAGAAATGCACGCACGAGTGCCTCGAAGGCCGCGGCGTCACGTTGACGCAGCGCCCGCACGAACTTCGAATCGAGCGAGAGCACCCGTTGAAAGTACGGGGACGGTGGCGGAAGGGGAGAAGGAATTTTCAGCTCGCGATGACGACGGCCATTCCGGCGGCCAGCATTCCGGCCGAGGCGATGATGACCCGTCGGCCCATCACGCCTCCGCCCAGCACCATGGCCATGATCGCCTTGACCACCGTATTACTGGCGGCGGCCAGCACGACCGTATTGCGCGCCACGCCCACCTCGATCTCCCCAGACTTGACGAGGTTGGCCATCGACAGGGAGATGGCGTCGACGTCGGTGGTGCCCGCCAGCAGGCCGGTCACGTAGGTGCCGCTGGTGCCGAAGGTGTTCTGGGCCCAGCGGGAGACGATCAACACCACCACGAACAGGGCCCCGAACTTGAGCGCCGAGCTGAGCTCGAAGGGGTTCTGCAGCACCACCGCGCCCGGCTCGCTGCTCTTCCCGTCACCGCGCAGGTAGAAGAAGAGGGTCATGGCGACGCCCACCGCGGCCATGGCACCCAGCGCGATGATCAGCTGCTTGCCGAGGCGCGGCTCTGCGATGAAGAGCACCGCCAGCAGTCGCAGACACATCACGGTGGAGGCGATGATCACCGCCAGCGCGCTCAACTTCGCCAGCTCGGGTGCCTGCTTCGCCCGCGCAGCCGCCGCCAGGGTCACCGCGGTGCTCGACGCGAGCCCTCCGACGGCGCCGGTCAGCAACATGCCCTTGCCCGCCCCCCACAACCGCATCGCCACATAGCCGACGAAACCCACCCCGGCGATCAACGCGACCATCACCCCGATGCGGAAGGGGTTGAGCACGCCGTAGGGGCCCATCGGCTCGTTGGGCAACACCGGCAAGGCCACCACCGCCACCACCAGGAACTTGAGCGTGGCGATGACATCGGCACGCGAGAGCTTGCTGCTGAACTGGCGCAGCTCGGTCTTCGCCGAGAGCAGCAACGTCGACACCACCGCGACCGACGCCACCACGAAGACCCGCTGGGTGAGCGGCTCGAGCACGCCTTGCGCCACCGAGAACGCACCCAGGAAGAAGGTGAGCATGGCGCTCGCTTCACTGGTGATGCCGGTGTGGTTGAGCTCGGCGTCGCGCCAGTAGCTCAGACACAGCAGCGCTCCCAGGCAGATTCCGGCGGTGCCGAGCGCCCAGGGCCCCAGCAGCATGGCCATCGCGCCCACCAGCGCGATCACCGGGTAGGTGCGAATGCCGCCGAGAAAGGGCCGCTTCTCTTCGGCCGTTGGGCGCGACTGCTCACGCTCGAGGCCGATCAAAGCGCCCGCGAGCAACGCGAGGCCCAACGACGCGAAGGGTTCGTACCGATCCATGATCAACCCAGCAGGTGACGTGCGATGACCAGCCGCTGCACTTCGCTGGCGCCTTCGTAGATGCGCAAGGCGCGCACGTCGCGGTAGAGCCGTTCGACCGGAGCGCCTTTGACCACGCCGTTGCCGCCGTGCACCTGCAGGCAGCGATCGACGATCCGCTGCGCCGCTTCGGTGGAGAAGAGCTTGGCCACCGCAGCTTCATAGGTCACCCGCGGCTGGCCTTGATCCTTGGTGAGCGCCGCCTGGTGCACCAGAAGGCGTGACGCCTCCAGCTCCACCGCGCTGTCGGCGATCAACGCCTGCACCGCCGAGAGCTCGGCGAGCGGGGCCCCGAACTGCTTGCGCGATTTCGAATACGAGACCGCTTCGTCGAGCGCCCGGCGCGCCATGCCCACCGCGGCCGCGCCCACCGTGCTGCGGAAGACATCGAGGGTGGAGAGCGCCAGCTTCATGCCCTGACCCAGCTCACCGAGCCGCGCGGAGTCGGGCACTTCGCAGTTCTCCAGCTGCAGCTCGCCGATGGGGTGTTCGCCCATCAGCTCCATCTGCCGGCTGACCCGGAAACCCTTCGCGTCGGCCGGCACCACGAAAGCGCTGATGCCTTTGGGGCCAGCGCCCGTGCGCGCGAAGACCGTGTAGTGCGTGGCCACGCCGGCGTTGCTGATGAACCGTTTCTGCCCGGTGATGCGCCAGCCGTCGCCGTGACGTTCGGCCCTGGTGGAGAGCGCGCCCACGTCGCTGCCTGCTTCCGGCTCGGTGAGCGCGAAGGCGAACAACACTTCACCCTTCGCCACCTTCGGAAGCAGGGCTGCCTGCTGCGCTTCGTTTCCCGCGAGGAGAACAGGGTGACTGCCCAGGCCCTGTACGGCGAACAACGAGTCGGCCGCCGCGTTGCGATAGGCCAGCTCTTCGCGCAGCACGCAGATGGAGAGCACGTCGACTTTGGGCAACGCGCCGCCATGGGATGCGGGCACCAGGTACGGGTAGAACCCCAGCCGCGCGACCTCGGCCTTCAGCTGCGCGTCGTCGAGGGGGCCGTGCGGCTCGAGCGAGGTGAACATCGCTCGTGC
>JANODF010000849.1:0-3844 GCA_031412555.1 Archangium sp. | reverse complement strand
CGGGTGGTCGACGCGAAGACCGGCCAGGACCTCACCCAGGTGACCCTGACGCAGATCATCATGGAGGGAAGAGGCGCCGACAAGATCCTCCCCGCGGCCTTGCTCCATCAGCTGATTCGCCTCGGAGATGACGCGCTGGCGGACTTCCTCGGCCGCTACGTGCAGGCGGCCCTCGAGCTCTACCTGACCGCCAAGAAGACCACCCAGAGCTTCATGCCCTTCAACCCCCTGGTGGCCCTCACCCAGTTCGCCAACAACACCCCTTTCGGCGGCTGGGGCCAGCAGTCGACGCAGCCGGTGCCGGTGCCCACCACCGCGCCGCCGCCTCCCACCGACATGGAGCAGATGCGCAAAGAACTCGACGAGCTCAAAGGCATGCTGCGCAAGCGCAAGAAATGACGTTAAAATGGTGCAGTGCAACAAAATACGCTTGACGCAGTGAGTCGGCTGGTGCACTTTGCGCGGCGTTCGGGACGAGGTTTTGCCCCGATTTCGCAGTGAAACGCCGCACAACCAGGAGACACCCCATGGCCGAGACCAAGACCGTCGCTTCGCAGGTGCAGCAATTCGCCGGTGAGAACGTCAAGAAGATGTTCGAAGAGCAGTCGACCCGCATGACGCAGGTGTTCGAGGAGATGGGCAAGGCCCACTCCAAGTGGATCGAATACGGCAACACCCAGATCGACGAGATGAACGAGCTGCTGAAGACCCAGTTCAACTACGTCAACGATCTCGCCGCGGGCATGCGCAAGCTGTCGCTCGACACCGCCAAGAAGACGGCCGAGACCTTCAAGAGCTGAGTCGTCCGCTGTCTTTCAAAACGCCGTGATGCGCCTCTTCAAAAGGCCATCACGGCGTTTCCATTTCTTCAGCAAAACGAGCTATCCGGCGACCCATGCACCTCAAGACTCTCAAGATCATCGTCACCGGCGGAGCGCAGGGCATGGGAGCGCACTTCGCGCAGCGGCTGCTCGAAGCAGGCGCGCAGGTGGCGGTCGGCGACATCAATGAGACCGCGTTGGCGGCCCTTCCCGCGGGCATCAAGCGCCGCAAGCTCGACGTGGGCAACGAGGCCGACATCGTCAGCTTCGTGGAGTGGGCGCACGGCGAGCTGGGTGGCCTCAACGCGCTCATCAACAACGCCGGCATCCTGCGCGATGGCCTGCTGGTGAAGAAAGACAAGGTCACCGGCGCGGTGCAGAAGATGAGCCTCGAGCAGTTCAACGCGGTCATCAACGTCAACCTCACCGGTGCGACCCTGATGGTGCGCGAAGTGGTGGCGAAGATGGTCACCACCGATCAGAAGCCCGGCGTGATCGTGAACATGTCGTCGATCGCCCGCCACGGGAACCGCGGCCAGAGCAACTACGTCTCGGCCAAGGCCGCGCTCGCGGCGAACACGGTCACCTGGTCGAAGGAGGTCGCGCCCTTCGGCGTGCGCGTGGGCGCGGTGGCCCCCGGCATGATCGAGACCCCGATGACCAAGGGCATGAACCAGAAGGCGCTCGACGCGTTCATCGAGAAGATCCCGGTCGGCCGCATCGGCCAGCCCGAAGACATCTGGCTGGCGGCGAAGTTCATCCTCGAGTGCGACTACTTCAACGGCCGCACCATCGACGTCGACGGCGGCATGGGCTTCTGATCATGCGCTCTCTCTCCCGCCTCGTCTTGCTGCTCACCGTCGCCGGTTGCGCGACCGTGCCCCGGCCCGTGCCCTCCGATCGTGAGCTGCTGACCGCCGCCGTGAAGGCGTTCATGGCCTCGGCACCGATGGCTCCCCCCGCAACGCTGTGGCTCTCGAACGAAGAAGACAGTGAGTGCGACCGCGCCGATCCAATGCCGCGTGCGCCCGGGGCCGGCTCCCCGCTCGACCTGCTCGCCTTCGAGGTCTTCGGCAACCAGGTGGTGAGCGATCGCTGGGCTTCGTTGCTCGAGGGGCATCGCCACAACTACGCGCGCGACCTCAAGACCGAGACGCACAAGACGATGCTGGTGAAGCCCGACACCTCCACCATGGTGGAGGACCTCTGCCTGCTCGACGAAGCGAAGAAGCGCAACGCCGACAAGGTGCTCGTCTACCAGGTGCTCGGTGGAAACCGCGGCGCCGTGCTCGTGCACTTCCGCCTCTCGAACGCGCGCACGGGCGTGGTGGAGGTCTCCCGCACGCTCTCCTCCACCGCCGCGGGGGTCGTCGACCGGAGCAGCCGGTGAACCGGTTCGCCCTGGTGGCCCTGCTGGCTGCCTGCACGGCGTTCGCGGCGAAGCCCCGGGGCAGCCGCGAAGAAGTGGTGGCGCCGGTCGCGACGCCCCTCGCGCCGGTCGATCCGGCCGCGGTGTTCGCAGTGGATCTCGGCATGGGTGGTTGGGCCTCCTCGTTGGTGGGCGCGACCAGCCTCGAGGTCGGCGTCTCGTTGGGCCGGCGGCTGACCCGGCACCTGCTGCTGACGGGCGAGCTGAGCGGCGGCCTTTCCGCCTTCCCCGGCACCTTCGAATCGGGCCTGCTGCTGCGGGTGTCGCTGGCCGCGCACCTCGCGTGGGACGTGCTGGAGCTCGTGCGCACCGGCGGGCGGGTGTTGCCTTTCGAGGCCGGCCCCGAGGTGGGTCTGGGCGCGGCACTGATGACGCCCGGGGGCGGTCTGGCGCTCCCGTTGGTGCAGCTGGGCGCCTTCGCCCGCTACGTCTTTTCTCCGGCGCTCTCGCTGGGGCTGCGGCTGCGTGGACAGCTCCCGTTCTGGGCGTGGGTGCCGGGGGCGTTCACGGGCAATCGCTTCATCGCCGCACAGTTCGAGCCGGCGGGCTTCACCGCCACCGCCTCATTGGTTCACACTTTCTGAAACGGGGAGTCCTGATGCTTCGCGCCTTCATTCCGGGGTTGATGATGGGTTTCTGCCTGGCCTTCGCTCCGTCGTGCGGTCGGCAGTGCACGCCGGCCAACTGCCTGGGCTGCTGTACGGTCGAGGGGCTCTGCGCCCCCGGCGTCGCCACCGATCGATGCGGCGTCGACGGCGCCGAGTGCAGTTCGTGTGCGGGCACGCAGAGCTGCACCAACGGCGCCTGCGAGGGCCCGGTCGGCACCGGTGGTGGGGCGGGAGGCGGCGCGACGGGTGGTGGTGCCGGCGGCGGAGGAGGCGGCGCAACCGTGTTGGACTCGCGGCTGCGGCTCTTCGTCACCAGCGTGGGCTACCCGGGCAACATGGGCGGCCTCGCGGGCGCCGACGCGCGCTGCAACACCGCGGCGCAGGCGGCGAACAAAGGTGGCACGTGGAAGGCGTTCCTCTCGTCGGGGTCGGAAGACGCGCTCGCCCGCATGGCCGAGGTCGGGCCCTGGTACCAGGAGACCAACACCGGCAGCTTCTTGAAGACCTTCAACAACAAGGCGAACCTGACCACCGCGGCGCTCGAGACCCTGTACGTCGATGAGCAGGGCAACGGCGCGCCCTTCTCGGCCCCCACGTATTGGAGCGGCACGCTGCAGACCGGTCTGCGGTCCGCGAGCACCTGCACGGGATGGACGAGCACCACGGGCTCGGCCGGTACGGGCCAGAGCGGGTACTGGGACAACGGCACCTTCGTGCACTACTGCTCTGAGAGCCTGCCGATCGTCTGCTTCGAACAATCGCGCGATCCCCGGCCCTCGCCCCTGCCGAGCACGCGCAAGCGCGTGTTCATCACCAGCGTGGGAAACTCCGGGAACATGGGCGGCCTTGCGGGCGCAGACGCGCGTTGCAACACGGCGGCGCAGGCGGCGAACAAAGGCGGCACGTGGAAGGCGTTCCTCTCTTCGGCCTCAGAAGACGCGCTCGCCCGCATGGCGGAGGCGGGGCCCTGGTACCAGGAGACCAGC
>JANODF010000848.1:0-8918 GCA_031412555.1 Archangium sp. | reverse complement strand
GCATGTGTTCGAGCCGAGGGTGTTCACCCGGGGGCCGCTGGGCCGCGCTGGAGCAGCCTTGCTCCACCAGCTTCTCAATCCCTGAGAAGCGGTCGCGCCGATTCGTCAGTTAAATCATGGACTTGAGACTATTCCGCACGGGGTCCCTGCATCGTTCACACTTTTTCAGGTACACATCTCGTCATGTTGGATGACACCCGGCTGGACGGAAAGCTCCTGGAGTTGTCACGAGAACTGATGGTTCGCTCGTTGGTGCCTGGGTTCGGCATCGCTGACGCGTTCACCATGAAGGGCATCGACGAGGCCGGGCGACCGGGTTTGTTCGCCGCCGTTCTCCTCGCGCCTGGGAAGATCGCCGAGCTCGAGACGCTCACCACGTTCCGCCAGCTGCTCACGCAGCGCCTCAAGCAGCTCGACACGCGCACGCCGGCGTGGCCGATCGTGGTGCAGGCGGCGCCCGAGGTGATCGACGCGCAGAACGTCGTGCCCGGTGGCCGCGAATACTTTCAGCAGGTGAAGACCGAGCTGGTCGCTCGCACCGCGCGCATGAAGCAGCGCGTGTCGGTCTCGCAGATGCCGGTGGTTCGGCTCGCTCCTGAAGCGAAGGCGTCGAAGCCGATGGTGAAGGCGGCTCCTGCTGCAACGGCGAAGCGCCCCGCAGCTCCGGCGCGCAAGGCGACCACGGCGGCTCGCCGCTCGGCGCCGGCTCGTTCGTCTGCACGCACCGCGCGCGCGCGCCGCTGACCGTCACGACTGTCGAAACACCCGATGCGTGGGCACCGCCGCTTCTTCGAGCGTGCCCAACACTGCACCCACCGCCCAGTTGAGCGGAGGCACCCGATGTTTGACCCACAATGACGAAGGGCCCGCCACCGCGCCGAGCCGCGCTTTGGGTTCCTCCGAGGTGCGGCCCATCGATGCCGAAGCGCTGCCCCACGCGATGGCCTGCTCGATGACCGAGATGAGCAGCCGCAGATACAGCGGCGCCTCCACGCTCTTGTCGTAGCCGAGGTAGTAGCCGACGCACACGTCCTGGCTCTTGAGACACACGCCGAACGCGTCGAGCTGGCCGTCTTTCTCGAGACCAAACATCGCGCATGAATCAGGCAGCCGGCGTTTGAGCTCGACGAAGAACTTCCCCGACAAACGCAGCGGCCGCACGTCGGCGTTGGCCCACACCTGGCCGTAGAGCGCATCGAGCCGCGCTTCGTTCGCTTCGAGCTCCACCACGTTCAGCTCCCGCGCGCGATAGCCGCTGGCCTCGAGCTGCTGCAGCGTCTTCTTCACGGCGCGCCGCGGATTCGAGCTCAAGCTGGCGAGGTAGTCGTCGAGCGATTTCCACGCGGGCTCGAGGGTGAGCTGCATGTCGGCGCCCGACGGCGCGAGTTGATAGCCCTGCCGGCGCAGGGTGAGCTCGTGCTCTTCGGTCACCGCGTCTTTGATGAAGGACACGTTCACCACGCCTTCGGACTTCTCGAAGCGGCGCAGCCTGTCCATCAGGCGCATCGCTTCCCGCCACACCAGGTCCGCGTCGGCGCCAGGCCGCATCACCAGACCGGTGTCGCCCCAACCCACCAGACTGCCCAGCACCAGCGCCCGTTCGTCGAGCAGCTGGGTGAGGCCGCTCAACGGCACGCTCGCTGCGACCGCCGCGCGGCCTTCGACGCGGACCAGTTGCATGCAGAGCGCGGCGATCGCTTCTTCACCGCGGTACATCAGCGCGTAGCGGGGCGAGACGTTCGCCGGGAGCGCCTGCTCCAGCGCGGTGAGGAAGGGCGCCTGCATGAAGACGCTCGCGTCGTGGGTGAGCTCGTTCCACGCGGCGGCGTCGAGGTGGGCGATGCGTTCAGCGAGAGCGAACTGCACGTTCCGGGTCGGTCGCATGCACACCCCAAGGCTCGTGCGGCGCGTCGTATTCCCTTCGTGCGAGAGTGCGCGCATGCACGCCGGCGCGCGGTTGATCTTCCTGCTGTGTCTTGCGGCGCCTGCGCAGGTCCTTGCGCAGAAGACGGTGGAGGTGCGCCTGGGGGAATGGCGCGCGAGCTATTCGTCGTACCCCTCGCTGGGTGCGGTGTGCGAGGCGGAGCCGCAGTGGCTCGCCGAGGAGCTCGACTCGGTGAACACGCTGCTCGAGGGCTTTCTGTCGAAGGGCACCACGCGGAACAACGCGTGGAAGGAGAATCAGTTGCCGCTGCTCGAAGAAGCAGCGCGCGTGTTGCCGCCGATGGTCGAGGCGCACGACGCGGCGTTGAAGGGCCTGGCGGGGTGTGAGTTGAGAAAGACACGGCTGTTTCCGGCGTTGCTCGAGCGGGGCGAGAAGTTGGTGAAAGAAGCGCGCGTCGAGGTGGGGCAGTTGCCGCAGTTGGTGAAGTTCACCCGGCATCGGGTGGTGCTGGAGCGTTGGGAAGCAGAGCGGGTGAAATCGCAGGCCGAGGCGCGCGCGAAGTGCTCGAAGGGGAATGGGCCGGTCATCTACTTCGCGCACGAAGATGAGTTCGGTACGCGGCGGTGGTTGTTCTGTGATGACAGCGTGGTGGTGGCTCCGGTGGGCAAGACCTGGGAGCGCGAGCCGGCGGATCTGAAGAAGGCGACCCTGTGGATTCAGACGGCTCGGTTGTTTGCGGAAGGGCAGATGGTGAAGGCGCCGAAGATGTGAGGCCCTCACCCCGCCCCTCTCCCGAAGGGAGAGGGAGACTGTTAGACGCCGCGGGCGATCGGCTCCCAGAGGTACTTGTGCTGCTGCAGCTGAAAGCGCACGGACAGGCGGTCGGCGATGATCCACTCGGCGAGCTGCGTGGGCTGCAGCTTGCTGAAGACCGTGGAGAACAGAATGCCGAACGTGCGCGTGTCGAGCCGGTGTTCACGGATGAGCTTGACGCTCCAGTCGTAGTCTTCGCGTGAGCCGATCACGAACTTGAGCTCGTCGCGTGAATCCATCGACTCGAAGTTGCGCAGGTCGTTGCGGGAGACTTCTCCGGACGACGGCGTCTTCATGTCGACGATCGCGTGCACGGCGTCAGGCACTTCGCGGATGTCGATGGCGCCGCTGGTCTCGAGCAACACCGTGAGGCCCGCGTCGATCATCGACTGCATCAACGGATACACACCGGGCTGCAGCAGCGGCTCACCACCGGTCACTTCGACGCGCGGGGTCTTCAGGTCGAGGATCTGCCGGAGCACCTCGGCGTTCTTCATGCGCGAGCCGCCGCGGAAGGCGAACTCCGAGTCGCAGTAGGTGCAGCGTAAATGACAGCCGGTCAGCCGCACGAAGGCGCAGAGCAGGCCCTGGTGTGAGCTCTCGCCCTGGAGAGAGAGGTAGATCTCCTTCACCATCACCGAATCGGCGGAGGCGACGCGGCGCGGTTCGATGTGGGGGCGTGCGGCAAGCATGACGAGTGGCCTCTACCACGAGAGCGACAATGTGCTCCCTCTCCCATCGGGCCCATCGGGAGAGGGTGGGGGTGACCTCGAAACCACGCTCGTGCGCAGTCATCTCGGTCTCGCTGCGCTCTGCCTCGCCGTGTTGGCAGGCTTCGTCACGCGACAGCTCAGGCGGCGCTGAATATCAAATCGGCACACCCATGCCGAAAGGGGCAACGCCATGCGGAAGATCACCCCATGCCTTTGGTTCAGCGGAAACGCGGAAGAGGCGGTCGACTTCTACCTGTCCGTCTTCAGGAACTCGCGGAGGCTGCAGGTCACGCACTACGGGGAAGGCAGCCGGATGCCGAAGGGCTCCGTACTCACCATCACCTTCCAGCTCGAGGGGCAGGACTTCACTGCGCTCAATGGCGACATGGAGTTCAAGTTCAACGAGTCGTTGTCGTTGGTGGTGAACTGCGACACGCAGCAGGAGATCGACACGTTGTGGGAGAAGCTCACGGCGGACGGCGGCGAGCCAGGGCAGTGCGGTTGGCTCAAGGATCGGTTCGGCGTGTCCTGGCAGCTCACCCCGTCGGCGATGCAGGAGCTGATCAGTGATCAGGATCCCGCGCGGGCCGACCGGGTGCTCCATGCGCTCATGCCGATGACGAAGCCCGACCTGCGGGTGTTGAGGCAGGCCGCTGACGCTTCCTGACAGCCCTCTCCCCGACCCTCTCCCCCTCGGGGAGAGGGAGGACCTGGACCTGGCTTTACCGCTTGAAGAGGCTCTTCAACTTGCCCAGAAGCGCTTCTCCGTGCTTGAGCGATCTCTTCACGCACCTGCTCAGGCCCGACTGAGCTGTGCGCCGAGCCACGCGCGAGCCCGACGCCACTCTTTCTCGACGGTGCTGGTCGACACGTTCAGCGTGCGGGCCACCTCCGGCACCGTGAAGCCCGCGAAGTAGCGCAACTCCACGATTCGCGCCTGCCGCGCGTCGAGCCGCTCGAGCTGACTGAGGGCTGCGTCGAGGGCCTCGACATCGCATGCCTCGGAGGCGCCCGAATCGAGCGCCACGCTCAGCGTGACCCGCTCCCACCCCGCGCCATGTTTTGCGGCCGCTTTCTTTCGGACCCGGTCCACCAACACCTGCCGCATCGCCGTCGCTGCGAGCGCACGAAAATGCTCCAGCTCGTGGGGCCGCACATCCTTCAGTTTGAGGAAGGCTTCGTGCACGAGGCTGGTGGGCGTGACCTCGAGCGCTCCGCCCCGCGCGTACTTCGTCGCGAGCGCCCGGAGCTCCTCGTAGATGAACGGGACCAGCACATCTGGCGTGAGGGACGACGGCACACCCGGATGAGACTCGAACGAAACAGGCTGGGCAAGAACCGCGACGCTCGGCCCCGGCGGCGCTCAGAGCGCTTCAGCCATTCGGCGCAGGAGCGGGCGCTCGGCCCCGTAGATTCGTGCCGAGAGACTCAGGGCGCGCTGCCCCACGTCCTTCGCTTCCGCGTCGCGACCCGCGTCCTTCAGCGCGCGCGCCTTGAAGACCAGCACCTGCACCATCGCGTCGCGCTCTTCGCCGTAGTCCTTCTCGATGAGCGCCTCGTCACGTTCGAGCACGGTCAGCGCCTCGTTCGCCTTGCCTCGTTGCCGCAGCAGCTCGCCGCGCAGCACCTCGAGCCACGCGTAGCGGCCCGTGTCTTCACCAAAAGCGTTCTTCGCCACCGCGAGCGCCTCGTCGAGCAGCGGCTGCGCGGCCTCTGTTCGACCCGCCAGCAGCTCGACTTGCGCCGCGTTGTGCAGGCCCTGGGCCGTACGCATGTGCTTGTCGCCCAGCAGCTTGCGTCTCGTGGCGTTCACCTCGGCGAAGAGCGACCTCGCCTCTTCGAGGTGACCTGCGTTGAGCTCGAGCCAGCCCAGGTGCGCGAGCGAGATGGCCGTCACCTGGTGCTCCCGGCCGAACTTCTTCTCGTTCATCGAAAGCGACTCCGTCACCAGCGCGCGCGCCTCGTCGGAGCGCCCGAAGGTGACGAGCGTGAGGCACTCTTGTTCGAGGGCGTCGGCCAGGTAGCTGTGGCCCGTCGCGGCCAGCAGCGCGCGCTCCATCGCGACGGCGCGGCGGTGCAGTGAGAGCGAGCCCGTCAGATCGTTGTCGAAGCGATGCGCGATCGCCGCGACGTGCAGGGAGTAGGCGATGTGCTCATGCGGCACCGCGCCGTGGAACGTCTCCTCCAACTGCAGCGAGCGCGACGCCGCTTCGACGCCCGCCTTCATGGCGCCGGTCTCGACCTGCACCTCCGAGACCATGCGCAGCACCTCGCTCAACTGCTCGTCGTCACCCAACCCGGCCTTCAGGGAGGTCTGCTCGGCGGCGAGCGCCTGCGCCTTCGCGTGTTGCCATTCGCCCAGGCCCACGTAGGTGTTCGCCAGGCTCGCTCGAAGAAAGGCCTCGACGTGCGGGTCGATGGGGTCGCGCTCGAGCTTTTCCACCGCGTGATCGATTGCGACGCCGATGGTGGCCCCACGCCCACCTGCATTGTCGGAGTCGGCTTCGGCGAAGACGCTCGCCAGAAACTCCGCCGAACTCCGGGCGCGGCTCGCTTCGAGCTCGGCGTTCCTTGCCTGCGCGCGCGCATCGAAGAAGAAGAAGGTCGAGACGCTCGTGCCCAGCACCAGCGCGAGCGACAGGCCCAGGAGCGCGGCGCTCAAGGCGCGGTTGCGCCGCACGAAGCGGCTGGCCCGGTACCACCGGCCGCCGCCCATCGCCTGCACCGGCTCGTGCCGAAGCCAGCGCCGGAGCTCTTCGGCCAGTTCAGCCGCCGAACCGTAGCGTCGCTCGACCCGCACCTCGAGGGCGCGCGCGACGATGGTGTCGAGCTCGCGCCCCAGCCTGGCGTCGACCGTGACGAGCCTCGGGGCTGTCTGTTGCTTCAGCTCACGCAGCGTGGCCCCCTTCGCGCTGTGCGGCGGGAGCGGCACCGTGCCCACCAGCAGCTCGAAGAGCATCACCCCCAGCGCGTACACGTCGGTGCGCACGTCGACGGCGGCGTCCGGGTCGAACTGCTCCGGGCTCATGTACGAGGGGGTGCCCGCAACCTCGGCGCGGCGCGAGCCCAGACCCGCGGCGATGCCGAAGTCGAGCACCCGCGGCGTGCCGTCACTCGTCACGCGCACGTTGTCGGGCTTCAAGTCGCGATGTACGAAGCCGCGCAGATGCGCGTGATGCACTGCTTCCGCCACCAGGGCGAGCAAGGCGACCCGCCCGCGCGTGTCGAGCTGGCGCTCGGCGACGAACTTCAGCAGCGGCGGGCCCTCCACCAGCTCCATCGCGAAGTAGACGAGGCCTTCGTGCTGGCCGACCGCGTACACCGGTGGGATGCCCGGGTGGGTCAGCGAGGCCAGGGCCTGGGCCTCGAAGCGGAAGCGCTCGAGCGCGGCGGGCGACACCAACCACGGGTGCAGGGTCTTGAGGGCCACCACCCGCTCGGGCTCCTTTTGCCGTGCGCGGTAGACGCTGCCCATGCCGCCCGCACCGATCTTCTCGAGCACCTCGAACTCACCCAGCTGCGTGGGCTCGGCCCTCAATTCGCTGGGCAGCCTGGGCACTTTCGCCAGCGCGGTGTCGAGCAGGTCGCGCGCCAGCAGCGCCACCCCGCCGCGGGTGTTGAAGACCTCCGAGCGCCCGTCGACGGCGAGCATCGCGACCAGCTCTTCGCGCAGACCCTCGTCGAAGCCGGTCAGGTTGGCGAGCCACGCGTTCACGTCGGGCCGCGGCAGCGCGCAGGCCTCATCGAAGAGCTCCATGAGGCGCGCGTGGCGGGTGGGCGTCGTCATGCGCTCTGGGGAATAGACGCTGCTGCGCTGCCTGTCGATCCTCACCGGCTCAAGGGAACATCAGCTGTGGGTTGCGCATCAGCACCAGATCCGCCGTGCCCATCTGCACCAGGCGGCCGCCGGCGCCGTCTTGCGTCTGACCCAGGTGCGCGTAGTTGCCGTTCAGGTCGACGTCGGCGGGCCCGGCGTACATGCCCGCGGGGAGCGCCGCTTCGACCGTCTCACTCCCCAGCGGGTCGATGACCTTCACGTAGAAGGTGTAGACAAAACCGACCGACTGTTGAGTGGAGCGGAAGACGCGGCCCACGCGGTCGACCACCATCGAGTTGACGAAGTTCGCGTTGGGGGCCGAGTTCACCCACCCGATGACGCCGTTGGGCTCGTACTTCACGGTGGTGGCGCCGCGGCTGACGTAGAGCGCGCCGGTGTCGGTGGCCACCATCGCGTCGATGAGCGTGGGGAACTCGGTGCACACGTTTCGGCCGGGCAACGCCGCCATGGTGCGGTCGAACACCAGCACCTCGCAGTTGCGCTGCACGAGCATCACGCCGGCGTTCGAGGCGATGAGGAGGTCGTTTCGCGGCTGGGGCGGATCGTTGAAGCGCGGTGGGGCGAACTCGCGAAAGCCCACCGTGGCACCCGTCGCGCTGAAGACCAGCACGCGCAAGGGGAAGCCGCCCGCGGTCGCGTTGTAGGGGCCGTTGCCCATCGTCACGAAGTCGCCGTTGGTGGTGCGCTTGAGGGTGGTGGCGCGAAAGCCGTTTCCACCGCCGTTGACGGGCACCACCGACACCACCCGGCCCTCCTCGTCGAGCTCGACCAGCTGGTAGCCATTGACCGCACCGGGGAAGGCACCGGCGTAGAGGTTCTCGAAGAAGAACACGTGGCCGTTGGGGCCCTTCACCAGCGAGGCCATCACCGTGGTGGGGTCGAGCAGCTCGAGCTCGTGAGCCCAACGCTTGCGCCCGTTGGCATCGAAGCCCGCGATGAAGACCGCGCGGTTGAAAGAGTTTTCCAGCGCACCGTCACCATCGACGTCGACGCCGCCCTGGCCCAACACCACCATGCGGCCGGCGTCGTCGAGGGCGATGGCCATCGGGTTCATCAGGCCCAGGGTGCCGAAGCCGGCGAGGAGCGGGCGGCTGACCCCACGCAGCGGGTCGACGTCGACGTCATCACGTACGCCGTCGCCATCGGTGTCCGAGCGGTTGGGGTCGGTGCCGCGGGTGCGCTCCTGACCGTCGTTGAGGCCATCGAGGTCGGCGTCGGGTCGCGTCGGGTCGGAGTACACCCTGGGCCGGTTGGCGTAGACGGGCAGCGTCGAGAAGACGTTCCACCCCTCGCGAATCTCCGCGCGGTCCGACAGCCCGTCGCCGTCGGTGTCAGCCAGCGCGTCGGAGGTGCGGTACACCCGCTCCTCCCGCGAGAAGAGCCCATCACCGTCTTCGTCGGCCACGTAGGCCAGGAAGACGCGATCTCTGGGCAGCAACACCAGGTCTTCGAAGTGGGTGCTCGGGTCGAGCCGGCGGGTGGCCGCGGGCACCCGGCTCGAGGCGTTGTCGGCGGCGATCACCGCCCAGAACTTTCCGGTCCCCGTGCCCAGGCGTTGCTCCTCGACGTCGCGAACCCGGGTGTGTCGGCGCAGGCCGCGCGGGGTATTCGAGGTCTGGCAGCCCGAGCCGTTCTTCAGCCCCACTGCGCTCAGCGCGTCGCCGATGGT
>JANODF010000847.1:0-3284 GCA_031412555.1 Archangium sp. | reverse complement strand
CGGCATGGGCGACATCTGAATGCGGCTGGTCTCGAAGATGCCCGCCGTCTGCTGCCCATCGCTGAACTCGAGCACGAACTTGCTGACGGCCTTCCACGAAGGCTCGTCGAGCTTCACCTGCAGGCCCACGTTGCCCGACTCATCGAAGTCGGCGCCCACCACCAGGCCGCGCAGCTCGAGCCGGGCCTCGACCACGCTGACGTCGACCTCCAGCACCTCGCCGGGGGCGACCTCGTCGGGGTAGGGCACGAAACACGCAGGCCCGTTCGCGACGAAGCCGGCGCGGAACTCCTCGATGGAGTGAAAGGTGACGCCGCACCGAATCGACCCGGCCAAGGCCTCAGTGTCGCACGGCAGACCCGGTTTCGGCGCGATCAGAAAACCTCACACCGCGTTCTTTTGCTCCCACACCCCGCGCGCCCGGAAGACCTTCTCGACGTAGGTGGCGTGGAGCGCGTGCAGCGGGGCGGCCAGCGGCGCGCCTTCGAGCAGCGCGATGGCTTCGGCGATGGCCTCGAGGGTGGAGCGGCCCGCTTCGAACTTCGACTCACGCAGCCGGAGCACCTTGGTCAGGTTCTCGGGCAAGGCCAGCTTCGGCACCGTGTGGAGCGCGGGCAGCTTGGCGTACATGCGCCGCACCTGCCGCCAGGTGCCGTCGAGCACCACCAGTTTGGTCACCACGGCGCCGTCCCAGGGGGCGCTCTCTTCGGTGGGAAAGAGCACGTGGGTGCCGGGGCCGCACTCGGCGGGGAGCGCGCTCTTCGCAGGCTCGGAATTCTCGGTGAAGTCCAGGATGCGCAAGCGGGGCATGGCCATGGCGGCGATGCGGGCGGTGCCGGTGGACTTCCAGCTCTCCCGCTCGTGCCGCACCACCACCACTTCGGTCAGGGTAGGCACCACGGGGGTGACGCTGCAGATGCAAAAGGCATCGAGAATCCAGCAGCGTTGGCAGCGGCCTGGCTGGCCTTTGTCGGTAGAGGAACGCACGGCGAGGCGCTCATACATCCCCCGGCGGCGATCCGCTAAGGTCCCTGCCATGTCGCGCAGCGACTTCGACTTCGAATCACGACTGGTGCCCCTCGTGCTGGCGTACGCCCATCACAAGGGCATGCCCATCGAGCCGCTCCTCGCGAAGTACAAGCTGCCGGCCGACGTGCTGGCCCAGGCCCCGGGAAAGCTCCACCTCACCACGCCGGTCTCGGTGGTGCCGGCCATCGCCGATGAGATTGCCGCTGCATTGAAGGATCCACACCTGGGTCTCTCGTTGTCGGACTGGTTGCCGCGCGGCTCGTATGGCGTGGCCGAGTTCCTCACCCGGGTGGGGCCCACGCTGCGGCACTCGTTCGAGAACTTCACCCGCTTCAACGCGATCGTCGCTCCGAGCCAGTCGTTTCGGTTCGAGGAGGTCGACGGTGAAGCGCGCTTTCACAACATCGTGCCCCAACGGCCGGGCGCCGCGGGCCGGCACTTCGAGGAGTTCTCGGCGGCGGCGGTGCTGAAGACCGTGGTGTCGTTGGGTGGTGAGAAGCCGACGCACGTCTGGTTCGTTCACACCCGACCTTCGGAGCTCGACCTGGCGCGGCTGGCGGAGGGCGTCTTCACCCATCGAATCACGTGGGACGAGCCGACCAACGGCTTCGCCCTCGACGCTTCCTTGCTGGACAAGCCGGTGAACGGTGGCGACGTGGCGCTGTATTCGTTTCTCGAGGAGCACGCGGTCGCAGCGCTCGCCACCCGTCCGCGCTCGGATGATCTGATCGACAAGCTGCGCCACCAGATTCGGGAAGCGCTCAAGCAGGGCGAACCGAACGTGGAGCGTTTGGCCACGCGGCTCAACATGAGCGGACGCACGCTGCAGCGGCGGTTGTCGGATCTGAAGACGTCGTTCCAGGAAGTGCTCGACGTGGTGCGGTTCGATCTGGCGCGCGCGTACCTGAAGGACGTGCGGCTGGATGTGAGCCAGGTGGCGTACCTGCTCGGCTACTCGGAGCTGCGAGCGTTCGATCGTGCGTTTCGAAGGTGGGCGTCCAAGTCGCCGACCGAGTGGCGAAGCGAGAGCTGAACCAACAACCAACACAAACCGCCAGGAAACAACTCCACCCCAATGCCTCCCTCTCCCCGAGGGGGAGAGGGTCGGGGAGAGGGCTGACACATGATCGACCTCCGCAGCGACACCGTCACCCGCCCCACCGCCGCCATGCGTGAAGCGATGGCCCGAGCCGAGGTCGGAGACGACGTCTTCGGCGACGACACCACCGTCAACCGCCTGCAAGAAGTCCTCGCCGGACAACTCGGCTTCGAAGCCGGCCTGCTCTTCCCCTCGGGAACGCAGTGCAACCTGGCCGCGCTGATGGCGCACTGCCAACGCGGCGACGAGTTCCTGGTCGGGCAAGACGCGCACACCTACGTGCACGAGGGCGGAGGCGCCGCGGTACTCGGCAGCATCCAGCCTCACCCACTCGCCCACGAGCCCGACGGCACCATCGCGTTGAGCCGAATCGAATCGGGCATCCGCCCGAAAGACGATCACTACGCGCGCACGAAGCTGCTCGCGTTGGAGAACACCATCGGCGGCAAGGTGCTGCCGCTCGGCTACGCGTCCGAAGCGACCACGTTGGCGCGAAAGAACGGGCTCGCCTGTCACCTCGATGGCGCACGCCTCTTCAACGCAGCGGTGAAGCTCGAGCTCGACGCACGCACGCTGGTGAAAGGCTTCGACTCGATCTCGGTGTGTTTGTCGAAGGGGCTGGGCGCGCCGGTGGGCTCGGTGTTGGTGGGATCACGCGCGTTGATCAAAGAAGCGCGGCGTTGGCGCAAGGTGCTCGGCGGTGGAATGCGTCAGGCCGGAGTGCTCGCAGCAGCGGGTCTGTATGCGCTGGAACACAACGTTTCGCGGCTCGCGGACGACCACTTGAACGCGCAGGCGCTGGCAGAAGGACTGCGAGGCATTCGCGGGCTCGAGGTGGAAACGCCGCAGACGAACATCGTCTGGGTCGACGTCACGCAACCGCTCGCGGCGAGGCTGGTGCCTGAGCTGAAGGACAAAGGCGTGCTGGCGACGGGAACCACGCGAGTGCGTTTCGTCACGCACCTCGACGTCACTCAAGCCGACATCGTCACAGCGATCGCCGCGGTACGAGCCATCGCCACCTGATCTCCCTCTCCCTGCGAAGCGGGGAGAGGGTCGGGGTGAGGGGCAATTGCACGGCGTGGGCCCCTCAGAGCCTGTGAGGAAATAGACCGGTCTGGCCGAGCGTGTCGAGGACGGGCCGAGCGGAGCAACG
>JANODF010000846.1:0-18001 GCA_031412555.1 Archangium sp. | reverse complement strand
CCTCACCCACTGCGACTCAGCGCCCTCTTTCGACACCAGCTTGAACACCAGCACCGACGCGTTCCCCAGCGGCACCGAGAACCTCCCCGCAGAATCGAGCGGAACACTCTTGCCATTGAGCGCCAGCCGCGACCCCAGCGGCGCCACGCCCGTCGCCGTGCTGGCCCGCTCGCCATCACGCGGTGACGACAGCACCAGCCGGGTGACCGAGTTGTCGAACACGATGTCCATCTTGTTCATGCGGCCGCCCGGCGCTTCCGCGCCCGACTTGTCCTGCGCGACGGCCGACCACACATAGCTGCCTTCCCGCAGCGCACCCGAGTCGACCACCGTGCGGTTCTCATTCACCCGGCGATCCACCAGCGGCGTCTTCAGGTCGGCCACCGAGTACACGCGAAAGCGCCACGAGGCCGCGCCCTCCTTGAGCGGGAAGGTGAAGGTCAGCGTGGGCACCGCGCTCTGGAAATACACGGTCGACTTGAGGCCGGTCTCCGCGACGGTGTCCGATTTCGCGCTCATCGCCGACGCGTTCTCATCACGCTCGAAGCGCGCACCCGAGGTCTCCTCAGCGCCTTGCCGCCGCCAATAGAGCGAGCCCTTGAGCGGCGCGGGCACCACCACCAGCTCACTGCCCTGAGCGCGCACCAGCAGGTTCTGAAACTGCGGATCATTGGAGACCTCCATCACGCCGTCGCCCGAAGGAAAGGTGAGCGCGACGTCGCCTGCGCGGCCCCAGTACACCCGGGTGTTCTTGCCCGCGGGCAACGTGAGAATCGGAGCGCCCTTGCGGCCGGTGTCGAAACCTTTGCCCTTGGGCGTGGCGACCTCGGAGGCCTGCAGCTTGCGGGGCAGCCCCCCGGTGAGCGCGACTTCGGTTTCCCCGCCCAACACTTCGACACGCGGGCCCGCTTTGGTCGAGGTCACCAACAAGGTCGAGGTCACCTTCGCGCGCACGGTGAGCGGCTTCTTCCCGCCGAGCAACACGCTCTCGCCCGCCTTCAAGAAGATGCGCGCAGCACCCGCCGCCAGGGTGACGCCCATGCGGGGATCGCCGCTGCCCGGCTCGAGGCTGCCCTTCGACGCGCCGTCGAACTCGACGGTGGTGCCTTCCATCTCCGCGCGCAGCTGGCCGTTCTTGTCGACCGCAAACGTGCCGGGCTCTTCGAGCTCCTTGCCTTCGGCGGCGAGCTTCGCGTTCGGCCCCGACTTCGGCTTGAGCATCACCGAGCCGCGCGGGGTGAGCTTCACCTTCGGCTTCACCACTTCAGGCGGCGCCGGAGCCGTCGGCAAATCTTCGAGCGACAACACGCCCACGCCGACCACGAATCGTTCGCCCGCCTTCACGGTGTTGCTGCCGCCGTCGGCGAGGTCGAACAGCTCGAGCGTGCCCATGTCGACCTCGAAGCTGGTGCCGCCATCACGCGCCTGCAGCTTCACCCGGCTGCCTGCACCTGCGCGGGCGGCACCGGCCGAGGTGCTGAACTCACCACCATCGAGTTCTTCGAAGAGCAGCTCACCCAGGGAGAGATCGAGATCGGCCAGAGTCGCGCCGACCCGAAAGCGGCTGTTCTCCAGCAGCTCGACCTCGCGCCCCTGAGACGAGAGCAGCGCGTGGCCATCGTCACCGGTCTCCAGCACGTCACCTTCGTGCAGCGGTCCTGCCACCGCGGGTGCGGTCTTGCCCTCGCGGGTCAACGTGACCTGGCCCACGATCGAGGAGAGCGCAGCGACAGTCGCCTTGACCTTGACGGGAGGCGGAGGCGGCGGCTGCACCGGTACGTCTTCGGGGCACCCGGCCAACGTCATCAACGAGAACAGCAGCAACGCGCGTTTCACCGGGAGGCCTTCTGCAGGTCGACGTGAACGATGGCTTGATCTCCATCCGAGAGGACGACCTTCTTGGTCTGCGTGACATACCCCGGCGCGGTGATCACGAAGAGATAGGTACCGCCCGGTACGGTGACGAAGAAACGGCCTTCGGCGGTGACCTGCACCTTCGTGGCGAGGCCCTTGATGAGCACGTTCGCCTTCATCGCTTCGCCGTTGCGCGAACGGATGAGACCACGCACCGTGGCGGGGCTGCCTTTGCCGAGCGCGTCGAGCTGCACGTCGAGCGTGGCTGCACTCTCCGGAGGCACCTGGGCGATCTCTTCTGCCGAGGTGAACCCCTGCGCGTCGATGCGCACCTTCACCGGGCCCGGGCCCACGCTGGCCAGCTTGTAGGTGCCGTCTGCTCCGGTTTGAACGGGGGGCAGCTCGCCCGCCGTCACCGTGGCTTCAGCAACTGGAGTGCCCGTCGCCGAGGCGCGCACGGTGCCCGCGAGCTGACCTGGGCCGGTGAGCGCCTCGAGGCGCAGCAACAGCGACGTCTGCTTGCCGGTCACCACCTGGGCCGAGCCCTTCGCGTCGCGGTGACCCGAGCGCTTCACGCTCACGGCGTGGGCGCCCGCGGTGGCGTTGCTGACCAGCTGCCCCTTGACGTCGACGGCCACGGGCGCGGCGCCATCGATGGTCACCAACGCACCCACCGCGGGCGAACCATCGGGCAACACCACCTGCACCTGCAGCTCGGTCGACCCCTCGGGGCGCTGACCATCGGTGACGGGTTTCGGCGGCGCGGGCGGCAGCAGCTGCAGCTTGAGCGCGAGCCCGAACCGCAACGTGACGCCGCGGTAGCCGATCGCATCAGGCGAACCTTCCAGGAGCAGCCCCGCGTCGAGGCCCACCCAGAACGCGGTCGTCGGGTTGAGGTCAGCCACCCGCCCGGCGAGCCACAGCTGGGGCTCGACGGAGTTGATCTGATTCCCGATCGAGAAGAGCGCCGTCAGCCCCGCGACGCCTTCGAAACGCGCGCCGGTGTAACCGATGCCCACGCGCGCGACAGGGCCGTGCGAGAGCAAGGAATCGGCGGAGGGCGGCGAACCGATGACCGCGCGGACCACGGGAGCAGCAGAGACGCCGTAGCCCAGCGAGCCGTTGAGGAGAAAACCACCGTTGGTCAGAAAACGTGCGGAGACGCCGAGCCGGCCGAAGCCACGCTGAGAGGGCTCGGTCAGGCGGGTGCTCTCCCGAACAGCGCGGAAGAAGTCGCCCACCCCTTCGCCTTCGATGCCCAGCCAGCGAAGGGGAAACCAGTCGGCGCGCAGCCGGAGCAGCCACGGAGACGTGCCGCTGATCTGCGTGCGCTGCGCCTGCGTCGCGCCGGCTTCGGAGGCGGTGTCGCGCGTGCTGAAGCCACCCGCCAGGCTCACCGAGAGGATCGGAGCGCGCACGGGCTCCTCGGCCGCGTGAACCACGGCGCTCAGGAGTCCGGCGATGAGAAGAATGGCGGTGGGGAAACGCCGATGCATGAACTGTGGGCGAAGGTACCACGGACCCTGTCAACGTCTTCGCCGCGAACGCGGTGGTGTAGGGTCTCGGGCCACCATGCAGGAACCGACGAATCGCAGGGAGAACAACGGCATCAGCGTGGTGTTCAAGGTGCTCGGCGGGCTGCTCGCCTTCTTCGCCCTGCTCTGCGTGGGCTTCGTCTTCTTCATCGCGGTGGTGTGTGGGAAGTGAGGGCAGCCCCCTCTATCTCTGGTTCCGCGGGCTGAGTCTGGGGTTGGCCGTGGGGTTGATCACCCTCGCCTTCCTCGAGTCGGCCGTCCGTCACCTGGTCTTCCAGCGCCCGGTCGACAAACGCACCATCACCGTCAACCTGGGCATGTGGGCGTTCGAGCTCGTGTTGCGCACGGCCAGTGGAGGCTTTCGCTGGCTGGTCTTCTCCGCGGCCGCCACGTTCGCGCCCTTCACCTGGCCGCTCCATCCGCTGACCTGGGTGCTGCTCTACGTGGTGGTGGACCTCTTCTATTACTCACGTCACCGGCTGCTCCACAGCACCCGGCTCGGTTGGGCGCTCCACGCACCGCACCACGCGAGCACCGATCTCTCGCTCACCTCGGCGCTGCGGCTGGGTTGGCTTCAGCGGGTGATGGATGACTTCTTCTACCTGCCCCTGGTGCTGCTGGGCGCACCGCCGCTCGCGGTGTTCATCGTGGTCGAGCTGAACCACGCCTCTCAGCTGTGGTGTCACACCGAGGTGATCGGCCGCATTCCGCTGCTCGATCGCTTCCTCAACACGCCTTCGAATCACCGGGTGCACCACGCGCGCGATCGCGGGTACGCCGACTCGAACTACGGCGCGACGTTCATGCTCTGGGACAAGCTGTTCGGCACGTACCGCCCCGAGCCCGGCAAGCTGCCGCTGGGCTGGGAGACGCCCTACGCAGGCGCCAACCCCTTCGTCATCCAGTTCCGCGGGCTGCAAGAGTGGCTGAAGACCCTGACCGCGAAGTGAACGCGGCGCGGTCGAGCTCGGCCGCCTCCGCGTCGCAAATCGGAGTGTCATCGAAGAAGCGCGCCCACTCGTCTTCGTGCGCGCGGGCATCGGAGCGGCCCAGCGCGATCAACTCCTCCGCGAAGCCGGGATCGAACAAGAGGTACGACGCGAGATCCGCGCTGTCTTGCGAGGCGTGTCCCCCGAGTAACGAGAGGAACAAGCCGGGCACCTGGGGGTGCCGGAGCAGGAAGTCGTGGCTGCGCACGCACTGCGCCGCGATCACCCCGAGATCCCGCGAAGGCCGCACCAACATGTTGCGCACGTAACGCAGCGGAAAGGTGCGGTACGCATCGAGCGCGCGGTTCATCGAGTTCGTGAAGT
This sequence comes from Archangium sp., assembly GCA_031412555.1. GTDB lineage: Bacteria > Myxococcota > Myxococcia > Myxococcales > Myxococcaceae > Archangium_A. Next base: position 13,299 of record JANODF010000846.1, on the reverse strand, counting down.
CTGCGCCAAATGCGTCGTAGCCCTCCTCGATGATCGAGTTGATGCGGCGCATGTTCTCCACGTCTTGATCGAGCCTGTCCTGCAGGAGCGAGTTGATCGCCTTGCCCGCGAGGAACAATGCCGTCGGCCGCACCGGCATGGGCGGCACCACCCTCGAGAACGACGCCTGCGGCTGCAGCGAGATCACCACCACCCGCTGCGCACCGAGGCGAAGCGCAGGGCTCACCGGCACGTTCATGCGCAGCCCACCGTCGAGGTAGAGCTGCCCGCCGAGCTCGACCGGCGTGAAGAGCACCGGCATCGCGGCAGACGCGAGGGCGTGACGCGGCCCGATGCGTGCGCGCATCGCTTCGAAGTGCGGGTTCTCCAGCCACACGGGCCCCAGCGGCTCGTCTTGCTGAACGAAGAGCGTGGTGCGGCCGTCGGAGACGCGCGTGGCGCAGATCGACAACGCCTCCAGCAAGCCGTTGCGGATGTTGCGCCCGATGTTTCTCCACTCGATGGCGCGGAGCAGCTCGCGCATGCCGTCGGGGTTGGCGAGACCACCGCCACCTTGCTCTCGCAGCGTGCGCACCAGGTCGGTCACTCCGAAACGCAGCACCTGCTTCAAGGAGATCTTCGACCAGAACCTCACCAGCTCGAGCCCCTGGCGCGAAGGCCGGTCGGCGGTGGCCGCGAGCGCGCAGGCGGTCAACGCGCCGACGGAAGTGCCACAGAGAATGTCCAGACGCAGCGGCCGGCCCAGTCGGGGCTCCAGGTCGTTGCGCAGAAACGAGATGACCCCGGCTTCGTATGCGCCTCTCGCTCCGCCTCCGCTCAGCACCAGCGCTGTCTTCAAGAATTGCCCCCAGACGACTGGGGTGCACTGGGCGTGCCCCGCGGCGAAACTGGGGAGCCCGAAGCCGCTGCGCGTAACGCCGCAAATCTGTCTCCCTCTCCCTTTGGGAGAGGGTCGGGGTGAGGGTCAAGCCGGCGACGCCGCAAGCGAGCGGGGTGCCTCAATCGCGCTCATCAACACCGCGCGCGTGAACGGCTTGGCGAGCAGCAGCTCGGCGCTCGCCCTGGTGGCCTCGTCGACCTGGTCTTCATACCCAGACATCAGAATCACCCGGGTGCCCGGAGCGATCGCCCGCACCTGCTTTGCAGTGAACGCGCCGTCGCCATCCGCCATGCGCACGTCGCACAGCACCACGTCGAACCGTTCTCCCGCACGCACCAGGGCGATCGCCTGATTCCCCGACGCGGCCTCGCGGGTGGTGTGGCCGGCGACCTCGAGCATGCGGCACACCGCGCTGCGAATACCGGGCTCGTCATCGACCACCAGCACGCGTTTGCCCGGCGACGTCACGGGCCCCTGCGGCACGGGAGCAGGCGCAGCCGTCTGGGGGAACCACAAGGCAAAGCGGCTGCCCAGGCCCGGTGCGCTCTCCACGTCGATGTGCCCACCGGCCTGCGTGACGATGCTGTGCACGGTGGAGAGCCCCAGACCGGTGCCCCGCCCCGGCTCACGGGTGGTGAAGAACGGCTCGAAGATGCGCGCCTGCTGCTCGGGGGTCATGCCGTGGCCGGGGTCTTTGACCGCCAGCTCCACACCCGCGAGCCCGGCGCGCATCAGGGGCCGGGTGGTCACTTCGATGAGCCCCCCTTCGTGCATCGCGTCCTTCGCGTTGAGCACCAGGTTCACCAACACCTGCTCCAGCTGGCCGGGGTCGATGTTGATCCACAAATCCGGAGTCACCCCGCTCGCCCCGATCTGGTGTTTGCGGCCCAACGAGCGGCTGAGCATCTCCACCGTGCGAAGCGCGGTCGCGGAGACCTCCACGGGCGCGGCGCGATGCGTCTGTTTGCGGCCAATCGCCAGCAGTCGCCTGATCAGCTGCGCGGCCTGATCAGTCGCCTCCATCGCATCACCGATCAAAGAAGGGTCACCGGGCTTGAGCGCGAGCAGCTCGAGACTCGAAAGAATGATGGTGAGCAGGTTGTTGAAGTCGTGAGCCACGCCGCCCGCGAGCCGGCCCACGGCGTCGAGCTTTTGCGTGCGAATGAGCGCTTCCTCCACCGCGTGGGCGGCGGTGCGATCGACCACGAAGCCGCGACAGCCGAGCACCTTGCCGTCTGCATCGCGCATCACGCGGCTGTGCAACTGCACCACCAGCGGGCGGCCATCCTTGCGCCGCCAGGTGGCGCTGCTGCCCGGCACCGCCTCCATGTCGAGCACGTGCTGACCCGGCTGCAGCGGGGTGAGCGAGAGGCTGTCGAGCCCGAGCGCGAGCAACTCCGCAGCCGATGCGTAGCCGAGCATGCGTACCAGGGCGCCGTTCACTTCCGTGAAACGTTCGGGCGTCGCAGCGACGTAGGTGCCCACGCCGATGGTGTCGGCCAGCTCGGCGTAGCGCGCATCGGCCTGGGTCCGCGCGGCGTGGGACCGATCGAACGTGAGCACCACCAGGCCCACGGTGAGCGTCACGTCGTTGCACAGCGCGATGCCGATGCCCCAGGGCACGAACCAGGAGACCTCGGCAAGGAAGGGGAAGTCGAGGAAGTGCACCCCGATGGCGGACAACGCGAAGATGGTCAGGCTCACGCCCAGCCCCGACATCTCGTGGCGCCGGCGGAACAGCGCCAACCCCATGCTCCAGAAGGAGAACGAGAGGAACAGCATCGGCACCACGGCGGCGATCAACAGGCTGCCACTCGCGGCGAACACCGCGCTCACGCCCGCGAGGCCGGCCAGCCCACCGGCCCACCAACGCCAATCGGGTTTGCTGCCCGTGAGCTTCGCGGTGCCCCGCAGCAGGAAGAAGGTGGCCACGAACGCGCAGGCGATGGTGAGGGTCTGCAGGGGCGCAAAGCGATGGCCGAGCAAACCGGGCACCGCGGTGAGCTGGGAGAGGGTCTGCACCGTGAAGCCGAGCGTCCACAAACGCAGGTGCTCTGCGCTCTCTCGTCTCCACAGGTACGCAAACACGAGCAAGCGCAACAGCGAGATGACGAGCCCCGTCAATGCCAGGACAAAGAGCGAATCGCTCACCGGGCAAGCGTAGCATCGGCGGGTGGACCAACTGATCGCCGACTACCAGCTCGCCCCTCACCCAGAGGGTGGCTACTTCCGTGAAACGTACCGCTCGAAGCAGACACTCGCCGGATCAGGTAGGAGTCTCTCGACCGCCATCTACTACCTGCTTCCAGCGGGGCAGCGCTCCTTGCTCCATCGCATCGGCGCCGACGAGGTCTGGCACTTCTACCGCGGCGACCCGCTGCTGGTGATCGAGCTGCAACCGGGCGCCGCGGCGAAGGTGACCCGGCTGGGGTGTGAGCGGGGCGAGCTGCTTCAGTACGTGGTGCCTGCGGGCACCTGGTTCGGCGCGTTGCCTGCGCCCGGCTCGAGCTACAGCCTGGTGGGCTGCACGGTCTCACCCGGCTTCGAGTTCTCCGACTTCGAGCTGGGGAAACGCGATGCGCTGCTGGCGCAGTTCCCCGAGGCGCGAGAACACGTCGAGGCGCTCACGCGGTGAATTCGTGTCACGATTGGGTGATGTCACCACGTGCCGGTTCCCTCTTCGTGCTGCTCGCCCTCGGTTGTGCTCCGCCGCCGGCGCCTTGCGTGTCGGGCACGTGCAGTGATGCGGGCCTGGTGATCAACGAGCTGGCGGGCACGGGCGGCGACTTCGTCGAGCTGTTCAACGCGAGCGACACGGCGATCGACCTCGCGAACCACGGCATCACCGACGCGGACGATGCGGGCGTGCGCTACGCCACCGCGCTGCGTTTCGGAGCGGGGACGCGCATCGAACCGCGCGGCTACTTCACCGTGTTCCTGGAGACCGACTGTCCTCCCACCGTGACGCCGTGCGTGCGCGGTGAGTTCGGTCTCTCGCAGCCCAATGGCGACACCGTCACCGTGCTGAGCCCGACGAGTGAGACCTTGTTGCAGGAGCCGCTCCCGCCCGCCGCGGCACCCAGCGGCTCATCGTGGGCACGCGCGTTCGATGGAGCGGGGGCGTTCGAAGTCCGCTCCCGCACACCCGGCGCCACCAACGAGAAGTAGACCTTCGAACAGGGCTATCGGGCAGCTGTGGAAGGCCAGCGCGCGTTGCAGACTCGGCTTCTGGCGGATGGCTCAGCCGCCTCGAGAGGAAGTGGTGTGTCGCGCGTCGCCTTCGGCCTGATGTTCTCGTTTGCGCTCTTCGCGTGTGGCCGCACGGAACCCGTCCGCTACTCGTTCGATGGGGGCAACGAAGACGGCGACTTCGCTGCGCGCAAACCCGACGGCGGAGTGGACTGCGTCGACGGTGAACTGGCGCTGCTCCAGGCCCGGCCGGTGGTGATGTTGGTGCTCGATCGCTCGAGCTCGATGAACCAGAACTTCGCCGGCACCGGTGACTCGAAGTGGGACGGGCTTCGCACCGCCTTGCGCCAGGCGCTGCCCCCCTGGACCAGCAGCATCGAGCTGGGTGCGTTGTTCTTCCCCTCGGTCACCAGCAACGCCTGCAACGTCGGAGTGTCGGTCGATCTCGCTCCTGCGCTGGAGAACGTGCCCGCGGTGTTGGCGAAGCTCGACGCCGCTTCAGCTGCCGGCTCCACCCCCACGGCGCTCGCGCTCGACCGGGCGGCGGTGGCGCTCACCTCACGGCGCACCGCGGGTTCAGCGCGAGCGGTGGTGCTCGCCACCGATGGAGCACCCGACTGCAACGCCGCGCTCAATCCCCGCACCTGCGCTTGCGTGAGCAGCAGCGGCACGTGCACGGCGAACCGGTGCCTCGATGACACGCGAACGATCGGTCGCCTGAGCACGATGGCCGCCTCGGGTATTCCCACGTGGATCATCGGACTGCGCGGCGACTCGGATGCGTTGTTCGTCTCGGTGCTCAACCGCATGGCCGATGCGGGGGGCAGGCCGCTGGTCGGCGGCACGCAGCGATTCTACTCGGCGTCTTCGGAATCGGAGGTCGAGCTCGCGCTGACCACCATCCGGCAACAGGTGGGCCGCTGCAGATACCTCACGCCTTCGGTTCCGGATCTCGGTGGCTCGATCGAACTGCAGCTCGAAGGAGATCTCATCCCCTACGACCTCACCCAGACCGAAGGCTGGTCGTGGGTCGACGCCGACAACGGCGAGCTCGTGCTGCACGGTCAGGCGTGTGATCGCGCGGAGGCCCTCACCATCGAAGCCCTGCGCGTAATCGTCAGGTGCGCGCTGTGAGACGCCAGGTCGTCTGAACGAGACCTGAGGGGAAGGCGCGGCTCTCCACCGGGGTGAGCGGGTGTTCACCCGGGGCCTTGAAGAGCGGCAGTCCTTCGCCCAGCACGATGGGGATCTGCGAGAGGGTCATCTGCTCGATGAGCCCCGAGGCGAGGAACTGGCTGATCACGTTGCCTCCGTCGACGTAGACGCGGCCTTCCAGCGTGCGCAGCAGTTCTGCCGGAGTGCCCGCGAAGAACTCTTCGTTCACCCGAGGTGTCGTCGGCCGGTGCGTCATCACCACGCAGCGTTTCCCCGGATACGGCCAGGTCTCGAAGGCGCGCGTCACGTCATAGGTTCCACGGCCGATCACGATCGTCTCGATGGAGTCGAAGAACTTCTGAAAGCCGTAGTCTTCACCGTCGCGCTCGACGCGCTTGAGCCAATCGAGGCCGCCGTCAGGGCGAGCGATGAAACCGTCAACGCTGGTCGCGATGAACACGAGACACGTGGGCATGGTGCCGCCGAGCAAGCCACAGAACGACCAGCATTCCCAAGGGAAGAAATCGATGCGTCCAGGGCCCTGCGAGCGCCACGGTGGCGAGCACGGCCACCCACGCACGCGGTACTTCCTCCTCACGAACGAGCAGCAGCGAACACGCGACGCCCGCGAAGAAGAACTGGCCCATCGTGCTGCCGGTGACCGCGTAGACGATCACGTGAAACGCCAGGTTGAGCCCCGCACCGAAACGCGCGCCGAACAGGAAACAGCCCGCCAGGTACAGCTCGACCGCGATCGCCGTCAGGCCGACCACCATCCACACCTCGCGCGAACCGGCCTCGCTCAAGGCCTGGGCGAGCCAGTTCGGCGTTCCCGTCTTTCCGCCTGGAGCCCACATCAACCCGAAACGCGCGAGCTCCGCGATGAACGAGTCCATGAAGCGGCCATCGCGCCAGGCGGGTGATGACAGCTTGTCGAGCGCCGCCACCAGGAACACCAATGCCACCTGCCAGCGTGGAAGCACCGAGACGCGCCGGCTCGACAGACTCACCATCAGGAGCAGCGCCATGACGAAGAGCCGGTTGTGGGAGAACCAGGTCGGGTTGAGGGCGATCGACAACCCGATGAGTGAAGCGAGGCACGCACAACATGCGCGGGTGTAGGGCGAGAAGACGATGGCCACGCAGAGGCCACTGCTGACCACGGCCAGTACCCCGGCCCAGAAGTACGTGGGGGCGGGCCACATCACGGACTGCCCGGTGAACAGCCACGCCGTCGCCACGACCTGCACCAACCGAAGGTGCGAGACCGGCAAGTCGGCGTGCGCGTTCATCACGGCCAGGTCCAGACGGGCTGCGCTTCACCGTTGACGCACGCCTTCAGCTCGACGCGTCGAGCTCGCTCGTCGATGGTCTCCCACGCTGCACCGCGCGCCGCCGACGCGGGCGTCTTCGACAGCAGGAGGTGCGCGACCGGCAAGTCAGCGTGCGCGTTCATCATGGCCAGGTCCACACGGGCTGCTCTTCACCGTTGACGCGCGCCCTCAGCTCGACGCGGGCAGGACGCCGTTCTCGCGCGTCGATGGCGTCCTTCACGAAGTCGAGGGAGTTGGTCTCCCACGCTTCATCACGCGCGGCCGACGCGTGCGTCTTCGACAGTCGATACCGCTCGAGGCTCTGTTGGGTGTCGAGCCGCTCGTCTCCCACCTCGACCTTGATCGAGTACACCGCGTGTTCGTGAAACGGAGCCCACCAGGCGGGCCGCTGCGCCGAGACCACCCACACCACCTGCGTGAGCAACAGCACGACGCCGAGCGCCAGCCTCACGCCTTCACCCGCCGCGAGATGTCCACCATGAGGGCGACGGCGCAGGCGAGACAGAACCACTGCGCGTAGCTCAGCAAGCCGAGCATCTGCTTCTCGTCACCACGGAAGAAGTCCATCGCGAAACGAATCGAGGCGTACGAGAGCAGGTAGTAGCGGAACAACAAGCCCGGCGCGCGCGGCCGCTTGCGAATGGCGAACAGGGTCACCGCCACCACGAGATCCAGCACGCCTTCGTAGAGTTGCGCCGGGTGCGTGATGAGGCCCACGTGGCGCAGCGGGCTCCCTTCGTCGAGCGTCTGCCCGTAACAACAACCGCCGATGAAACACCCCACCCGGCCCAACGCCTGACCGAGGGGGAGGCCGATCGCGTAGGGATCTCCGGTGGCGATGGTGATGCCCAGCGCCTTCTTGGCGATCTCCACGCCGACGAAGCCGCCGAAGAGCGCTCCGAGAATGGTGCGTCCGCCCCACTCCGACAGGAGCAGCTCGGCGAGTGACTGTTTCCACGCGTCGAAGGGCAGGTAGAGCAACAGCCCCAGCTTCGCGCCGATCATCGCGCCGATGAGCGCGCCCGCGGTCACCCACCGCTGGTTGGTGGTGGTGAGAATCTGGAGCCGCCGCTCCTCCATGCTCTTGGCCAGGTAACCCAGCACCAGGCCCAACCCCACGAACACCGCGTAGCCGGGATTGAACGCGGGGCTCACCGCGCCGCCTTGCGTGCTGCGAAGAACCGCCGGAAACCCGCCACCTGAATCTCGAAGGGGTTGTGACTCTCAGGCACGCCCGCGAGGCCGAACGGCAGCGGGCCTTCTTCTTTCTGGTACGTGCCGAACAGTCGATCCCACAGCACCAGGGTGGCGCCGAAGTTCCGCTGCTGGCCGGGGCCACTCGCGTGGTGATGCACCCGGTGGTTGGAGGGCGTGTTGAACACCAGATCGAGCGGGCCGAGCTTACCCACCAGGTTGGTGTGCACCAGGTACTGCGCCGCGAAGCTGACGCCCATGCAGAGGAACACCAGCAGCGGGTCGAAGCCCAGCAGCACCAGGGGCAAGCAGACGAAGTCATCCACCAACCGCAGCGGCCAGGGCAGCCGGCCCGCCAGCGAGAGGGAGAAGGTGTGCCCGCTGTGATGCACCGAGTGCAGCGCGAAGCCGAAGGGGTGGTGATGGAGGAAGCGGTGCCACGCGTAGAAGATCAGGTCGACGCCCAGAAAGCAGGCCACGGCGCTGAGCACCGAGGTCTCCCAGTGCATCGGGGCGAACGCGGAGACCGCGACGAACACCACCAGGAACACGCCGCGTACCGAGACCCGCAGCACGCCTCCGACGATCAAGATGAAGAGGTTGGCCGCCTGCTCACCCCAGGGGTGCTCGAGCCGGTGGCGGTACAGCAACCAGAGGCTCTCCACCAGCATCCCGCCCCACACGAGCAGCGCCAGCCAGGTGAAGAGTGGGTGGGAGAAGACGGCTTCGGGTGTCATGGTGTCGCGGGTGAATCGACGCGTTCGACCGTACCTCTTCTACGACACCACGTCCTCGCTGTGCTCCACCTGCCTGCGCACCATCGAGGCGAAGATCGTCATCGAAGAGCAGCGCGTGCTGATGGACAAGTGGTGCCCCACGCATGGCATCGAGCGGGTGCTGCTCAGTGATGACGTGGCGTACTACCGCAGCGGGCGCGAGGTGTTCGTCAAGCCGCCGGAGATGCCGCAGAAGTTCAACACCCCCATGCAGTACGGCTGCCCGTACGACTGCGGGTTGTGCCCCGATCACATGCAGCACTCGTGTCTGACGGTGGTGGAGCTGACCGACCGCTGCAACCTCACCTGCCCCGTCTGTTACGCGGGTTCGTCGACCGATCATTCGCTCAAGCACAAGAGCTTCGAAGACGTCTGCAAGATGCTCGACGCGGTGGTGGCCAACGAAGGAGAGCCCGACGTGGTGCAGCTGTCGGGCGGGGAGCCGACGCTCCACCCGCAGTTCTTCGAGATCCTCGACGAGTGCCGCAAGCGGCCCATTCGCCATTTGATGGTGAACACCAACGGCATCCGCATCGCGACCGAAGAAGGTTTCGCGGAGCGCCTCGCCACGTACCTGCCGCGCTTCGAGGTGTACCTGCAGTTCGACTCGTTGCGGCCCAGCGTGCACCAGGCCCTGCGGGGTGCCGATCTCACCCGCATTCGCCGGCAGGCGCTCGACAAGCTCAACGCGCTCAAGCTCTCCACCACGCTGGTGATGACCTTGAAGCGCGGGCTCAACGACGACGAGGTCGGAGACGTCATCAAGTTCGCCCTCGAGCAGCCGTGCGTGCGCGGGGTGACGCTCCAGCCGATTCAAGATGCGGGGCGCAACGAGGCGTACGACCCGAAGCAGCACCGGCTGACGGTGAGCGCGGTGCGGCGGTTGATCGCCGAGCAGACCGGCATCTTCACCACCTCCGACGTGCTGCCGGTGCCGTGTAACCCCGACACCCTGGCGATGGCCTACGCGCTCAAGGTGGATGGCCAGGTGCTGCCGCTCACGCGCTACCTCGACAGCGAGACCATGCTCAGCGGCGAACGCAGCACCATCGTGTTCGAAGACGACCCGGCGCTGAAGGAGGCGGTGTTCAAGACCTTCAGCACCAACCACTCGCCTGACAGCCAGGCGCGGTGCCTGTCGGACCTGCTGTGTTGCCTGCCGCAGGTGAGCGCGCCGCCCAACCTCAAGTACGACAACGTGTTCCGGGTGTTGATCGTGCAGTTCATGGACGCCCACTCGATGGACATCCGCGCGCTCAAGAAGTCCTGCATCCACATGGCGCAGCCGGATGGGCGGATGATTCCGTTCGAGAGCTTCAACTTGTTCTACCGGGGCTCGGCGCAGGCGAAATTGGCCGTGATTCGGGCCGAGATCGACCGGGCACGGGCCGAGAGGGCCTGATGGCACAAAACGAACTGCAGGAATTTGTCGCTCAAGGGCGAATTCCTGCAGTCCGATGATTCGAGGTGTCGGTCCCCCTCGCTATGACGCCGGCTGGGGGCTGCGAAAATGCTGAAGAACGAGGTGAAGGGGCTGGTCGGGGCTGGAGAGCAGTGCGGTCTGGTCACGCGGAAGTCTGCGATGGCCTTCTTGAGCGCACGACAGCTCAGAACTCGCCTGGAGACCGGAGCCTGGGTGCGGGTTCTCCCGTCGATCTACCGGGTGGTCGGTGCGCCGGTGACCTGGCGGCAGAACCTTGAAGCGCTTCTGTTGTGGGCGGGCGAAGGTGCCGTGCTTTCGCATCGAACGGCCGCTGCCCTGCACGGGTTCAAATCCTTCAAGGAGGGACCGCTCGAGCTGACCACCCCCAAGCGGTTGTGCACACCCGGAGAGGTTCACGTCCACTACGCGAGCGCCATCGCCAAGTGTGACCGCACGGAGGTCGACGGTCTCTGTGTGACCAACGCCACGCGCACTCTGGTCGATCTCGCCTCGACCCACGACGGCTACACGATGCGCGCCGTCTTCGATCAGGCGCTCCGAGAGAAGAAGACGACGCTCGAGCTGCTCGCGGATGCGACGAAGCGGTCGAAGAATCGCCCCGGGGTGATCGACGTCCGCGAACTCCTGGTGGAGTTCAGCGGCGAAAACGGCCCCACCGAGAGTGCTCTCGAGCAACTCTGTCTCGAAGTCATCGAAGCCGCGGGGCTCCCAAAGCCTCGGCTGCAATGGGCGCTCATCGCGGGCCGCAAGCGCAGGCGCCTCGACCTCTTCTTCGACAAGCACGGCGTCGTGGTGGAAGCAGACGGCTACGCTTCACACTCGGGAATCGAGGCCTTCGAAGACGACCGGGAGCGCAACAACAGCCTCATCATCATGAACCTGCGCGTCCTTCACTGGACGTGGCGCGCGCTCCACGAGCGTCCGGAAGAATTGATCGCGCAGCTCTACGCCGCACTGAACCTGCCCCGCTGAAGTCACGCCGTCGGCGAGGTCACACGCCGTCAAACACCTCGGGGCGCTCGCCGTGCCGACGTACACGCAGTGCTCGAACCGGCCCTGCACTGAACCCGCCCGCTGCAGGAGTACAACGAGCCCACCAGCACAACGAAGAGCATGCGCATGGCCCCGACCTAGCCGAGCGTCTTCATCCAGCTCACCGTGGCGCGCACCCCTGCCTCCCATGACGTCGCGTTCGCTCCGAACGCCGAACGGAACTTCGTGTCATCGAGCACGTACGGCAGCTGCCACTGGTAGCGCATCTCCAGCAACTCCTTCACCGCGGGCGTGAACAAGCCCAGCACCTGCAGCACCACGCCGGGCACCACCCCGCACCCCAGCGGCGTGCCCAGCTCCTGACCGAAACGGGCCACCACCTCGCGGGTCGACTCCGCCTTCGCGACGGGCAGATGCCAGACCTCGCCCCACGAACGTTCCGAGCCCGCGAGGGTGACCAACCCATCGGCCACGTCCTGCCCATACGAATACGAGTGGAGAAGGTCGGGAGGCCCGAAACACTCCCCTGCTTTGCCCTTCAGTGCGCGCTGAATGAACCGTTCGCCGAAGATCGCGGCCAGCGTGATGCCCGGCCCATAGAAGTCAGCCGCGCGCGCGATGGCCACCCGCGCATCGCCCGCCCGGTGCGCGGCCATCAGCTTCTGCGCCACCTTCGCCCGGAGCGCGCCTTTGCGGCTGACCGGCGCCACCGGGCTGGTCTCTTTCATCGGACCGTCGGGGCGGCCATAGCCGTACAGATTGTCGAGCACCACCAGCGGAGCCTTCGACGTCTTCGCGGCGTGGAGCACGCCATCGTTCACCTTCTCCAGCAGCTCGCCCCACTGGTGGTACGGCGGCACGGCGCAGTGAATGAGCGCCACCGCTCCGCGCGCGACCTCTTCAGCAAACTGAAAATCAGCCAGGTCGCCTCCACGCACCTCGAGCGCACCCTTCACGCTCACTCCACCCGAGCGCCGCACCTGCCGCACCCGATGGCCCGCGGCCAACAAGCGGGAGGTCACCAGGCTGCCGATCTGTCCTGCGCCGAACACCACGAAGAGTGAGTCGCTCATGTGTGCCAGAGTGTCGATTGCACCACCGCAACTCAATTCGCACTTTCACAAGGTCATGTTGCACTGATGCAAGTCCCCTGGGATGACATGCAGCTGTTCCTCTCGCTGGTGCGCACCCGGCGGCTGTCGGCCACGGGCGAGGCGCTGGGCTTCGATACCTCCACCGCGTCACGACGGTTGGCGAAGTTGGAAGCCGCGCTCGACGTGCCGCTGTTCGACCGCACCCGGGAGGGCCTGGTGCCCACCGCCACCGCGCTGCGGCTGTTGGCCTCGGCAGAAGAAATGGAGCAAGCCTCGCACGCCTTCCGCCGCGAGCTCGATGGACTGGAGCGCGAAGTGGAAGGCGCGGTGAAGCTCTCGGTGCCGCCGGGCATCGCGGAGAGCTTCGTCGCGCCCATGCTGGGTGGACTGCTGACCCGGCACCCGAAGCTGCGGTTCGAGGTCGACGCGAGCGTGAAGCAGGCCGACCTCACGCGCCGAGAAGCCGACCTCGCGATTCGCACCATCCGGCCGTCGGGTGGGCCGCTGGTGCGGCAGCTGCTCACCCGGGCGCAGTGGGTGCCGATGGCCACGGCCGAGCTGGTGGCCGCGCTGGGGCCGCTCAAGAGCTGGGATCAAGTGCCGTGGATCACCTGGGGCCAGGGGCTCGAGCGGCTCCACGCCGCACGCTGGCTCTCGGAGCGCGTGCGCCAGCCGCCGGTGCTCAAGACCAACAGCTTCGTGATGCAGGTCAGCGCGGTGCAGCAGGGCCTGGGCGTCGCGCTGGTCCCCGAGCCGTACGCGCAGGTGCATCGGCTGGAGCTGCTCCGGCTCTCGCGCAAGCTGGCCGTCGACGCGAAGTCATTGCCGATCGACGACCTCTGGTTGGTGACTCACGAAGCGTTGCGGCGAGTACCGCGCGTGGCCGCCGCGTGGGACTTCATCGCCGGCAGCTTCAACTAATTGAGTCCCCTCTCCCTGCGAGAGCGGGGAGAGGGTCAGGGCCAGACTTGATCCGCGATCGGCAGAGCACACGGAAGTAGCCGGTGCGAATCTCACGACGCGACATCCGGGCGTAAGCCTGCGAGCCGGAATTCGGCGAGGGTGATGCGGCTCTTTGAGGCGGGATGAAGCGGGGGACGGGCCGGCGGGCCGTATCAGGACGTGGCGATTGAGACCGCAGCGTCAGTGACAAACGCGTCTCGCAGGAGCTCCATGCAGCGCTGCCATGAGACGCGTTTTTTGTCCTTGAGTGCCAGCTTCGAGCGCCAGGCAGCGAGCA
>JANODF010000845.1:0-5253 GCA_031412555.1 Archangium sp. | reverse complement strand
GCGGGCTCGTACGTGGCGCTGCCGTTCGTGCCGGTGCCGATGATCGTGGTGGTGCTGTCGGTGGCGGGGCTCGCATCGGCGGCGATCTACGGGCCCAGCTTAGGCCTCGCGGCGCAGGCGGTGCCCGATACGGCGCGCGCGTCGGCGATGGCGGTGCTCAACGCAGCGGGCACGCTGGGCATGTTCCTGGGATCCACGCTCGCGGGGGGCATCTCCAGCGCGCTGTTGTCGGCGGGCGTGGAGCGGGGCACCGCGTACACGGTCGTCTTCGTGGCCGCCGGAGTGGTGCAGCTCGCCAGCGTCGCGGTCGCGCTGGTGGCGGGGAGACGCTGCGCTCCGGTTCAGGAAGCGGCGCCGGGCGCAGGTCCGTAATTCACGCCAGTTCAGTTCCCTCGTGCAGTACAAGCGAACCGGTTTTCGAGGAGGCCGGGTGAAGCTGACGGAGATCACGGTTGGGTAAAGTCTCGAGGGCGTCGAGCCCTCTGGGTTGATCAAGGTCGTCGGTCTGCAACAGGCCGGGCCGGCAGCGGTCACGATCTTCTACACGAAGGGAAATGGAGACCTTGGCCAGCGCCTCCTCTCTGCGGCAGAAGCCGAGAAGATCAGCCTCGCCACCACCGCCAGACCCTGGCACTTCGACGGAGACGGAGCCGATTTCCAGCTCGCCGTCGAGGCCAAGCGCATCGATCTCGCGTTCCTCTTCGACCCGATGATGGCGGATGCAGATCAGGAACAACTACGACCTCGACGTCTTCAATGGAGACATTGGGCGGGTGCTGAGCGTCGACCCGGTGGAGCAGCAGCTGGTGGCCCGTTTCGATGGGCGCGAGGTGACCTCCGACGCCTCAGAGCTCGATGAGCTGGTGCTCTCGTACGCCTGCTCGATCCACAAGTCACAGGGCAGCGAATACCCCTGCATGGTGATGCCGCTGCACACCCAGCACTACGTGATTCTCCAGCGCAACCTGCTCTACACGGGCCTGACCCGGGGCCGGAAGCTGGTGATCATCGTGGGGAGCAGGAAGGCGCTGGCGATGGCCGTGAAGGCCACCGGTGCCGCGCGGCGCTACACGACGCTCGAGGAGCGGCTGCGCGGAAGCTGACATGGAGTCCACTCCACTCGACGGCGCGACTTCGTTTCCTGCAGCGTACCGGGGCAGAGGGCTCTCGAGTGCCGTCAGGCGTCGATCCGAAGCTGAAGAGCACTCAAGACTGAAGCCGTCAGGCGGTCGCAGCGGTCTCCCATGAAGTTGAACAGCTCCTTGCCCTCATCGGCGAGCTGGGCCTCAAGGGTGGTCTGAAGCGTACGCCGCGCCCGGTGCAGTCTGACCCGCACTGTCTCCTCACTGACCCCCAGCGCTTCACTCACCTCTGGCCCTGTGAGGCCCTCCACGTCACGCAACACCAGCACCGAGCGCAGCTTGGGCGGGAGGGCGTCGACGTTGCGCGTCAACACCTCGCGGAGCTGGTGGCGGTGGGTCTCTTCGTCCGGGCCGGGCAGCGAAGAGGTCATCTCGTCCAACTCAGACTCGTCGCTGAAGTCGTTCATGCGCCCTCGCTGCTTGGTGCAGGTGTTGATGACGATGGTGAGCGCCCACCCAGAAAACGAGCCACGGCCTGTCCATTGCGCGAGCGCGCGGTAGATCGACATCCACGACTGCTGGGTGACGTCTTCAGCGGCGGCGTCCTCTCCCAGGTGCGCGCGCGCAGCCCGGTAGAGCCGTTGGTTGTACCTGCGCACCAGCCGCTCGAAGAGCGTGTGCTCCCCGGCGAGGATGCGCGAGACCAGCACGGCGTCATCGTCTGGAGGTGGAGTATTCATGATCCCCATCGTGACGTGGAGCCAGCCAACGCCTCGATCATTACATCATGTGCGGCTGGAGTACTCATTTCCACGTTGTTTGATGATCTGAGTACCCGCTGGCGTTTCCGGCTATCGAACTCAGAAAAATGGCTGCACCAGCTCGTGAGGTGCGAACCGAGTTCGCGCAGCGCTTCATCGGGCAGCTGCCACGCACCTGGAGGTGAGGCAGCGGAGAAAGTGCTGCTGCGATGTAACGAACGCAAGTCGCGTGGGCTCTTCACGGTGTTGTTCAACTTCACGGAGCCCCACGATGACCCGACTCTCCCTTCCCCGCCGCTCGTTCCTCGCGACCGGCACGCTTTCCGCCGCCGCTTTCGGCCTGCTCTCAGGCCTTCCGAAGCTTGCCCTTGGGGCTTTGCCGACTGAAGGGGACGCCGCGATTCTCAACGTCGCGCTGAGTCTGGAGCACGAGGCAATCGCCGCGTACCAGATCGGCGCGGAGTCGGGCCTGCTCAAGGGCAGCTTGCTCGACGTGGCGGTGCTCTTCCAAGGCCATCACAAGACCCATCGCGACGCGCAGCAGGAGGCGGTCAAAAAACTCGGTGCCAAGCCCGTCGCTGCCAAGACGTCCGACGAGTACAAGAAAAGCACCAAGCTCAACGTCGCGGCCATCAAAACGGCGGAAGACGTGCTCCGCCTGGCGCAGCGGCTCGAGCTCGGAGCGGTCAACGCGTACATCGGCGTGATGCCTTCGTTCGCCGACAGGGCCCTCTCCACCGTGGCTGCGCGGCTGCTCGCCGATGAGATGATGCACTGGACCGCGCTGACGCAGGCCCTCAAGGATTCGCTGCCTCAACCCGGCCTTTCGTTCGGGGCCTGAGTGCGTGCGCTTTTCCTGGGGGTCGCGCTGGGCTGCACCGGAGCCCTGGGCGCGGATTCAAAGCGCGGTGAGACGCTCTACGTGTCTCGCTGCGGCGCCTGCCACAGCATCGACGAGAACGGCGCAGGTCCACAGCACCGCGGCTTGTTCGGCCGAAAGGCCGCAACCCAAAAGGGCTTCGACTATTCCCAAGCGCTCAGATCGTCAGAGATCGTGTGGACGGACAAGACCGTCGACCGTTGGCTCGCAAATCCCAACGCGTTCGTTCCAGGGAACAAGATGGTAGTGCAACTGGCGAACGACCCGGCTGACCGCGCCGCTTTGATTGCCTATCTGAAGACCGCGTCGAAGCCGAGGTGACTCAGCCGATGGGCTGCGTCGGCGGTACCTCGTCAGCGCCTGCTGTCTTTCTCGGTGAACGGAAATCATCTCAGCTTCAAAGACCAATATTGGTCGCAATTCATCCACAACCTCGATTGGACTCACACATGAAAAAGAGCTTCCTTGCCGCCGCCGTCCTTTCGTTGTCGATCCTCAGCTGCGGTGCCGCGAGCGGCGACGACGCCGGCACCGATGCAGGGCGAACCGATGCGGGCACCAACGCCGTCGCCCCCACCTGCGCTTCGTACTGCACTGCCATCATGGCGAACTGCACGAGCGCCAACTCGCAGTACGCCAATCAAGCCTCTTGCCTCGGCTCGTGCTCGGCCATGACTCAGGGGCTGACAGGCGCGACCTCAGGCAACACCCTTTCCTGCCGCGCCTACCATGCTGACGCCGCACCGACCGACGCTGCATTGCACTGTCCGCACGCGGGGCCCGCCGGTGATGGTGCATGTGGTGCGAATTGCGACGGCTTCTGCGCGATCGCGGTCGCCAAATGCTCCGGCCAGTTCGCCAGCCTGGCCGCCTGTACGACCGCCTGTACCGGTTTTCCTGCGGTCGGCGCTCGCTACACCTCAGCCACCACCGGCGGGAACAGCTTTTCCTGCCGCATGTATCATTTGAGCGTCGCGGCCACCGACGCCTCCTCGGCGACCACGCACTGCGACCACACGACGACGGCGTCTGCTCCTGGCACCTGCCAGTAGGCCCGCTGCTGTCTCATCCAGATGCCTGGGGAAGCATGGCGTCTTCCAGGACCCAGACCTTCTCAGCCATCTGGGGTGACTCAACCGCGTCACGTTTGCGCCGCGACCACAGTCTGGACTCCGCAGGAAGCCGCTGGCGATGGCCGTGAAGGCCACCGGTGCCGCGCGGCGCTACACGACGCTCGAGAAGCGGGTGAGTGCTGTCAGATTGCCGGGCCACCGGTCGAGGCCTATGCTTGGCCTATGTCAGCCACCTCAGGTTCTCAGCGGAGAGCCCGTCTTTTCCGGAATGGGGCGAATCAGGCCGTGCGCATTCCGCGAGAGTTCGAGCTGCCCGGAGACGAGGTCTTCATCCGCGCTGAAAAGGGCACCCTGATCCTCGAGCCGGTGTCGCCTGGTCGAGGGCTGTTGCGGCTCCTGTCGAAATGGAAGCCCATCGCCGATGCGTTCCCTGACGTCGATGAAGGCATCGGCCGCGACGACGAAGTCGAGCTGTGAAGCGCTTCTCGCTCGACACCAACATCGTGGCCGACCTGGTTCGGAACCCAGCGGGCGTCGTCGCCCAGCGAATCGCCGAGGTGGGCGAAGCACGCGTCGCAGTCAGCGTCATCGTCGCCTGTGAGCTTCGTTTCGGAGCTGCGAAGAGTGGCTCTGCGAAGCTGGCGAGGCGTGTGGAAGAGATCCTCGCCGCCGTCGAGACCCTTCCGCTCGCCCCGCCTGCAGACCTCGCCTACGCCCGTGCGCGGCGCGCGCTCGAGACGAAGGGGACACCCATCGGGCCGAACGACCTGTTGATCGCGGCGCAGGCCAGGGCGCTCGACCTGACGGTGGTCACCGACAACGTGCGCGAGTTCCGCCGGGTGCCGGGGCTCGACGTCGTCAACTGGCTTCGCGAGTAGCAGCGAACCCCGAAAAATCTCCGCGATTGGTACGGTGACGACATGGCTGACTCGGCGCGAAAAAAAGCGACCTACGAGGACCTGCTGGCAGTACCGGCACCGCTGGTTGCAGAGATCATCCGAGGCACTCTCATCACCATGCCGCGACCCCGGTTGCGCCACGCGCTGGCGTCTTCGCACCTCGGAGGCGAACTCTACGGCTTTGGATCGAGCCGAGGTGGGCCGGGTGGCTGGGTGATCCTCGATGAGCCTGAGTTGCATCTGGGCGAAGAAATTCTGGGTCCCGATCTCGCTGGCTGGCGAAGAGCGCGGCTCCCTCGCGTTCCTGACGAGCCCTTCATCACCCTGGCGCCCGATTGGGTGTGTGAGGTGCTTTCAGAATCGACCGAAGTCATCGACCGCTCCGACAAGGTACCGATCTACGCAGAGCAAGGAGTCGCGAACGTCTGGTTGCTCGACCCCACGATCAAGACGCTCGAAGTCTTCCGGCTCGATGGCAAGACGTACCGGCTGCTTCACACTTCGAAAGAGAATCAGAAGGTGCGGGCCGAGCCGTTCGAGTCGATGGAGCTCGACCTC
>JANODF010000844.1:0-5518 GCA_031412555.1 Archangium sp. | reverse complement strand
TGAAGGAGGAGCGCGAGGATCAGCAGGACCAACTGCGCCGCGATGCCACCGCAGGCGATCGCCGCGCGGCCGAGCGGAGAGACTTCACCTTCCCACGCGCAGTGACCGCCGAAGCCGGTCAGCATGATCTCGGTGGCGCGCGCGCCGACCAGTCGCACCACCAGCGTGTCCCAGCTCGTGCAACAGCACCAGGCCGAGTGAGCAGGCCCACCACACCGGGAGAATTTGAAAGCCGGAGAAGACGAAGAGCCCGATGGGCACGGACGCGTGCACCCGAATCGGCACGCCTCGCCATTGACCGATCTTGAGCGCCCAGTTCGCCATCCGGGGTGCACTCTGCCCGACCCTCTCCCCCTCGGGGAGAGGGAGGACTGGTTGGCAGAAGGTTACGGCTCGAGGTGGCAGGCTCTGGCGGAGGGCGTGGTGAGCACTTCCGCGAGCGCCTGGGCGATCGGTAAACCCGGCGTGCGCTGCAACCAGAAGAACTCACCGCCCGCGTTGATCTCGAGGAAGAGGTGCCGGCCCTCGGGTGTGACGATGAAATCCGCCGCGGCGTAGTTGAGCCCGAACCACTTCGTCAGGCGCAGCAGCGACTTCTCGACCGCCCGCGGCAGCTGGTACGGCTTCCACTGCTCGAGCAGCTCGAGCCCATCACGCCGCCAATCGACGCCGGTCTTCTCGAGCAGCTTCGCGTCGATCGATGCGGTGAACACCTTCTTCCCCACCACCGTGGCGCGCAGCTCGAGCTTGCGCGGCACCTTCTCCTGGAAGGTCATGGGCGAGAACTCGAGACCATCCAATTGCTCGAGATCTCCTTCGCTGAGCGCGGTGGTGAAGACCACCTGCTCTTGCCCCTCCCGGTAGATGGCGAACGAGTGCTGCATCTTGGTGATCAACGGCACCTTCACCATGCGAGCGAATTCACGCACCGCGTTCGCCTGGTTGGTGAACAAGGTGCGTGGAACGTCGAGGCCGAATGCCTTGGCGCGCTCGAGCTGCAGCTCCTTGTGATCGCACCGCCGCACCGCGCGCAGTGAATCGAGCTGAAAACAATCGAGCGACGCGATGGTGCCGTAGAGCGTGCGCCGTGACTCGTCGACGCAGGCCTGCCGCGTGTCGCCCAGGTCCTCAGGCAGCGCGTAGCCCACGTAGTAGCGACGGTACCAGAGCGCACCGACCTGCTGCAGATCGGTGCGCTCGCCGTTCACGGTGAGCCAGCGGCGAGACTTTTTCCCCACCAGCTCCGACGAGATCTGAATTCCCGTCGGGTACAGGTCGGTGTCGAGCCGCACGGGCGTGTGCCGCCTCCGCGAGAGCTCGCGGCTGACCATCTCGATGCTCTCGTTGTCACCGCTGTGGGTGATCAGCAGAACCCGCACGACTCAGCGGACGGTGTTGTCTTCGTTGTCCGAAGGGAAACGCATGGTGGTGACCATGCCGCCCGGCTTGGTCGGCTTGGTGTCGACCGACTCGTTGTCCGACGGGTAGCGCATCGTCTGCACCGTGCCGCCCGGCTTGGTCGGCTTGGTGTCCACCGACTCGTTGTCCGACGGGTAGCGCATGGTCTGCATCATGCCCCCCGGCTTGGTGGGCTTGGTCGGCTCGACCGCTTCTTCATCCGACGGGTAGCGCTTGGTGGTCACGCCCGTGCCCGGCTTGGTGGGCTCGGTGGCTTCTTCATCAGACGGGTACCGTTTGGTGGTGACGGCGCCGCCATTCTTCTGTCCCTCGAGGAACTTCTCGAAGAACGGAGCCGGCTTGCCCAGCTTCTTGCCCTCGAACGTGAAGGGACCTGCGACCTGCTTGCGGCCCGCGAGCCCTCCACTGCGCTCGATCAAGAAGCCGTCGGCCTTGTTCGGATCCTTCGACTTCCCGCCGGTCGGAATGAGCGCGGTGTACGAGTACTGATCAGGGCCCTTGCCTGCCTTGAGCGGCACGCGCACGTACTGATCGCCCGCGGGCGCCTTGCCGAACTCCAGCGTGCCGGCCTTGGTCAGCTTCTCGAAGGTGGCCTTGAGCTGCTTGCGCGTGTCGGCTTTCACGGCGGGCGTGCGGTCGGCTGCGGGGCGCGGCGGGGGTCGGCTGGCGATGCGAGTCATGGTGATCCTCGGAGGGGTTCGACGGCTGGGGCATAAGACCACAGCGCCAAACGGGGTCACCAGCTTCGCGTGAAAAACGTCACGCCCGCGTTCCAGCGCTCAGGGCAGCTGGAGGATGAAGCTCACTCCGGCCGCCGCGCGGGGTGCACCTGGCGCCAACAACCACGCCCGGGGCATCGAGCCCACCAGGTGCTCCATCACGATCGCCACCACCACGACGGTCACCGCCGTCACGTAGGCGATGCAATCGATCACCAGCGGTACGGAACTGATCGCCGGCGCGTTGCGTGGATCCCCCAGCGCGATGAACGGCCCTGCGATGGGAATGTAGAGCGCGTTGAGCGAGCTGTTCTCGAACGAGCCCGAGACCGCCAGGCTCACCGTCGCGGTGCCCACGTTGCCCAGGTACAGCGTGCCCAGGGAAATCAGGCTCGAGCTGATCAGCCCCAGCCCTTCTCTCGATTTGGCCTGCGCCGCTCCAGCGATCGCCAACGTGAGCAGGAGGAGCTTGAAGGCGCGCATGCAGACGGTTGTCCCACGCGGGCACCCGCGACGCGATCGACGTGTCGAGCGCGTAACGCCTCTCAAGGAACGCCCGCGTCGGCCGACGCACGCAGCGCCGTGACCCGCTTGCGGATTCCCACGAAGACCTGCGGCAACGAGCCGCCTTGCGCCGCACGCAAAATGAATTCAGGCACGAGGATCGCGGGATCCGAATCGACCAGGTACACCACCAGCGACTTCTTCCCGTCCGCGCCCCAGGGCACCACCGTCCACGAGCCGCGATTGCGCTTGTAGGTGCCGCGCACGAACGACCACTCGCGCTTGAAGTGCCCGACAGGTGATTCACGCGCGACCGACTTCGTATCCGCCCAGAGGTTGGCCAGCGGAAACGGCAAGGCGATCTCGTCGAAGCAGATGTCGTCCGTGCCTTCGGTCTTTCGCGAGCTGCTCCTGGTGCTCGGCAAGAAGAGCGAGAAGTGTTCGCAGTCGCGCACCACCGGCCACACCTCGGAGGTCGGCGCGTCGATGACACCCATCGCTTCACCGGAGACGCCCTTGTCGTCGGTCGGCCTGCGGTCGTGAATCACCACCGCGCCCGCGTCGAGCTTCTTCTTCTCTTCGGCGGTCAGCGTGGGGAACTCCACCGGCTGGGCGAACGCCAGGCCGGAGCAGAGGATCCACCAGAAGCTGCACGCGCGAACGAGCATGAAACTCAAGAGGTACCACGACCTGCGTCTGCCGCGTAGAAGGCGCGGCCATGCGCACCCCGCTCCTCGGGCTCTTCTTCGTTGGTTGCACTGCTGCTCCCCTGCTGCCGACGGCGCCGGCTTCACCTCCGAAGGGTCTCGAGGTCGAAGCGGTGCACGGGTTGGGGCTCTTCTCTGACGAACGCGCGCGTGCGCAGGTGATGCTGGCCGAGGCGCTCTCCCAACGCGATGCGGGGGTGTTCCCGCTGGAGACGGTTCAACGCGCCTGGGCACTCGCCGCCGAAGGCCGCAACCCGTTCAGCGGCGCCTCATGTGGGAAGGGGCTGAGCTCGTGGGGTGCCCGCAAGCGTTGGGGCCAGGCGCTCGGCGTGACGGGCAGCGTGAGCGCTCAGGTGTGGTGTGAAAAAGACGGAGGGTGCGAGCTCAGCGTGTACGGCAGGCCGCTCGGCGCTGAGGCGACCGATCGCTTCACGCTGGTCGCGCCTCTCGCACGAAATGAAGGGATGCTGAGCGCCTTCGCCACCGCCCTCGGGCAGCTCGCCCCGATGCCCCCCAACAACAACGACCTCGTCGGTGGCCTGGGCATGAGCAGCGGCGCGAAGGGGCCTCCGATTCAAGACGAGGACCGACTGAAGGTGCGGGTCTGGCCTGCCGATCAACGCATTCACACCGAGAGGTCTGATGAGCAGAGCAGCTTCCCCGGCTTCACGGTGACGCAGCTGCAGAGTTGCCTGAACGCGAACGAAGCGCGCGTCGACCTGTTGTTGGAGGTCACCCCGAACGGAACGCTCGGCCGCTGCGAGGGAAGAGAATCGGAGGACGTCACGCAAGCGAGCTGCGCGTGCGGTCAGCTTCAGCGGCTCGCGCCGGCCTCGTGGATGGCGGGCCAACGATGGCACGTGGGCTTGACGCTCATTCGCCGCGATCAGACCACCGCCGATCGCCGCTTCGTGCTCTGTGGTTCGTGGAGCACGTACCTCGAGCGCTACCAGGTCGAGGGCGACAAGTACCATCGGCTCAAACCGAAGGTGCAAGACCCGAGCATCCAGGACTGGAGCCCTGGCTCTCCGCGGCTCGCGACGGGTTGTTTCATGAACGCGTTCACCGAAGCAGGCAGCCTCAACTCACGTTGGGCCCTGTGGTTCGACGCGGTGGGCCGACCGACCAGGGTGCTCGAGCAGAAGGGCTACCCGCCGTTGCCCAAAGAGCTGGCCGAGTGCGTGGCGCGCGCGTTGAGGACCGCGCAGAGCCCGTGCCCCAGCCGCGCGGGCCTGTGGGCGATGGCCGACCTTCACGTCTCAGCGCGAGACCCGAACGCACCGGCTCCCTCACTCAAGGACGTGCTGAAGCCGGCCCCTTGATCAACGCGGGACCGCCGCCGCGAAACCACATGGTGATCAACCGCCGCGGACGATCGGAGCGATTGGGCCCGCTGCCGTGCGCGAGCAGCGGGTGGAACAACACCGCGTCTCCGGGCTGCATCGCCACCAGCGTGCGATGCGTCTCGTCGAAGATGCCTTCGTTCATCGATGCGGGATCGTAGGGAAACTCCTTGAGCCCCGAGGTGTGCGTGCGGCCGAGCACCTCAAAGCCGCCGTTGCCCGCGTCGGCATCGTCGAGCGCGATGACCAGGTTGAGCCCGCCGTGACGCTCCAGTCTTCCTTGTGTCGCGCCGACGACGAAGTGCGCATCTTGATGAAATGGAAAACCGGTGCCGAACCGCGGCAGCTTGAAGTTGATCTGATCGACCAGGCACTTCGGCGCCTCGAGCCCGAGCTCCGCCAGCGCGTGCAGCAGCTGGCGATCGCGCCGCAGGTTGGCGAAGACCGGCTGGCCCTTGGAAGGAAAGGCGATCTTCCGCAACGCACCGGGGCTGACCGCGAGTTCGCCCCGGCGGCCGGTGGCTGACTGCATTTCGTAACCGACGCCCAGCACCACGGTGTCGCGCTCGAAGGTGGCCGCTGAAGCCTCGAGCACCTGCGAAGCCTGGAGCAGCTCGCGAACGAACGCCTCGCTGATGAACTGACGCACGAAGAGCCAGCCTTCTCGTTCGAGCGTTTGCCGGGCTTCAGGGGGGAGCAACGTGGGCGTCGACACAGGTGCGGCCGCACATACTGCGTCGGAGGAATGAAGTGGAGTGACCCCTGTTGCGAAGGTCATGGGGCTGCCCCAGTACGACAGCCAGCTCTCGTCCTTCCACCAGGCCTT
>JANODF010000843.1:0-2597 GCA_031412555.1 Archangium sp. | reverse complement strand
CGAACGCACCATCGGCCGGCGGCAAGGCGTCATCCGCCAACGCATCACTGACCACCACCTTCGCCCGCGGCACCCGCTCGCGACAGATGCGGGCCGACTCTTCGTTCAGCTCGAGCCCGATCACCTCGGCGTCAGGCCAGCGCGAGGCGGCCACCGTCAAGAAGGCGCCCGCACCGCAGGCAGGATCGATGATGCGCAGCCGCGACCCCTCCGGAACATGGGGGGCGACGGCCTCGATGACCCGCTCCACCAACGGGCGGGGCGTGAAGAAGACACCACGCTGCAAGCGCTCCTCCGCGCTCACATGAGATCCCAGTGCTTCTTCGTTCAACGACCCGGTCATCGTGTTAGGGAGGCCCCCGTTCATGGCCCCTCGCCGCGTTCATCTCCGCATCACGGGCCTCGTGCAAGGTGTCTCCTACCGCGCCAGCGCACAGGATGAAGCCCAGCGCCTGGGCGTCAAGGGCTGGGTGCGCAACCTCCCCGACGGCAACGTGGAAGCCATGGCCGAAGCAGAGCCCGAAGTGCTCGAGGGCTTTCTGGCCTGGTGTCACCGCGGCCCGCGATCAGCCAAGGTGAAGTCGGTCGTCGTGAAAGACAGCCCCATCGACGCGCTCTTCACCCACTTCGAGGTACGCCGGTGAGCTTTGGTGGCCCCTTTCTCATTGCGCCGCTCACCTCCATGCTCGGCATTCGTGCCGGCATGAACGTGTCGATTCACAACGCGCCGACCGGCTTCATGGAGGCGTTGCTCCCCCTGCCCGAAGGCGCCGCGCTCATCGACAGCGCGAAGACCGGCCTCGACGTGCAGGTGCTCTTCTCGGCCAAGAAGACCGACCTGGTGGAGAAGCTCGCTTCGATGACCCGGGGCATGGCCGTCACCGGCTCCATCTGGGTCTGTTTTCCCACCTCGACCGAGCTCACCCAGGCCCCCTCCGAAGACTTCGTGCGCCTGGCCGCCCTCGAGATGGGGCTGACCGACACCAAAAAGGTGATGCTCGACCCGGCGTGGACAGCCCTGAAACTCCAACGGAAAGGGAAGAATCCGCGCCCCGAGCTCCCTTCTGCCCGGGCGTGAAACTTCCTGACATTTCCTTTCCGCATCGCGCGATTCGTGAAACGCTCCGCCCGACAACATTTTCGGACGGGGCTCTCGAGTCGACCCTGAAGCAGGGCGACCCCCACAGTGGGGCAAATCGTAGAGGGCGAAGTCGGCTTCGCGGGCAGTTGGGCCGCGGGGTTCATCGATTCAAACCGGCAGGGGGTCTGGTGGTTGACCTTCGCGGAGTGACACCACAGCGTGAGCTTCCTGCGAGTGGCGCCGCCCTCTGCCTATTGTTGCAGCCGTTGACCCGTGTGAGTCCTGCGTCCCGTCCGTGGGGAGCACGAGGTCATGCTGCACAGATCGGATTCATCCATGAGCAGCGTTCTCGTCATCAACGCGGCGGGTCGGGAGACCCGTGTCGCGCTGGTCGAACAAGGCCACATCGCTGAGTTTTACCTCGAGCGAAAAAAAGACAGAGGCATCGTCGGCAACATCTACAAGGGGCGCGTCACGCGCGTGCTCCCGGGCATGCAAGCGGCCTTCGTAGACATCGGGCTCGACAAGGCCGGTTTCCTCTACGTCGGTGACGTGCTGTTCGACCCCGACATGACCCGTCATCAGTTCGATATGACGGAGGGCGAGAACGACGAAGACGTCGACGAAGTGCCCGCCGAGGAGGCCGACGACGCCGCGCACCCGGCGCCCAGCGCCCCCACGCCCCCCGATGCTCATGCGGCTGACGCTGCGCCTGCTCCGGCGGTGACCGAAGCCGCTCCGCCCGAGCTGGCTTCGGGGGCCGAAGTGGTGGCCGCCGCCGTCGCCGAAGCGAACCCCGCACCGACGGGCGCTGACGTGGTCGCCGCCGCGGTCTCCGAATCGAACCTGCCCATCGTCGAAGGGCAGCCCGAAGGCGTCGAAGGCATCGAAGGCGCCGTGCTGGCCGCAGCGCCGGTGGTGGAGACCGACAAGCTCGAGGCCCAGCGCACCCAGGCCCCGCGCGAGGTTCGGTTCAAGGAGAAGGAGCCGAAAGAACAGCGCGGCCCCCGCGGCGATCGCGGCGAGAAGCGCAAGGCCGAGCCGCCCAAGAAGCAGCAGAAGATCGAGGACCTGCTCAAGGTCGGCCAGGAAGTGCTGGTGCAGATCTCGAAGGATCCCATCGGCACCAAGGGCGCCCGCATCACCTCGCACATCTCGATTCCCGGCCGGCACCTCGTCTTCATGCCGACGGTCGATCACGTGGGCATCAGCCGCCGCATCGGCAACGAGAAAGAGCGCCGCCGCCTGCGTGACACGGTCGAGCGCCTGCGTCCGCCCGGAACCGGCTTCATCGTTCGCACCGTCGCGGAGAACGTGCCTCAGGAGAAGCTCGAGGCCGACATCCGTTTCCTCATCGAGGTCTGGAACGAGACCGTCAAGAAGAACGAGGAGGTTCACCGCGCCGGGCTGATGCACCCCGACCTCGACCTGATTCTGCGCGCCACCCGCGACCTCTTCGCCCAGGACATCGAGAAGCTGATCATCGATGACCGCGAGGAGTTCGAGCGGGTGCAGC
>JANODF010000842.1:0-8479 GCA_031412555.1 Archangium sp. | reverse complement strand
TATTACATCGGCCTGCCTCGTTACTGGCTGATGGTGGGCGGCGTCTTCAGCGCGCTCGAGCCGCTCGCGTTCCTCGGCATGGCCATCTACGCCTTCAGCATGGCGAAGAAGGGTGGCCGCACGCACCCCAACCGCGTCGCGGTGTTGTGGACGGTGGGCTGCTCCTTCATGAGCTTCGTCGGGGCGGGTTTCCTGGGCTTCGCGCACACGCTGCCGCAGGTGAACATGTACACCCACGGCACGCTGGTCACCGCGATGCACGGGCACATGGCCTTCTGGGGCGCGTACGCGATGCTGGTGCTGGGCATCATCACCTACGCGATGCCGCTGCTCACCGGCCGCAAGCTCTACGATCACCCCACCGCGGGCTTCGCCTTCTGGAGCTCGAACGTGGGCATGACCGCCATGACCCTGGCCTTCGCCGTGGCCGGTGTGTCGCAAGTGGTGCTCGAGCGCCGCGCGGGCATGGACTTCCTGACGGTGCAGAAGGAGGTCGAGGTTCACTTCGTGGGGTTGATCCTCGCGGCCACCCTGTTCACCGCCGGCATCGCCGCCTTCGTGTGGAACTTCGTTCGTTACGGCCTGCCCACCGCGAAGGTGACCGGCGCGCAGCAGAACACCACGCAGGATCTTCCTCCCGAGTCGCTCCCGGCCGTCGCAGCGGCGAGGGGCTGAGCCATGACGAGCTGGTATCGGCCCATCGGAGACGAAGTCACCGTCTTCGAGCGGGCCCACGCGCAGCGCTTGCCCGTTCTGCTCAAGGGGCCCACGGGCTGCGGCAAGTCTCGTTTCGTGGAGTTCATGGCCGAGCGGCTGCAGCGCCCGTTGATCACCGTGGCGTGCAACGACGAGACGAGCGCGGCCGATCTGGTCGGGCGCTGGTTGGTGCGCGGTGGTGACACCCTCTGGCAAGACGGTCCGGCCACGCGCGCGGTGCGGCAGGGCGGCATTCTCTACCTCGATGAAGTGGCCGAGGCGCGGGAGGACGTGGTGGTGCTGCTCCACCCGCTGACCGATCACCGCCGGCAGCTCTTCGTCGATCGCAATGACGAGGTGCTCACTGCACCGCCCGGGTTCATGGTGGTGGCGAGCTTCAACCCCGGCTACCGGCGCGGCCTCAAGGAGCTCAAGCCCTCCACCCGCCAACGGTTCGTCTCGTTGCACTTCGACTACCCACCGGAAGACGCGGAGGCCGAGGTGCTCGCGGGCGAGACGGGCATCGACTCGAAGCAGGCGCGCCGGCTGGTGTCATGGGCGAAGAAGGTGCGCTCACAAGACGCGCTGGGTCTGGCGGAGACGGTGTCCACCCGGTTGCTGGTGATGGCCGCGCGCCTGATGGCCTCGGGGCTCGCGCCGCGGGTGGCCTGCCAGGTGACGCTGGTGCAACCGCTCACCGACGATCCGCCCACCGCCCGAGCGCTGCAAGACCTGGTCGATCTCTCGTTCTGAATTCAAGAGGGCGGACGCATGGCATGGGATGAAGCGCTCTTCGGGGCCGCCTTCGACAGCGCGCGACGTTGGTTCTCGCCGCGCGCGTCGCAAGAGGTGCTCACGAGACGGGTGGAGGTCGAACCCGAACGCGCGCGGCTCGAGGTGCTCGCGCGGCTGCTCACCTCGGCCCCGGTGACGGTCACCACGAGCAGCGAGGCGGGTGGCCATCGCGGTGATGTGTTGTACCTGCCGAAACACTTCGACTTCGCGCCCACCCGCGAGCTCAACCTCGCCGCGCTGTTGGTGCGCCTGGTGTGGACCTGCAGCTCGCGCGCGCTCGACTTCACCCGGCCCGCGGGGCTCTCCGAGGGAGATTCGTTGCTCGTCACCGCCCTCGCTGCGCCCATGACGAGGCACCGGCTGCTGGAGGACGCGCCGATGTTGGCCGGGCTGCTGCCTCGGCTCGAGCGCGCGATGATCGAAGCGCGCCCCACGCCGCCGCGCTCCGATGCACGCGCCCAGGCCGTGGAGGCGTTCGTGCGGGTGACCCTGGGTGCAGACCGCTGGCCTTCCACCTTGAAGGGAGAGCTCTCCGCCGATGCGTGGGCCTGGGCCGAAGCCGCGTTGGCCTGCGTGAGCCCGGGTCCCGTGGTGCTGAAAGAAGTGCTGCGAAGACTGCCTCCGCTGCCTCCGGCAACGCGGCGTTGGTTGCGCGCAGGCCCGAGCGATCCCGCGGTGCCGCTCTGGGGTGAGTTGATGCCCCCGGTGGCGAGGGCGTTCACGGTGCCTGCTCCGAAACAGCAGGCCGATGCGTCGGCGTTGCCCGGCGGCACCGAGGTGCAGAAGCGGGTGGTCACCCAGCCCCAGCGCATCGATGAACCGAACAACGAACTCGCCGAGAACCCGCTCGTGCACAGCTTCGAGAAGGTGCACACGCTCGAGACGTACAAGGGCGGCAGCAAACGGGTCGACGGCGACGACGAGCTGGCCGCGCATCAGAAGGCGCTCGACGAACTCGACTTGAAGCAGTTGGTGCGCAGCCACCAGCGCGCCCGCAGCCTCTATCGCGCCGACGTGTTGATCGACGGCGCTGTGGGCGATCTCGAAGACGAGGGCACCGGCCCGGCCGAGGCCACCTACGACGAGTGGGATGAAGCCCGCCACCAGTGGCGCCGCGATTGGTGCCGCCTCACCACGCGCCAGGTGGAGATCGCGGAGGACGCCGACGAAGCGTTGCGCACGCTGCGGGGTCGCCTGGTGCGCACCACCACCGGGCTGCGCGCCGTCTTCGAGCAGCTCGAGGCCGCGCGTTCGTGGCGGCTGCGGCAGGTCAGCGGTCCCGACGTCGACATCGACGCGTTGGTGGCCCGGTACGGCGCGTTGCGCGCGGGCCAGTGCAATCAGAGCCGCCTCTATGCGGCGAGGCGCCGTCATACGAGAGACACCGCGGTGCTGGTGTTGCTCGACGCCAGCCTCTCGACCGACGCGTGGGTGGCCAACCGCCGCGTGATGGACGTCGAGAAGGAGGCGGTGATCGCCCTGGGTGACGCCCTCGATGGCCTGTTCGACGAGGTCTCGGTCGCTGCGTTCTGCAGCCAGACGCGGCGCGACTGCCGGTTCCTGCTCGCCAAACGTTTCGACGAGCCGTGGGCTGCCGGTGCACGCCGGGTGATGAGCCTCTCGCCCGGCGGCTTCACCCGCATGGGCCCTGCGCTGCGCCACGCCACGCGGTTATTGCTCGAGTGTGGTGCTCGCAAGCGGCTGCTGCTGCTGGTGAGCGACGGGAAACCCAGCGATCTCGATCGCTACGAAGGCCGGTATGGCGTGGCTGACGTGCACCGCGCGGTGATCGATGCGCAAGCGAGCGGGGTGGTGATGCACGCGCTGGCGGTCGACCCCGCGGCGAAGGCCTGGCTGCCCTCGATGTTCGGGGCGGGGCGGGCTTCGGTGGTCAACAAGCCGGAGGAGCTGGTGAGAGTGCTGGCCACCGTGACCAGCACCGCGCTGCGCGGTTGAGCTGTTCACGCCTGTTTCAAACAGGAACACCGTTGGGTGAGGGGCCCACCTGAGCGCCCTGAAGGCCCCTCACCCGGCCTGCGGCCGACCTCTCCCCGCGTTGCAGGGAGAGGTTTTGAGAGCTTGGCCCCAACGCTGCATTGACCTCCCCTCATGTGGCGCACTCGATGGTGGTTGTTGGCCCTTTTCTCCGCAAAAGCGATGGCTCAGACCTCAGCCGACGGTGGCGTTCCCGCGCCTGCCGTCGACGCGGGTGCACCCACTGCCGGGTTCGACGTGTCCCAGACGCCCTGGGGTCCCGGCCGCAAGACCTCGGGTGAGCTCTTTCGCAGTGCCGCGGTGCCGGTGAGCGAAGGGCCCATGCGTTGGCAGTGGAATCGCTTTTCCCTGGCGATCGGCGGCCAGTACTTCGCGCGGGCCGAAGGGCGCGACAACCGCGACTTCACCGGCGGAGTCGAAGATCACACCCTGGGTATCGACCACCGCGCGCGCCTGAGCGTACGCGCCTCGGCGCTGGAGCGT
Source organism: Archangium sp. (assembly GCA_031412555.1). GTDB lineage: Bacteria > Myxococcota > Myxococcia > Myxococcales > Myxococcaceae > Archangium_A. The sequence goes on along the minus strand of JANODF010000842.1, from coordinate 4,510 downwards.
TTCGGCGTCCTCCTCGAGTTCCAGGACGTGCGCGGTTGGGGCTCCGAGCCCAACACCGTTACCGTCACGCCCAACACCGGCGTGCACCAGGCCTCCGTCGACGTGAAGGCCACCTCGTTCCTCGACGTGCGCATCGGCCGGCAGGAGCTCTCGTACGGTGAAGACCGACTGATCGGCAACCTCGACTGGGCGCAGAGCGCACGCGCCTTCGACGGGCTCTTCCTCCGTCTCACCGCTTCGCCCGCCGTCACGCTCGATGCGTTCGGCATGGTGCTGGCGCCCCCGGCCTGGCTGGTGAACGGCGGCGCTCGTTTTCACAACTCGGGCAGCTACTTCACCGGCCTCTATGCACGGGCGCGCTTCGGCAAGGCGGGCCTCGACGTGTATGGCCTGGGCCTGCTGGAGGATCCCTCCAGCGTCGCGCTCGGGTTTCGCCACGATGACAACCGCCTCACCCTCGGCGCACGCGGCTTCGCGACCTTCGGAGGGCTGGCGCTGGTGGCGGAGGGCGCCTTTCAATCGGGCAAGGTGGGCGAGGCCGACGAGCTCGTGCTGGCCGGCGCCTTCGCCGCGAAGGCCACCTACACCTTCGCGGTGTGGGGCAACCCGTACGTGATGGGCGAGTTCAGCGCTGCGTCGGGCGATGGCGATCCTTCCGACGGCACGCAGCACACCTTCCACCAGCTCTTCCCCACCGGGCATCTCCACCTCGGCTTCATGGACTACGTGGGTTGGCAGAACGTGGTGGCCGGGCGCGGCACCATCGGCTTCCGCCCGTGGGGCGCGCACGTGTGGCTCGACGTACACCACTTCCGCGCGTGGGATCCGCGGGGGGCGTGGTTCGCGGCGAACGGTTCTGTCTTCCTCGCCGCTGATCCCTCGCGGGTGGACGGCAACATGGGCACCGAGCTGGATCTCTCGTTCACCGTGCCGATCCTCGAGAAGAACCTCGCCCTCGCGGGGAACGTGTCGGTCTTTCTGCCCGGGGGCGAAGCGGCGGGCCGCTCGACTTCCACCTGGGGCTTCCTCTCGGTGCGCAGCCAGTTCTGATGATCGATGCGCCGGTCACTTCGTGTGAAGCGTGTCCTCTCGGTGCCCAGGGAACGTGTGCGTTCGTGCCGCGCAAGGTGGCCGCAGGCACCGTGTTGTGGCCGCAGGGCGAGGTGCCAGCCGAGGTGCTCTTCGTGAAGCGGGGCGTGTTGGCGAGGAGCACGATCGATCCCGATGGTGACGAGGTGGCCACTTCGGTGCGGGGCCCCCGGTCACTCCTGGGCGCAGAGGCCCTGCGCGGGCAGACAGCGCGCGCCTCGGTGGAGGCGCTGACTGATGCGGTGGTCTGCAGCGCGTCACCGTCGACGGTGCTTCAGGCGGCCGATACCCGAACGTTGTGGCAGCTGACGCTCGATGAGTTGTTGCGGGTCGAACGAGACGGCGAGCTGCGCAGTGGGTCGGCCGCTTCGCGGGTGGCTCGCTTCATCTTGCTCAGCGGTGGGCTGGGCGCGTTTTCGAAACGGCACGTTGCTGGGTTGTTGGGCATTCGCCCCGAGACGATGTCGCGGTGCCTGCGCGGTCTGGAGGCGGAGGGTTTGATCGCTGCCGGCGGCGAGGTGCGGATTCTCGATGCGGCGGGCTTGCAGGCACTCGCGGGCTAGGGAGGTGGGCCCCTCACCCCTCACCCCGACCCTCTCCCCGCTGGCGCAGGGCGAGGGAGACCTACTTCTTCGGCAGCGCTTTCAGGAATTCGTCGACCGGTTGGTCGAGTGACGACATCGAAGTCTTCACGCTGCCGTCCGGCGCGATGAGGAAGACGGTGTTGTCGTGGAGGATGACGCCCGACTCGGGGTTCGTCGTGTACTTGAAGTTGAGCAGCATGGTGATCGTCCGCACCTGCGCGTCGTCGCCCACCAGCACGTTCCACCGCTTCTCCTTCTGCAACTGGTAGCGCGCGCGATACGCCACCACCGCTTCGGGCGTGTCGTGGGCCGGGTCGAGGCTCACCACCACCAGCTCGAGCGGGCGGCCGGCCTTCACCAGCGCCGCGTCGAGGCGCTTCAACTTCCTGGTGGTCAGCGGGCAGGTGCCGGCACACGAGGTGTAGACGAAGGTCAACGCGTACCAACGCCCCTTCCATGCCTCGAGCGAGACCGTCGCGCCCGCTTCGTCGCGCCAGCGGGTCTCCAGGGCCAACACGTTCTTCGGCTCCTCTTGCGCGAACGCAAGGGAGGCCACCAGACACAGGCCGAGCGCGAGCTTCTTCATGGCGTCACCTTCGCGGCGAAAGCACAGCGGAAACCGAGGTTGGGTAAGGCGGTGCGCGGCGTGAGGCTCGAGCGCAACGCGTACCGCATGAAGGCCGCGTAGTCCTCGCGGCGGGCGCTGCCGGTGGCGCTGCTGCCGCACATGTACTTCGCGTTCGAGTCGCCATCCTGCCGGTTGTCCCCGGAGACGAAGACGCCGTTGAAGTCGTCGGTCCACTCCCAGACCAGGCCGTGCATCGCCTCGAGGCCGTACGCATTCTTCGGGCTGCCGGGCAGCTCGAGATCACCCGGGCGCGCGGGCCGCGAGTACCAATCGAGAATGCGCTGCGCGAACACCGGATCGCGTGAAGCGTCGCGGTGGTCTTCATCGGCCGCGGCGGCGTACTCCCACTCCAGCGTGGTGGGCAGCCGGCCGCCTCTCCACGTGCAGTACGCGCGCGCCGCGAACCACGAGATCTCCACCACCGGCGCGTGCGGCGCCAGCGGGGTCTTCCACGAGTTGAGATAGCGCTCGTCGGCCAGGATCTTCGTGGGCTTCTGCCACTCGGGTTTCGCCTCGAGGAACCGGGCCCACTCCGCTCTCGAGACCGGGCGCACCGAGAGTGAGAAAGCGCCGACGGGGAAATCTTTCTGGCCCACGTCCATGCCGAACAGCGGCGCGAACCGGCCTGCTGGTAACGCGATGCCCTCAACCCGAGCCTCTCCCATCGGGAGAGGGAGGCTCAGCATGACCAGCAGGACGAGTGCATGAGGCATGGCCTACTCGTGACCGCCTGCGGAAGACGGCGTCGCGGGCAGGGCCTCGCGCAGCTTCTTCACTTCGTCGGTGGTGAAGGGCCTGGCCTGGTTGCCCCAGGTGTTGCTCACGTAGTTGAGCACCGCGGCCAGCTTCACGTCGTCGAGGCCGGCCACCGCCGTCATCACGCCGTTGTATTCGATGCCGTTGACGGTGATCTGCCCGGTCTTGCCGCGCAGCACCAACTCCACCAGCTCGTTGCGCTTCGTATTGGAGATGGTCTTCAGGTAGTCGCTCTTGGCGAGCGGCGGGAACGCCGGGGGAATGCCCTGGCCTTCGGGCTGATGGCACATGGCGCAGTTCGCCATGAAGAGCGCCTTGCCGTCGACCGCGGCCGCGACTTCGGCCGCGCCGGTGGCCTTCGCGGTGATCGAAGAGGCGACCGACTCGTCGCCCAGGTACACCTCGTCGACCTGCTTGCCGGAATAGATGTCTTTGTTGCTCGTGCCTTCCACCTTCATCATGCCCAGCGCGCCTTTGTTGAACGCGCGGAAGATGGAGTGGTCGACCAGGATGTACGTGCCGTCGGTGTCGAGCTTGAACTCCACGATGGCGCTGCCGCCCGCGGGCACGATGGTGGTCTGCACGTTCTGCTGCGAGGTCGAACCGCCCTCCGTGTAGACCTTGTCGAAGATCTCCCCGATCACGTGAAAGCTGGAGACCAGGTTGGGGCCGCCGTTGCCCATGAACAGGCGCACGGTCTCGCCGACCTTGCCCTTGAGCGCGCGATCTCCGACCAGCGAGAGCGCGCTGCCGTTGAACACCACGTACGAAGGACGTTCGTCGATCGCCCGCTTCATCGAGAAGGGCTGCAGCCCCTTCGCTCCGAAATCTGCGTCCGTATAGAAGTCGCCCTGCATCACGTAGTACTCGCGGTCGACCTTCGGCAGCGCCTTCTTCGGCTGCACGTAGATGAGGCCGTACATGCCGTTGGCGATGTGCATGCCGACCGGCGCGGTGGCGCAGTGGTAGACGTACAGACCGGGGTTGAGCGTCTGGAAGGTGAAGCGGCTCTTGTGGCCGGGCGCTGTGAAGGTGCTCGCCGCGCCGCCACCGGGGCCGGTCACCGCGTGCAGGTCGATGTTGTGGGGCAGCTTGTTGTTCGGGTGGTTCGCCAGCCAGAACTCCACCGTGTCGCCTTCACGCACGCGGATGAAGCGGCCGGGCACGGTGCCCCCGAACGTCCAGAACGTGTAGTCGACGCCGTCCGCCATCTGCATCACCTTCTCCACCACCTCCAGCTCCACCTTGACCCTGGCAGGCGTGGTGCGGGTGATCGGCGGGGGCACCAGGGGCGGCTCGGTCAGCACCGCCTTCTCCTCCGGCAACGCGGATCCCAACCCCAACAACACGGCGCTCAACACGGCGATCTGCATGTGTGACTCCCCGATGAAAAGTGAACTGTGAGACGGAATTGCAAGGCGGAGTCCAACTCATACTCCGCCGAGGGATCATT
>JANODF010000841.1:0-17911 GCA_031412555.1 Archangium sp. | reverse complement strand
TCTGTTCGCTGCACGCGAAGGCTCGTTCGGTTTTTCGGTCGCACGCGAAGGCTCGTTCGTCGCCGTAGGAGGTGACGCCGACTCATCCGATTCGTTTGAGGTACGTGGCCCGTTCAGCGCGGCAGCGGGCGCCGGCGACTCGTTGGCGGCACGCGGTGGACCGTTCAGCGCCGCAGCGGGCGACGGCGACGCGTTGGCGGCACGCGGTGGACCGTTGAGCGCCGCAGCGGGCGACGGCGATTCGTTGGCGGCACGCGGTGGACCGCTCAGCGCTGCAGCGGGCGATGGCGACTCGCTGGCGGAACGCGGTGGACCGTTCAGCGCTGCAGAAGGCTCGGTCGGCCCCGCGTCGCGAGCGTCGCAAGACGTTCGATCGCCGCTCATTCCAGGGAGCTCGTTTGGAGCGCAGTTGGGCGGGGGCTCCGTGGGCGCGCGAGGGACGGCCCACGTCCTGGGTTGAGCCCACGAGACGATGAGCGAGACCACCACGCGCTCGACCGCGGGACACTGACCCTGCTTCACGGGCACTTTGCGCGTGAGCTGCTCGAGGCCGCGGGTGCCTTCGAGGCGCACGCTCGTCGCACGCTCGCCCCGCGCGCGGATGCTCACCTTCGCACCGTCACGCACGGTCAGCCCCTGCGCCGTCAAGAGCGTCTCGAGCCGCCGCACTTCGAGACACGGCGTGCCGCTCTCGACCTGCACGGAGACATCGATCGCCGCGCTCAGCCCCAGCGCGAGCCATGCGCTCAGCATAGCGCCGCGGCCAGCGAGGAGAAGCGTTCCATGGCTGCCGTGTATCGTGAACAGGAGCCGATGGCTCCACACACGCTGGCTGCCGAGCAGTGCGCCCCTCTGAGCGGCAGATCGCACCAGCGGGGAGATCCTCGCCCGATCCCCTTGGGAAATGCACCCGGAGCCCGAGGGAGGCCTCGTTCAGGGCACGACCTGGCCCCGGTTTCCGAAAACGGAGGGGATCCAAGAAAATGGATGACCCAAATTTGTGGCTGACCCACAAATTCGGGCAAACCAATTTCCGCCCCCCCGTGACTGCGATGTTGCGAGCCGCCCATCAGCCGCGGACTCGCGCGCGGCGTGGCGCCTCGCCGTCCGGACGACGCTGAAGGCGACGAGACCGACCTTCGGCGCTCCCACTCACGGGTGAAGCACGCCCCCTCCGATGAAGTCGCCACGCCACTTCGCGCGCATCGCTTCCTTCACCTCGGACAACGGATAGACATTCGACACGAAGGGCTTGAGTTCTCCCGATTCGACCCAGCGCCAGATGAGCTCGTGGCGTGGCGCCCGCAGCGTCGGATCATTCACTGCGGAGATGACGGTGGGGCAACCGAGCACGTCGAGGCCCTTCATCATGATCAAGTTGGTGGGTAGCTGATTGGCGTTGGGCGCACCCCGCTGACCTTTGCCCTTCGCCACGAAGGGCGTGGACGCCCAGCCGACGATGAGAAAGCGCGCTCCGAAGCGTACGCACTTGAGCGCTTCGATGGAGAGCTCACCCCCCACGCCGTCGTACACCACGTCGACGCCCTGGCCGCCGGTGAGTGCCTTCACCTCTTCGCGGAACGCGCCTGCACTGCTGTTGATCACGTGATCCGCGCCTTGCGACTTCACCACCGCGAGCTTCTCGTCACTGCGGCCGGCGGCGATCACCTTCGCGCCCAACAGCTTCGCCACGTGCACCGCGGCCAGCCCCGTCGCGCCCGAAGCGCCGAGGATGAGCACCGTCTCACCCGCCTTCAAGCGGCCGCGCGTCACCAGGCAGTGGATGGCGGTCTCGTAGCTCCCGAGCAGGCTGGCTGCTTGATCGAACGAGAGCGCTCCGGGAATGGGCTTCACCGCGTAGCCGGGCACCACCGCCCAGGTCGCGAAGCCGCCGGCTGATTGGTAGTTCCCCAAAGAACGGGGGCCCGCCACGAAGCCGTCCACCAACACGCGCGCGCCTTCACGCACGTGCTTCACCTCGGAGCCCGCCCAGGCGATCTCCCCCGCGTATTCGAGGCCCGGCGTGTACGGCGGCTTGGGGAGGTGCTGGTACTGACCACTCGACATGATCAGATCGACCCAGCCGATCGCGGCGCTCTTCACCGCGACGATCACGTCTTGCGGCGTGAGCTGGGTGGGATCAGGCGGTGCCATCGGCTCGAGCGTGAGGTGCTGTTCGATCGCCTCCAGCGGCGTTTCACCCAACGCGGTGATGAGGGCGCGTGAGCCAGGGCTGTTCATCGACGGGTGCATGGTTCGCATTGTCACAAGTTTCCGAAATGAAGGTCATCAGGAAGGTGAGGCGGGTTCGGCTCTGGAGCTTCGGCGGCCCCTCACCCCGACCCTCTCCCCGCTTCGCAGGGAGAGGGAGATCACTTCTTTGCGTCGGCCGGCGCGTTGGGGTGATGCGCGAGCATGGTGCGCAAGCGCGGCTGACGGACCACCATCGGTTGCCGCAGCAAGTGGCTGATCAACGACGGCGGCGTGGCCGACCAGTGTGCGAGGTTCTGCACCAGCAGCATCGAGCCGTAGCTGCGCGCACACAGCAGCGCCGTGGTCTTCCCGTCGATCGCCAACCCCGACAGCCCCGCCAGCGCCCGGCCTTCCGTGGAAAAGATCAGCTCCACCCGTTCTTCCGCCGGCGCCGTGGCGAAACGCGTGCGCAACAGCCGCGCGGTGTTGGTGCGCGTCTGCGAGGTGGCCTCCCGGCTGACCGAGAGCTTCCACACTTCGAGCAACCGTTTGGTCTGCATCAGCCGCCGCAGCTGACCTTCGTTCAGCTGCGGATTTCGCCACAACAACCGCTGCACCTGGCCGTCGCGCATCAGCTCTGACTTGCCGAGCAGAAACTCGAGGCCGGTGGTGTTGTGGTGATGCATCGCGATCAACCGCGCCTGCTCGAGCCCGGCGTGCGGATTTTCCATCACCGCACGAATCACCCCGGGCAGCGGGTCGAAGCACAGCGCTGACAAGATCGCGCCATTCGCGTTGGAGGCCCGGGCGGCCCGTGCATCCGCCGAGAGCTGGTGAAACTGCTCCCGGTACAGCGCGAGATGGGTGACGCCGGTGCCCAGCTCAGCAGGCTCTTCCGGGGGCGGTGGTGGTGCGGCTTCGGGTCCCGGCAGCAGCGCGCCTTCAGACACCAGCCGCTCCAGCACCTCGTTGACCTGTTCCACCGGGAGGCTGGTGAGCAACGCCAACTCGGGAACGGTGGTCTGGCCGTCGATGCGAGACGCGAGGAACCCTTCCACGTGGCTCAAGGTGAGCGCACGCAGGTCGATGTTCGGCGCCCATTTCGGCTTCCAGTCCGTCATCAATCGAGCTCACGGTACTCCGACTTCGCTGCGCTACGCTGCTCCTCGATGCAGACGCGGCTGACCACTCAGGTGGAGGACTCCGGGACGCCCGTTCGCTGCCAGTTGGTGGTGGTCGAAGGCCCCGAGCTGGGCCGCGCCGTCGCGCTCGATGCCCCGCGTACGGTGGGTACCTCGAGTAGCAACGATCTCGTGCTCTCCGATGATCGCGTGTCGGGCCAACATCTGCGGCTCGAGCCCGATGGCACCGGCTTCACCGTGAAGGATCTCGAGAGCACCAACGGCACCTGGCTCGAGGGTGCGCGGGTGACCGAAGCGAAGCTGCAACCTGGCGCCACCCTGAAAGTCGGCCGCACCTTCCTTCGGGTGCAGCCGCAGTCGCGCAGCCTCGATCTGCCGCCATCGTCTTCACGCCGCTTCGGAGAACTCGTCGCCGAGAGCCTCGCCATGCGCGAGGTCTTCGCGGTGCTCGAGCTCGCCGCGCGCAGCGACGTGACCGTGCTGATCACCGGTGAGACCGGCACCGGCAAGGAGCTGGTGGCGCGCGCGCTCCACGAAGCGAGTGAGCGGCGCAAGAAGCCGTTCGTCACCGTCGTCTGCGGCGCGTTGCCCGAGAACTTGCTCGAGAGTGAGCTCTTCGGTCATGTGCGCGGCGCTTTCACCGGCGCGCTCAGCGAGCGCAAGGGCGCCTTCCAACGAGCCGATGGCGGCACGCTCTTTCTCGACGAACTCGGCGCGGTCTCGGCCACCGTGCAGTCGCGCCTGCTGCGTGCGCTGGAGGCGAAGACGGTCAAACCAGTCGGCGCTGATCAGGAACGCAGCATCGACGTGCGGGTGCTGGCGGCGACGCCGGTCGATCTGGCCACCCGCGTCGCGAGCGGTGACTTTCGCGCAGACCTCTTCTACCGGCTCTCGGTGTTGTCCCTGGAGATCCCTCCGCTGCGTCAGCGCCGCGAAGACATTCCCGTCATCGTCGCCGAGCTGCTGCGCCGGCGTGGTTTCGATACCAGCAAGCTCGCGGGGCCCAATCTCGAGCGGCTGCAGGTGCACGCGTGGCCGGGCAACGTGCGTGAGCTGCGCAACGTCATCGATCGTGCGCTGGCGCTCTCTCCGGGGGCGCGAGATTTCGAGTCACTGCGCCTGGGTTTCGAGCCGATCGCGCCGGGGCAAGGGCTCGCGGTGCGGGTGGATCTCCCGTTCAAGGAAGCGAAGGACGGCGTGGTCGAGGCGTTCGAAGCGAGGTACCTCGCCGAGGTGCACCGTCAGCACGATGGCAATCTCTCCGCGGGGGCCCGTTTCGCGGGCGTCGATCGCAAACACTGGCGCACGCTGCTTCGGAAATACGGGCTGGTCGCTGAAGGGGATGAGTGAGTGGCGATTGATCAATGGCTTCCGGGCAGCATCGGTGTGGCCCTGATGCTCGGCGCTGCGTTCTGGTCGGGGCGGCTCGGTTTTCGGGCGGTGAGCGCGAAGAGCTGGCCCAGCGTTCCGGGGAAGATCGTCGTGAGCGTGCTCCAGCCGATGCGTCGGCGCGGCGCACGGGCGCGCATTCGGTACGAGTACCAGGTCGGTGGGCAGAAGCTGACAGGCGACACGGTCTTCTTCGGTGACTTCATCGAATCGAACGCGGCGCTCGCGGGTGAGCAGGTGAACGCGCATCCGGTGGGGCGTGAGGTCACCGTGCGCCATCACCCGGCGGACCCGCGCGTCTCTTGCCTCGAGCCACGCGCAGACCTGCGGGTGTGGCTGGCTTTCGGCGGTGCGCTGGTGATGGCCAGCGTCATCCTCAACGCGATCGCCAAAGGCGAATGACTCTCTCCCTCTCCCCACCGGGGAGAGGGTCGGGGTGAGGGGCCGTTCGGAGACGACCTCTCCCCGCTTCGCAAGGAGAGGTTTGAGCTAAGCCACCTCCTCCATGAACCGACCCCTGCTCCTCGCACTGCTCCTGCCCATGCAGGCGTTCGCCCAGCAGATCCCGCCGCGCTCCTTCTTCGACCTGCCCTCGTCGAACGGTCACAGCGCGGTGATGGTCGACACCCGCACCGGCCGGCTGATCCACTTCCGCGAACATCTCCCCGCGACGGAAGAGCCCGAGCTCGACGCGATGGGCAACGAGAAGTGGATCGGCAATCAACCGCAGTGGGTGAAGTCGCGCGATCTGCTCTTCGACGCGTACTTCGGCATCCGCGCCGGAGGGCAACAGCGTTGGCTCGACGGCGCGACCGTCACGGCCAGCAGCTACGCCCCCGGCACCGGCATCATCACCTTCCAGCAGCAAGCGCTGGGGCTGCAGCTGACCACCTCGGTGTTCGCGCCCCGCTCCCTGCCTCACGCCGCCTACGTGGCCGTGCTCTGCGCCAGAAACACCAGCACCACGGCCATCACGGGCGTGAGCGTGTTCCACTTGAGCAACCTGCACCTCGGCTTCGGCCGGCCCGGCGTGATGACCGACCTCGCGAGCAATGGAGAGACGGTGCTGGTGAGCGCCGCGGGCGACGTCTTCGAGCGCGGCTTCGCGGGAGTGGTGGGGCAGCGGCCGCTCGGCACAGCCATCGCCTCCGCATGGAATCAGTCGACTGATCAATCGCAGAACGGGTTCTTCATCGTGCGCGACACGCAGGGCTCCTTGCCTGCGCGCAGTGGAGATCTCGGCGTGGCGAACGACTGGGCGAGCGCGCTGCAGTTCGAGCTCGGCACCCTGCAACCCAACGCGGAGCAGTGCGCAGGCCTGGTGACCGCGCATCATGGAGATCCCTTCGCGCAGCCCGCGGTCACCGGCTGGTTCGATGCCTGGGTCGCGGGAAGGACCGCCCGTCAGGTGCTCGACGCCGAGCTCGCGGACTGGGCCACGTTGCAGGCAAGCCTTCACCTTCCGCCCGGCTCGAGCCCCGACGAACTCGCGCTCACCCGACAATCGGCGGCGATCCTGGTGATGGCGCAGGTTCAAGAACGTCAGGCCTTCCTCCGCGAGTGGCACACGCAAGACGGCGAAGCCCGGCGCACCCGCTTTCTCGACGGAGGCACGCTGCCCGCGACCGTCGTTCATCGTGGCCAGGGCGCCGTATTGGCGAGTCTTCCCCCAGGAGAGTGGACGTACAGCTGGGTACGCGATGGCTCTTACGCGGCCGTGGCCATGGCGGAGCTCGGCCTGACGGCGCAGTCGCGCGCTGCGCTCTCGTTCTTCCTCGACGCAGAAGGCGGCCGCTTCAAGAACTGGACTGAGTTCCAGCCCGCGGGTTTTCCGAACTACGTGCTCAGTCTCACCCGCTACTCGGGCTTCGGTGTCGAAGAGACCGACTTCAACGACTTCGGTCCCAACCTCGAGTTCGACGGCTTTGGCCTGGTGCTCTGGGCGCTGCGTGAACACGAGCTGCGCACCGGCGACCTCACGCTGGTCGACGCGCGGTGGGCTGACATCTCCACGCGCATCGCGGATCCGCTGGTCGCGTTGATCGAACCGTCGACCGGGTTGTTGCGGCGCGACTCATCCATCTGGGAGACGCACTGGAACGGCCGCGAACGAACGTGGACGTACACGAACCTCACCGCCGCGCGTGGCCTCTGCGACGCTGCAGAGCTCGCTCAACGCAAAGGTGATGCAGCACGCGCCACCACCTACCGGACCGCGGGCCAGGCGTTGCGGCGAGCGATTGGGCAGAAGCTGACCGACTCCCGCGGTGCACTCGTCTCGAATCGTGAAGAGCTGATGGCGGGCCGCGGTCACTTCGACGCCGCGGTGCTCGAGGGAATCGCGATGGGTCTGTTCGCTGCCGATGGCCGGGTGGCGCAGGCGACCCTCGATGCACTCGAGCGTGAGCTCAAGGTTCCGTACGGCCCGGGCTGGGCGCGCAACGACGATCGCGTCGATCACCCCGGCACGACTGATCTGTCGCCGTGGGGCAGCGAGTACGACAGCGCGGAGTGGGTGATCACGGATCTGCGCGGCGCCGTGGCGATGCGAGCGGCGGGCCGGAGTTCGCGCGCTGACGCGTTGCTCGACTTCACGCGCGGGCAGGGCGCGGCCAACGCGTTCGTCTTCGCTGAGACGTACGAAGAGAACTCCGGTGCGTGGAAGTTCAACGCGCCGATGGTGGGGTTTGGTGCAGGTGCATGGGTGCTCGCGCTGGCGCACCGCGGTGGTCTGGCCATCACGCCCGCGTGTGGCGCGTTCGAGGAGCCCGAGGTGATGGCCGACGCTGGAGTCGATGCTGGAGCAGGTGCTGGAGCCGATGCCGGAGTCATGACGTCAGACGCGGGCGTGGACCCGCCCCGGCCGCCTTCGGGCTGCGGGTGTACTTCGGCTCCGATGTTTTCCCTGTTCGCGCTGCTCGCGTTTACAGGTCGAGCTTCCACACGCGCACGGCAGCGTCGACAGGCGAAGGGCCGTAGCTGACGCGCGGCCGGCTGAGCAGCGATCGCGGGATGGTCTCTCCTTCTTCGGGCGCACGCGCGCGCTCAGCGACCGTCGCGAGGGCGCTGAAGAAGAAGTCGATGGTGTCGGGCAGCTCGTCTGCCGCGGGTCCATGCAGCAGCAAGTCGGGCAACGCGAGCTGCTGCATTCCGAAGCTGAGCACGCTGGTGCGGCCGCCGGGTTCGGGCGTGAGGCTGACGCCAATCCACAACGGCAACGGCAGCGTCGTGTCCTTCGCCACCTGAGAGAAGAAGTCGGGTGCGTGCGTGACCGGAGCGGCCGCCCAGTGCACTGCGATGCCGCCGACGGCCGTGGTGACCGCGGCCACCACGCGGGTGAATTGAGAGAGCTGCTCGAGCTTCGTCGCCGAACGCGTCGCACCCGAGAGCCGGTTCATCAGCCCCGCTGGCTTCGTCTGCATCGTGCCTTCGAGGGTGAGCACCAGATGCGAGGTGTGTTTGCCCAGGCGCCAACGGCCATTCACCGCGGAGAGACTCAAGAAGGCCGAGGTGTCTGCTTCTGCGTTGGGCACCGGGCCGGGGATGGCCGTCACCCGCACGGTCGCGCCGTTCACGCCCAGCGCGAGCCCGCCCGCTGATTCTTTCCAGTCGAGTTCGATCTCGAGTTCACGCGCGGCGCTCTCCAGGGCCGCGCGCGAAGGAAGAGAGGGCGTGGCGGTGAGCACCGAGACCTGCGACATCCGGTGACCCTACCCCTCACCCCAACCCTCTCCCAGAGGGAGAGGGAGCCAATTGGGCGAACAGGCGAAATGACTCGAGCCGCGCCGCGTGGTCGTAGATCTGCCCGGTGACGATCAACTCGTCGGGCTGCGTTCGCGCGAGGAACGCATCGAGGCCCTTCTTCACCGTGGAAGGACTTCCCACCGCGCGACAGGCGAGCACTTGATCGAGCAGCGCTTCTTCGTCGTACGACCAGGGCACCTCTGAAGGCGCCTGCAACTTGCCGGGCATGCCGCGTCGCAGGTTCACGAACTGCCGCTGCGCCGAGGTAAACAACTTCTTCGCCTCATCATCCGTCGCGGCCACGACCGCGTTGAACGCCACCATCGTGTGCGGCCGCTTCCACTTCTCCGACGGCTGAAACTGCGCCCGGTAGATCTGCAGCGCGCGGTCGAGCTGATCAGGCGCGAAGTGGGAAGCGAACGCGTACGGCAACCCCAGCGCCGCGGCCAGCTGCGCGCCGAACAAGCTCGAGCCGAGAATCCACACCGGCACTTCCAGCCCCGCTCCGGGCACCGCGCGCACCTTCTGCCCCGGCCGCTCGGGAGCGAAGTAGTGCATCAACTCCTGCACGTCCTGGGGGAACCGCTCGGAGCTGCTCATCAAGTCGCGCCGCAGCGCCTGCGAGGTCACCTGATCCGTTCCGGGAGCGCGCCCTACGCCCAGATCGATGCGGCCCGGATACAGCGCGGCCAGGGTGCCGAACTGCTCCGCGATGATCAGCGGCGAATGGTTGGGCAACATCACGCCGCCGGCGCCGACCCGAATGGTCTTCGTGCCACTCGCCACGTGACCCATCACCACCGAGGTCGCCGCGCTGGCGATGCCGATCATGTTGTGGTGCTCGGCCAACCAGTAGCGGCGGTAGCCCCAGGTCTCGGCATGCTGCGCGAGGTCGAGCGTGTTGCGGAAGGTCTGCGTGGTGTCGCTGCCTTCGAGCACCGGGCAGAGATCGAGTACGGAAATGGGAATCAAGGCCGTGGGCTAACCGGCGCCATTGCCGAGCGCAATGCCGAGCCTAAAGTCGCCGCATGCCGCGGTACCGCGAAGAAGACGGACAGCCTTGTGTCGACGTGCGCGTGCCGGCGATCGAAAACCTCTTCGACAAACGAGATCCCGCACCGTTTCGAGACCGCGACCTGGACCCCGGGTTGCGCGAATACCTCTACGACTCCGCCGACGACCTGCTCTCCCAGGGACCTCCGCGGTTGGTCTTCTGGCTGGAAAAGCCCTGCGAGCCGAAGTCGCTCGAAGAACCCGTGCGTGAACACTTCACCTACGAGCTGGAGCGCCTGACCCGCGGCCGTCGCCGGGACGTGCGGCTGGGCCTGGTCACGTTGCTCATCGCCTTCGGGTTGATCGCCTCCTTCATCGGCCTGGCCCAGGTGGTGGCGCTCGAGCTGACCAACGCGTTCGGCGCAGCGCTGAAGGAGGCCCTCACCATCTCCGGCTGGGTGCTGTTGTGGAGACCCGTGGAGGTGCTCATCTACGACGGCCTGCCCTGGCGCCGGCGCCGCAAGGTGCTCGAAAACCTGCTGGCCGCTCCCATCGACGTTCGGGTGCATGGCTGACCGCCTGCCCGTTCGGAGAGTTCGAAAGAAAGCTGCGCAACGAATGCGTGTGGGGGGCATCAGGTGTCCACCATGAGCGAACTCCTCTTTTCTGAATTCAAGCTGGGCCGGGTCACCCTGAAGAACCGCGTGGTGATGGCGCCCATGACCCGCAGCCGTTCCCCCAACAACGTGCCCGCCGACTTCGTCGCGACCTATTACGCGCAGCGCGCCGACGCGGGGTTGATCATCACGGAAGGCACCTCACCTTCACCCGATGGCGTGGGCTACGCGCGCATTCCCGGCTTGTTCGACGACGCGCAGCAGGCCGCGTGGAAGAAGGTCACCGACGCGGTTCACGCCGCCGGAGGCCGCATCTTCGTTCAGCTGATGCACACCGGCCGCGTGGGTCACGCCGCGAACCTGCCGCCGGGCGCGCGCGTGTTGGCGCCTTCAGCGGTCGCGCTCGCAGGCGAGATGTACACCGACGCCCAGGGCATGCAGCCGCACCCCGTGCCCGAGGTGATGAGCGAGGCCGACATCGAGAAGGCGCTCACCGAGTACGTCACCAGCGCGCAGCGGGCGATCGCCGCGGGCTTCGATGGCGTCGAGCTGCATGGCGCCAACGGGTACCTCATCGAGCAGTTCCTCAACACCGTCTCCAATCAGCGCACCGATGCGTGGGGTGGTTCCGTCGCGGGGCGGGTGCGTTTCGCGGCTGAGGCGGCGCGCCGGGTGGCCGCTGCCGTCGGAGGTGATCGCGTGGGCATTCGACTGAGCCCCCAGGGTGGCAACGGCGCGATGGCGCCCGACGCCGACACCGACGCGGTGTACCTCCAGCTGATGAAGGAGCTGCGCGCCGCGGGCCTGGTCTACCTGCACCTGGTGGATCACTCCGCGATGGGCGGCCCTGCACCGAAGGCCGAGCTGACGGCCGGCCTGCGCGAAGCGTTCGGCGGTCCGTTGATCATCTCCGGTGGTTTCGACGGAGAGAAGGCGGAGGCGGCGCTGCAGGCGAAGCGCGGTGAGCTGGTCGCGTTCGGCCGGCCCTTTCTCGGCAACCCCACCCTGGTGAAGAAGCTCAAGACCGGTCAGCAGCTGCGCGCGTTCGACTTCAAGCTCGCGTACACGCCGGGCCCCGAGGGCTACATCGACTACCCGCTCGACTGAGGGCCCTCCTAGAAAGTTTCAGGCACGCCCGATGCTTCATCACTCCTTCAGGAGACCGCTCGGGGGATCACCCGGGCACCGGCTCCACCACCAGTCCGCGGCCGAGGGGTCGCGGAGAAGGAGTCATCATGAAAACGTTTCAGGGTCTTGTCGTGATCGGCGCGCTCGCCATGTCGGGCTGCTTCATGAAGTCGTCGAACAGCCGCGAGTCGCAGGCGCTCACGTCCAGCGGGGATGTGCCCGCGGGTGAAGGCACGGTGATGGCGCGTGAAGGCGGTAACGGAAACACCGCCCTCACCGTTCGGGTCAAACACCTCGCCCCTGCCTCGCGCATCGAGCAGGACGCGCAGGTCTACGTGGTGTGGGTCGAGCCGCCCAACTCGCCCCCGCAGAACGTGGGTGTCTTGTCAGTGAGCAAGAACCTCGACGGCACGCTGAGCACCATCACGCCTCACAAGAAGTTCCGCGTGTTGATCACCCCTGAGCAGAATGGTCAGGTCGACAGGCCGCAAGGCAGCGAGGTGTTCACCTCCGATGTGGAGCGCATGGACTAACCGCAACGCACCACCACACCGGTGATGTTGTCGTGGCTGCCGGCTTCGAACGCGGCGCTCACGAGATCGCGGCAGGCCGCCTCCGGTTCGAGGGTCAGGCCTGCCGCGAGCCGTTCCGGACTCAGTGGATCGTAGAGCCCGTCGCTGCACAGCAGGTACACGTCGCCCCGCTTCACCTCGAGCGTCGCCACGTCAGGCATGGAGTGGCCGTCGAGACCGAGCGCCCGGGTGATCTGATTCTTCCAGGCAAAGCCCGCTCGATCGCCCGCCAGTCCCGCCGCTTCCATCTCGGCCCACACCGAATGATCCCGCGTGAGCGCATTCACCACGCCCGCGCGCAGCCGGTAGATGCGGCTGTCCCCGCAGTGCATCACGGTGAGCTTGTCGCCTCGCAGCAGCGCGGCCACCACCGTGGAGCCCATCTGCGAGAGCGTGCCGGTGCGGCGGCCGGCGATCTCCAGGTGGGCCGCGGCGCTGGCGGCGGCCAACAGGTTCTCCTCGAAGGTGCGGCTCTTCGATTCGCGAATGGGCCAGGTGCCCTGCGGGTCGCGCTGGTTGTTCATCACGAACTTCTCCAGCACCGAGACGGTGAGCTTCGAGGCGATCTCCCCGCCCTCGTACCCGCCCAGCCCGTCGGCCACCGCGAACAAGCCCAGGCCCGGCGCCTCGAGCAGCGCGTCTTCGTTGTTGGATCGCCGGCCGACGTGGGTGAGACCCGAGCTCAGTGTGTTCATGCGCCCGGGACTGAGCAGCCGCCGCGCCGCGCCAAAGGCTCATGATTGCGAGGTGGGGTGGGGTGGCCAGTCTCCAGTGGGCCGCGTGGGGTGGAGACTTCAGGCCCCCCGCGCCGTCTTCGCCCACTCCAGAACGAAGTCACGGAAGGCGGTCACCTTGCGCGGTACCTGCCCGCTCGACGGATAGAGCACCGCGAGGTCTGCTTTGCGCGCGCGCATCAGGTCGGGCAGCCCCAGCGGTTCGAGCCACCCTTCACGCACGAACGGAGCGGCCGTGAAGCTGGGCAAGAAGCAGATGCCCGCGCCTTCTCGCGCCAGGCTGCGCGCCAACAGCAGGTCGTCGCAGCGGAACCGCGTGGGGGCGTCTTTCGGCAGGGCCAGCCACGGCTTCATCGCGGTCACCACGATCCACTCGTGACGCGGGTCGCCGATCGCCTTCGGTTTGCCCCGCCGCGTGACGTACTCGGGAGCGGCGTACCACCCCGAAGTGCCCACGCCGAGCCGGCGGATGGTGAGCGTCGAGTCTTTCAGCTTCGAGACGGCGCGGATGGCCACGTCGAAGCCTTCCGCCACCAGGTCGAGCACCTCGTTGGTGATGCGAATGTCGAACTGCACCTGCGGATGGCGCCGGGCGAACTGGCTGATCAACCGAGGCAGCACCACGAGCGCGAAGTCGTTGGGCACCGTGAGCCGCAGCACGCCCGAGGGTTCGGCGGTGCGCTCCGGGAGCTTGTGCACCGCGCTGTCGAGCGCTGCCAGGTGCGTGGCCGTTCTTTCGTAGAGCTCGATGCCCGCCGTGGAGAGCGCGACGGCGTGGGTGGTGCGGTGGACCAACTCGGTGCCCAGCTGCGCCTCGAGCGCGGTGATGGCCCGGCTCACCGTTCCTTTGCCGATGCCCAGTTTGCGCGCGGCTCCGGTGAAGCTCTCTTCGCGGGCCACCGTGCCGAAGATGGCCAGCAGTTGGTAGTTCATCGAGGTTTTCTCCGTTTCAGAAATGGAACACCGTGTTGCGCGTGGCGCGGCTGGCGCCAAAAGGAAAACAACCCCATATTGCCTCATGGCTCACAAAGACGACTCGCAGGAAGGCATCACCCGCCGGGGCGTCACCCTGGCCGCCGGCGCGCTGGGTCTGGGCGCGACCCTCTCGAACGTGATCAGCGCGCCGAAGAGCACGCGCATGCCCGCCGTGTTCGTGCCCCACGGTGGAGGCCCCTGGCCCTTCGTGGACATGGGCGTGCCGGCCCACGAAGTCGCGGCGCTCAGGTCGTATCTGGAAGACCTGCCCCGGCAGCTTCCGGCGCGGCCCAAAGCGCTGCTCGTGGTGTCCGCGCATTGGGAAGAAGAGGTGGCCACGGTGATGACCTCGCCCGCGCCTCCGATGCTCTACGACTACGGCGGTTTTCCGCCCGAGTCGTACACCCTGCAATGGCCCGCGCCCGGAGAGCCCGCCCTGGCCCGTCGCGTGGTGAGCCTGCTGGAGGCCGCCGGCATTCCCGCGCAGCAAGATGCGCAACGCGGCTTCGATCACGGCACCTTCATTCCGTTCAAGGTCTCGTGGCCCGCGGCGGACATTCCGACGCTGCAGCTCTCCATCAAGAGCAACTACGACCCGAAGGAGCATCTGGCGCTGGGCCGGGCGCTCGCTCCGCTGCGTGACGAAGGTGTGCTCATTCTCGGCAGCGGCATGAGCTTTCACAGCTTCCGCTCGTTCCGGATGGGGACCGGGGCAAAAGACTCGGCGCCGTTCGACGCGTGGTTGAAACAAGCGGCCACGGCATCGCCTGAAGTGCGCACCGAGGCGTTGATCAACTGGGCCTCGGCACCGGGCGCGCGGCTGGCGCACCCGCAGGAAGATCATCTGCTGCCGTTGATGGTGGTGGCCGGCGCCGCGGGCGAAGATCTCGGGAGGATCTCCTTCAACGACGTCTTCATGGGCGCGCGCCTCTCCGCCGTTCACTTCGGCTGACCTCTCCCTCTCCCTTCGGGCCCTTCGGGAGAGGGTTGGCCACGCTCACACCGATCCTCCCGAGAGCAGTCGAGGGAGCACCTCTGATCGTGCGGCAAGTAGCCCCTCGACTGCTCTCGGGGCGAACGGTGTGTGCTGTTCCTGCTGAGAGCAGTCGAGTGCTTCGCACGGCAAGTGCCCCCTCGACTGGGCTCGGGCAGACCGGTGATTGCTACACCCGCGCACCCGGAGCGGTCGCCCGCTGTCCCGCGCGGCTGAGCAGCACGGTGCGCTGGCCGAGCGCTGCGAGCTCCGCGCACCAGCTCTCGTCCGGTAGCACCACCACCTCGAAACGTTCCTTCGTCTTCCGGGCTGTCTGCTCGTCGAGGCTGATCACCTCGGCGCCCAGTTCCTTCAGCTGTTCACACACCGCCACCTGCAGCGGGCCCGGCTTGAAGACGCACCCCACCCGCACCGGCCGGCTCACCTTGCGCTCGGTGGCGGCGACGTGAATGGGCAGCCGCAGCTCGACCTTGAAGATGCTGCCCAGGTTGGGCTCGCTGCGCAGGGTCAACGTGCCGCCCATGCGCTGCACCAGCTCGCGCGAGATCGACAAGCCCAGGCCCGTGCCGCCGAAGCGCCGGTTGGTGCTGCCGTCGGCCTGCACGAAGGGCTCGAAGATGGCGGCCTGCTTGTCGTGCGGCACGCCGATGCCGCTGTCGCGCACCTCGAAGGCGATCGCTCCGTCGTGCGCCGTCACCTGCACCTCGATGGCGCCCATCGCGGTGAACTTCACGGCGTTGCTCAACAGGTTGTTGAGCACCTGCGTCAGCCGCAACGCGTCGCCTTCCACTTCGGTGGGCACCGACGCGTGCACGCGGCTGAGCACCTCGAGGCCCTTGGTCTGCGCGCGCAGGGCGATGGGCTTGACCAGTTCACTGATCAGCCCGCGCACGTCGAACGGATTGCGCTCGAGTTCGAAGCGGCCCGACTCGATGCGGGCGAGGTCGAGCACGTCGTTGACGATGGTGAGCAGGTTCTGCCCGGAGACCTGGATCAACTGCAGACACTCGCGCTGCTCCGGGTCGGCCTCGTTGTCGAGCGCGAGCTGGGCCATGCCCAGGATGCCGTTGAGGGGCGTGCGCACTTCGTGGCTCATGTTCGCGAGGAACTGCGACTTCGCGCGCGACGCCTCGAGCGCGGCTTGACGGGCTGCGTGTTGCTCGCTGAAGTCCTGCAGGGCGCCGTAGAGACGGCGTTGGCCCGCAGTGTCTTCCACCTGGCCGATCAGGCGCGCCCAGCGCACGGGGCTGGCGGCGTCCAGCTCGACCTCCAGGGTAAAGCCGCTGCCGGTGGCAAGGCTGTCGCGCAGCGCGGCCACCACCGCCTTGCGGCCCGCAGGCCTGAGCCAGCGCAACAGGCAGACCGCGGAAACCGGTCTGCTTCGTGGATACCCCAGGGCGCGCAATGCCTCAGGGGAGAGCCGGGGCGCGGGTTCCCCCGAGCGGTACTCCCAGCCTCCCAGCTTGGCGACCTCGCTGGTCTGGGCCAGCAGCCGCTCTTGATCTCGCAACGACGCGAGCGCGGCCTCCAACCGGGCGGTGCGTTTGCTCACCACGCGCTCGAGGCCGATCAGGCTGTCGAAGAAGGTGCGCGCGACGAACACGCAGGCCACCGTCTCGGCCATCAGGAAGACCGCGTGCACCAGCACCGAGCTGAGCGGCGCCTCGTAGTTGAAGACGCTGACCGGCGCGATGGCCCACAACAGCAGGTGGTGCACCACCACCGTGGCCGACGCCACGATGATCACCAACGGGTTCGCATAGACGGTCAGCAGCGCCAGGCCGACGAAGAACGCGAAGTGCATCTCCATCGTCCACAACCCGCGGCCGAAGTTCACCAGCAGCGCGCCCAGGAACATCACCGCCACGCCCGTCACGTACGAACGTTTGCGCCCGTGCAGCTGCGCGCGCGAGCCGAGCAGCAGCCCCACCGGGGCGAGCGATGACAGCATCAGCGCGCGCCCTGCGCCGGTGTCGTTGAGAAAGGCCAGCGCACCCATCAGCGGCACGCACCCGAACAACACCCACAAGGCGATGGCGTCGACCCGGCGCAGATAGGCGCTCTCGTAGGCGGTCACCTCCGCGGGCAACACCAACCAATGGAGCCACGAGCGGGGCGCGACCGACCCCGCGGGGGTCGACTCCGCCTCCCCGCTCTTCGTGTTGATCGGCTGGGTTGTCTCGCTCCAGGCCATCGCGCGGGTGCAGATTGCACGCGGCGGGCCGTCTACTTGCGCTTCTTCGGCGGGGGCCGGGTGGCCTTGCGCGGGGGGCGGGGCAGATGACGCAGGCCCATCCACCCGAGGGCCGAGACGTGCCAGGCCACCTGCGCCACGGGGAACCGCCGGCCTTCGGCGGCCCACCACTGGCCGACCTGCGTCACCATGCCCACCAGCGCGTTGGCGTAGATGGGCGAGGTGCCGGGGTCGTAGCCGGCGCGCACGAACTCGCGGCGGAAGAGATCATCGACGCGTTCGGCGAGATCGTCGATCACCCGGGTGAGGCCCCTTCGCCCGTGCGTGCTGGGCGAGTCGCGCGTCAACACCGCGAAGCCTGCGGGCTGTTCCTGGGTGTACGTCATGAACGCCAACACCGCGCCTTCGTACCGTTCACGCGGGGTGCCCCGGGAGATCGCCTCTGACACCCGGCTCACCAGCAGGTCCATCTCGCGATCCACGATGGCGGCGTAGAGGCCTTCTTTCGCGCCGAAGTGTTCATAGACGATGGGTTTGCTGACACCTGCCCGTTGAGCGATTTCTTCGATGGGCGCTTCGTAGCCCTGGGCGGCGAACACCTCGCGGCCGATCTCCATCAGCTGGGCCCTGCGGTCGGCGGCGGTCAGGCGCTGCTTTCGCTTCACGTGGTTCTCTTTCGCTGCTACCCGCGAGTAACCTACTCGTGAGTAACCCATGAATCACCCAGACTATCGACACATCGCCCAGTCGATCCGCAACACCACCGAGTGGGACGACAAGGTGCCCCTCGCGTTCCCGGAGGAGGGCGCCGACGTCTTCAACCTCGCCTTCCGCTCGCGTCAGGCCGCGCACCTGCTGGGCCAGCCGGCGTATCGCTGCGAGTTTCACGAGAAGGATTTTGCCGGCGAACCGGCGTCCGACGGCACGGCCGATTGTGAGCTGAAGGACAACCTCACGTTCCGCTACCCGCTGCTGCGAGGTCATCGTGAAGAGGCCCGCTCGAAGCACCTGATCATCCTGCTGCACGGCCTCAACGAGCGGAGCTACTCGAAGTACGTGCCGTGGGCGTACCAGCTGTGGCGGCAGACGGGCGCCGCGGTCGCGCTCTTCCCGCTCTCGTTTCACGTCAACCGCGTGGAGCCGAACTGGGGCCGGGAGATCAAGCAGCACCTCGCGCGCCGGCAGGAAGTGGCGCGCAACGAGAACGTGCACGCGTTCAACTGTGTGCTCAGCGAG
>JANODF010000840.1:0-12204 GCA_031412555.1 Archangium sp. | reverse complement strand
CCCGTCAGACCCCGAAGAACGAGTTCGGAAACGTGCTCAAGAATGCGCTCCAGACCGCGGTGAACGCGGGTGGGGCCCTGCTCAACTCCGTGCCGGGCGTCGGAGTGATCAGCGCTGCGGTGAGCAACGTGACTGCGCTGGCAGGGAGCGGCGGCAGTGGGAGCGCCCAGGCCTCCTACGCAGCGACGGGGGTCTCCTCGGTGAGCGGAGGCGGTGGAGCGACCGGTCAGGCGCTCGCGACTTCGCCCAACGGCGTGCCCGGTGAGCTCACCGGAATGATCGGCCAGATGAGAGCGGAGGCTGATCGTTCGACGATGATGCAGATGCAGATGCAGCAGGAGAGCCGTGAGTACAACACGATCTCCAACGTGCTGAAGGTGCGGCACGACTCGGCGAAGTCGGCCATCAACAACATTCGCTGAGGGCGCGGCCATGGCAATCACCCCGCTCTCGGGCGCCGGCCCCGCAGGCATCTCCGGCACAGGCAACGCGCAGAAGATCGGCGAAGGTTTCGGCAAGGTGATGAAGGCGCAGCCCGCGCCCACCGGCCGCACCGAAAACGCCCCCATCCCCGTGAAGAACGAGGCGAGCTCGGTGCAGAAGGCGCAGCCCGGCAAGTGCAAGGTGGAAGGCCTCAAGCAGGCCGAGCCCGGCAAGCAGGTCACCGCCACCAAGGTGCTCGACCAGGTGAACCAGGCGCAGAACCGCATGGAGCAGATCCTCAAGATGGCGGAGTCGGGCAAGTCGTTCTCGCCCGCCGAGCTGCTCTCGCTGCAGACGCACGTGTACCGCGCATCCCAGGAGCTCGACCTCGCAGGCAAGGTCGTCGAGAAGGCCACGGGCGGCGTGAAGCAGGTCCTCCAGACGCAGGTGTGAACGCCATGAACCGCTCCTTCATCGTGACTGCCGCGTTGCTCTTCTGCGCGTGCTCGACCCAGATTCAGCACGGCCTCGACGAGCGTGACGCGAACGAGATCGTCTCGGCCCTCGTCGCGCGTGGCTTCGAAGTGAAGAAGGTGGCCGAGAAGGGCAAGAAGCCCACCTGGGCCATCGAGCTCGACGACGCGCAGGCCACCGAGGCGATGCGCGTGCTCAACGAGCTCAAGTTGCCACGCCCGGCGCGGTTGAAGACGCAGACGCTCGCGCAGAACGTGGGGCTCATCGATACGCCCTCGGCCGAGCGGCTGCGGCAGCTCGAAGCACAAGAAGGCGACATCGAAGAGTCGCTCGAGACGATGGATGGAGTCGCCTCGGTCAATGTCGAGCTGGTGGTGCCGCCCGCCCCCCGCCCCGGGCAGCTCGCGGTGCCTTCGAAAGCGTCGGTGCTGGTGCGGGTGCAGCCGATCGCGCTGGAGAAGTTGCAGATGCAGCGCGGGGAACTCAGGGCGCTCGTCGCAGCAGCGGTGGATGGGCTCAACCCCGACGACGTGGTGCTGGTGATCGATCCGGTGACCATTCCCATCGCGCCGGCGAAGGAAGAAGCGAGCTCAGGCATGCGCCCGCTGGTGATCGTGCTGGGGTTGTCGTTGTCGGTGGTGGCGATGCTGGTGGTGTTTCTCTCGTGGCGGTTGCGCGCGAGCAAGCGGTCGGTCTCTGCAGCGACGACTCCGGTTCAGGCGACTCCGCCGCAGCGGCCGGTGATCAATCCCTCGATTCAACGAAAGGTGGCTTGAGCCATGACCAGCACGCGCGTCGAAGGCAGGAAGCATCACCAGGCGCTCAAGGTGATGGGTTTTCCCGAGCGGGTGGCGTTGTTCGTGGCGGCAATTCACCGGCCGCGGGCGGAAGAGTTGCTGTCGGGGTTCTCCCAGGGGCAGCAGGTGCGCGCGAACGCGTTCGCCGAGGACATGAAGCTGTGGGACTCGGGCCGCAGGCAGGCGCGGCTGGCGCATGAGTTCGGGGTTCGGCACGACGCGGGCGAACGGCTTCAGCAGCTGGTGGTACGCACCAGTGGCGAGTTGCGAGCGGCGATCGTCGCGTCGTTGCCGCCGGCGGTGCGATCGCAGTTTCCGCAGTTCAAGGGTGGGTCGGAGACGTTTCCCATTGCGGTGAGAGCGGTGGCAGCGCGGTTGGTCAAAGAAGCCTCGCGCTGAATGTCTGAAATGAATCTCCCTCTCCCTCTGGGAGAGGGTCGGGGTGAGGGCGTCGCGAAGTTCGCAACCACGCGGGGGAGCAGCGTGGCCTGGGGGTGGGCGGGTTGGTGAGGTGTTCCCTCTCCCCTTCGGGAGAAAGACGGGTGAGGGGTCGGCGCTGGAGCGCTCTGGGAAGAGCTCGCGTTCGCCCCTCACCCCGACCCTGAAGAGAGAGGGAGCCGAGTCCATGACCGTGGACGCTTCCCCGAGCACAACCTCCGGCGATTCCAGGCACTTGGAGTTGGCGCGATCCCTGAAAAGCACGCCCCCATGCTCGACGAATCGACGCAGATCACCGAGACGGTCCCCGCCCCCTCAGCGATGCCCCGTGCCCCCCTGGCGAACCGGGTTCGGCTCACCACGCTGCAGAAGCTCACCCGCGCGCACCTGGCCATCAACGCCCGCCCCGCCGCCTGTACCGCGCTTCACGAAGCGACCCGCCGCGTGGCCGAGAAGATCGGGCCCCAGCTCAAGACGACCCTCAGCTGCATCCCCTCGCTGCTGCCCTCGACGCTGCACCCCTTCTCGCACCTCGCAGCACGCGCGCTGTTCATCACCTTCGAGTTCAGCGGCGAAGCGTTGGGCATCCTCGAGCTCGACCTGATGGCCGCGGGCACGCTCCTCGCGCGCATCACCGGCGGCAACGAGCCGGTCGGCATCCCCACCCGCATCTCGCACATCGAAGAAGCCGCGCTCGGCTGGGTCGCGCTCTCCACGCTCGCCGAGCTGCGAAACGAAGGCGCCTTCAAGTCGCTCTGCCCGCGCCTGGTCTCGTTGACCCTGGATCGTGGTGACGTGTTGCAGCAGGTCGATGCGCGCCTTCGTCACATCGCCATTCAGCTCGAGCTGGGCATCGGCGAGACGAAGTGCCTCGGGCGCCTGCTCCTGCCCGCGCTCTGGGCGCAGTCGAAGTTCGAGACGCTCCCGCAAGAATCAGCCGCACCGCTGCTCGCCGAAGTCGCCGCCGTCACGCTCCCTGCACGGTGCCTCATCGGCAGCGCTTCGCTCCCTCCCGGCGACGCCACCTCGCTCACCTGCGGAGACGTCGTGCTCTTCGCGAACCTCACCAACCAGGCGAAGGGCCTCGTGGGCAGCGGCCGGATCATCGCGGCGTCCTTCGAGCTGCGCGGCACCTTCACCGAAGCAGGCTTCACCCTCACCCGCGCCTTCGAGCGCCCCCACCAGGAGTCTGAAATGTCCCACGCCGACCCCAGCGTCCCCGTCGAAGTCGAGATCGAGCTCACCCGCCTGCGCCTGCCGATTCACCAGCTGGGCGGCATTCGGCCGGGCAGCGTGCTGCCGCTGCACATCAACGCCGCGCAGCAGGTGATCTTGCGCATCGGTGACAAGGCGGTGGCCCGCGCCGAGCTCGTCGAGATCGAAGGCGAAATCGGCGCCCGCATCATCTCGATGTTCTGAGGCCGCCATGAACCTCTCTCCGCGCAACAAGCTCATCGGCGCCGCGCTCCTCGCCCTGCTCGCGCCGCTCATCGCCGCCACGCAGGGGGCATCGCCGGCGACCGCGGCGCGCATCCTCCTCGGGCTCGCAGCCGTTGGCGGAATCGTCGCGTGGTTCGTTCACGCAAGGGGAGGCCTCACCACCTCGAAGTTCAAGACTGCACCGCGCCTCAACGTCGTGCAGCGCGCCGGCCTCTCGCAGCGCACCGGCGTCGCGTTGATCGAAGTCGATGGCAAACCGTACCTGGTCGTTCACGGAGACGGCTTCGCGCAGATCACCCCGGCCCGCCGCCCTGCGCGCGTCGCGTTGCGCGCCGTCCCCAACCTCTCCGAAGGAACCACGTCATGATCCTCGCTTCCTCCGCGCTCCCGCCTGACGGCTTCGCGAGCAATCAGGTGCAGATGATGGGGCTGCTCGCGCTGATGGCGATCGTCCCCTTCGCCATCATGATGCTGACCAGCTTCTCGAAGATCGTGGTGGTGCTCTCGATCGTCCGTTCCGCGCTGGGCACGCAGCAGGCGCCACCCACCATGGTGCTCACCGGGCTGGCGGCGGTGCTCTCGGCCACCGTGATGGCGCCGACCTTCGAGAAGATGTGGGCACAAGGCCGAACCAGCTGGGGCGAAGGCCCCGACGCGATGGCGATGATGTCGTCTGCGGGCACGGTGCTGCAGCCGCTCAAGGACTTCCTGGTCAAACACGGCAGCGCCGAAGAGCGCGCGCGGTTCGTCGACATGGCGCGCGAGCTGCGCGGTGAGAACGAAGCGGCGTCGGTGAACGACGGCGACCTCTCGGTGATCGTGCCTGCGTTCGTGCTCACCGAGCTGAAAGAGGCCTTCATCATCGGCTTCCTGATCTTCCTGCCGTTCCTGGTGCTCGACATGTTGATCGCCAACGTGCTGCTCGCGTTGGGCATGCAGACGCTCAGCCCCAGCCAGGTGAGCCTGCCGTTCAAGATTCTGCTCTTCGTGGCGGTCGATGGGTGGGCGCTGCTCTCGCGCGGTCTCATCCTGGGGTACCGGTGATGGAGACCTCTCTTTTGCTCGGCGTCGCGCGCGAGGCGCTGATGTTGATGGTGCTGGCCTCACTTCCACCCATCGGGGCCTCACTCGTCGTCGGCTTCTTGATGAGCCTCATTCAGGCCACCACCCAGGTGCAGGAGTCGACGCTCTCGGTGGTGCCCAAGCTCTGCGCCGCGGTGCTTGCGCTGGTCATCGCAGGCCCGTGGATCGGCTCACAGCTCACCCGCTTCACCACGCAGCTGATGCTGACGCTGCCGTCGGTCGCGTCATGAACACCGAGGCACTCACCCTCGCCATCGAGGCGCTCCAACCGCACGTGCTGGCCGTCGCGTTGATCGGCGCGCGGTTGATTCCCGTCGCCTTCCTTTGCCCCCTCTTCGGTGGCTCGCACGCGCCGATGCACGTGAAGCTCGGCGTGGTGCTGGCGTTGGCGCTCTTTCTCCACGGCGCGGGCGGCGTGAACGCACCGGGAGGAATGCTGAGCGCCTTCGACTTCGCCGCGCTGGCCGCGCAGGAAATTCTCTTCGGCACTTCACTCGGGCTGGTCGCGGCCCTGCCGTTCGACGCTGCGCGCATGGGTGGCCGCTTCATCGATCTCTTCCGCGGTTCCTCTGCCGAAGCCGCGCTGCCGATGGCGGGCTCGAAAGAAGCGGCGACCGGCGACGCGCTGTACCACCTGCTCCTCGCGCTCGGCTCGGCAGGCATGTTGCTGCCATTGATGCTCGCGGCGCTCACCAAGAGCTACGGCCTCGTCGCGCCGGGCGCCTTCCATCACACCGAAGACGTGGCGCTTCACCTCGCGGGCATGGTGGGCACCGCCTTCGCGACCGGCTTCGCAATCGGCGCACCCATCGCAGGGCTCACGCTGGCCATCGACGTCTGCCTCGGCCTCGCTTCTCGCGCGTCACCGAACATGAACCTGCAAGAGACTGGCGCCCCGCTGCGCATCCTCGGAGGTGGTGCGGTGGTCTGGTTGATGATCGGCCTGGTCGCCGCACGCTTGCAGGACTTCGCGCTGAGTCACGCCGACGAACTGATCGCCTTGTCCTTCATGGGCTGAGCCTTTCCCCCTCGCCCTGCGAAGCGGGGAGAGGGTCGGGGTGAGGGGCCAAATCGTCTCCCAAGACGGACGGAACCACCCAGCCAAGCAACTGAATTGACTCGAATTTACGTTGGCCCAAAGGCTGCTCAAGGGAGCTGCGCCCATGAGCGAGAAGACGCAGCAACCCACCGCCAAGAAGCTCGAAGACGCGCTGAAGAAGGGGCAAATCCCCCGGAGCAAGCTCTTCACTTCCGCCGCGGTCACCCTGGGCGGGCTCGCCGCCACCCTCGCCTTCTCCGACGACACCAGCCGACGCTTCCTGGGGTGGACGCGGTCTTTGTTGAGCGCCACGAACACCGCACCTGCCGACGCGATCGATCAAGGCGTGCGCGTGCTCGCTCTTTGCGCTGCTCCCAGCCTGGCCGGTGCGATGGGCGCGGCCTTGATCTCGGCCGTCGCCATGTCGGGGCTGCAGTTCAACGCCGACGTGGTGAGCCCGAAGCTCGAGCGCATCGACATCACCGAAGGCGTGAAGAAGCTCTTCTCGGTGCGCCAGCTGGTCGACGTGCTCAAAGGCCTCGCGGTCGCCGCCATCATCGGCTGGATCTTCTGGACCGCGGTGAAGTCGAACGCCTCAGTCGCGTTGTCGGCGATCCACCACGACGGGGGCCGCGCCTTCGCCGCGATGCTGATGCTGCTTTCGCCCGTGATGCTGAAGGCCGCCGTGGTGTTGCTGGTGCTGGGCGTCGCTGACTGGGCGCTCGCACGAAAGCGGCACATCAAGGACCTGATGATGTCGCACCAGGAAGTGAAGCAGGAGCACAAGAACTCCGACGGCGACCCGCATCAGAAGGCCAAGCGCAAGTCGCTGCACAAGCAACTGGCGAACAGTGGCAACGCGCGCGGCGTTCAGAAGGCGACCGCCGTGGTGGTGAACCCGACGCACATCGCCGTGGCGCTCCGCTACGCCGAAGACGAGTGCGAGGCGCCGTACATCGTGGCTCGTGGCCGTGAGGAGGACGCTTTGAAGATCCGCAAAGAAGCCGAGGCGCTGGGCATTCCCGTGGTGCGCGACATCCCCCTGGCGCGCAGCCTCATTCACTACGACGTCGGCGAAGAGGTGCCCGAAGAGCTGTACCAGGCCGCCGCCGCCATCTTGAAGGTCGCTCTCGAAACGAAAGAAGAGGAGCAGTCATGAGCCGGGTGCTTGCCGTGGTCGAGAAGGTGCTGGTTCGCGCGAAGGCTTCGTCGGACGTGGTGCTGGCGATCGTGATGGCGATGATCATCGGCGCGATGATCGTGCCGCTGCCGAGCTGGCTGCTCGACGTGGGCCTGGCCATCAACCTCGCGGCCGCGGTCTCGCTGCTGGTGGCCGCGCTCTACGCGAAGGATGCGCTCAAGGTCGCCACCTTCCCCACGCTGCTGCTGATCACCACGCTGTTCCGCCTGGCGATGAACGTCTCCTCCACCCGGCTGGCGCTCTCGGAGGGTCACGCGGGCGAAATCATCCAGGCCTTCGGTGAGTTCGTGGTGCGGGGTGACTACGTGGTGGGCGCGGTCATCTTCGCCATCCTCACGCTGGTGCAGTTCCTGGTGGTCACCAAGGGCGCCGAGCGCGTGGCCGAGGTGAGTGCACGATTCACCCTCGACGCGATGCCGGGAAAGCAGATGAGCATCGACGCTGATCTGCGCGCGGGTGCGATCACCCAGGATCAGGCGCGATCGCGTAGGCGGGCCCTGGAGCGGGAGTCGCAGCTCTTCGGCTCGATGGACGGCGCGATGAAGTTCGTGAAGGGCGACGTGATCGCGGGCCTGGTGATCACCTTCATCAATCTGCTCGGCGGCATCGTCATCGGCGTGCTGCAGAACGGCATGACCGCGGCCGAGGCAGCCAGCACCTACGCGTTGATCGCCATCGGTGACGGGCTGGTCTCGCAAATCCCCTCGTTGGCCATCGCGGTCGCCGCCGGCATCGTGGTCACCCGCGTCGCGTCGGAGAAGGAAGAAGACTCGCTGGGCACCGACATCGGCGCGCAATTCTTCGGGCAGCACAAGGCGCTCTTCGTGGTCGCCGGGCTGTGCGTCGCCTTCGCGGCCATGCCGGGCATGCCGCACTTCACCTTCCTCTTCATCGCCGCGCTCGCCGTGGTGGTGGGGCTGGGCCTGCGCCGGATGCGCGCTGCAGAAGCCGCGGCGCCGGTGAAGAAGCCCAACGATCGCGTCGCCCCCGCGGCGCAGCCTTCGAAGCTCGAGGAGCAGGTGCACGCCGTCGCGCCGCTGCTGCTCGATCTCGCGGCCGACCTCACGCCGCTCATCGAAGAAGACGGCCAGGCGTTCGTGCACCTCGATCTGAACGCAGTGCGCGAGCGGCTCTTTCAGGACCTCGGCGTGCGCGTGCCCGCCTTCCGCGTGCGCACCGGCGCTCCGTTGCAGGCGCGCTCGTATGCGCTGGCGGTCGATGAGGTCCCGGCGGGGCGGGGTCAGCTCCCCGACGGTCTGCTCTTCGTGCTCGGCAACGCGGCCGATCTGAAGGCCGGCGGCGTCGACGCCGTCGCTGCTCAGGATGCGCTGGGCCGAACGCTTGCTTCGGTGGTCGACGAGCGGGAAGCGCTTCACGCCAGGGGCTTGCAGACCCGGTCACGCCGCGACCTGCTGGTCGATCACCTCTCGCAGTTGCTCAAGAAGCGCGCGGCGTCATTCCTCGGCGTTCAGGAGGTGCAGGCGGCGCTCAGCTCGCTCGAGGCGCAGTCGCCCGCGTTGGTGAAAGAGGCGCTGCAGAAGGTGCCGCTCCCGCTGATGACCGACGTGCTCAAGAAGCTGCTCCACGAGCAGGTGAGCATTCGCAACCTGCGCGCGATTCTCGATGCGTTGGTCTCGCCCGCGACCGAAGGGGACGCCGCGCAGCTCGCCGAGAAGTGCCGCGTCGCGCTCGCCCGGCAGATCAGCCACCAGTTCTCCAACAGCGGGCCGTTGTTCGCCTGGCTGGTGGACCCCGCGGTGGAAGAGACCTTGCGCCGGGGTGGTGCGGCCATCGATCCCGCCGAAGCCGGGGCCATCATCGAAGGGGTGAAGCGGGTGGCTCGGCAGGGGCGAGGCGTGTTGCTCTCTTCGCCTGACGTTCGTCGAATGCTGCGCCGGTTGATCGAAGGCGCGTTCCCCGACGTGGCGGTGCTCACCTTCAGTGAGCTCGACCCTGAGTTGCAGGTGCGCCCCGTGGGCCGGCTGGTGGCCGTGGCTCAGGGGTGAGGCAAGTGGCATCTCGACTGCGCTCGAGGCGAACGGATCCCCGTTCCTCCCGAGCGGAGTCGAGGGACGTCGTTACTGGCCGGGGTTGAGCGGCGGAACCTTGCCGTCAGGGCCGGGGCGATTGACGCGATCCTTCAGCTCCTTACCCGCGCGGAACAGCAGGCCGCGCTTGGCGCGCACCGCGATGGGCTCCCCAGTCTTGGGGTTCCGGCCCTGGTAGGCGCCGTAGTGCTTCACGTGGAAAGCACCGAGGCCACGAATCTCGATGTTTTCGCCAGCGACGAGGGCATCCTTCATCGCGCCGAAAATCATTTCGACGGTCGCCTCCGCCTGCTTCTGCGTGACGCCCTTCTTCGCAACCAGGATGTTGACGAGATCGGACTTGAGCACCTGCGTTCCCCCTGTGGTCACTGTGGACCAACGGTCCAGAATCACTGCGGATTTGGAAGTCATGGTAGCTCCATAAGAGGCAACCCTGCAAGAAACCTACGGTTTTTCGACCTTGTCAGCAGGGGTCTGAGCAAGGTCCCGCCACGAAATTCCCTTGAGTTTCTCAATGGTTCCCTCGTCGGCGGTGGAAAAGAGACGGGCGACACTTTCGAAGTGCCCGGTGCTGGAAGGACGGTCTCGTTTGACGACCCGGGCGGTGCCGCCGACGGCCGCGGAGATGTCGGCGAGGGTGAGCGTGGAGACGTCGCGCGCCGGGTGGAGCGACCCCTTCTCCAGTCGAATGAGCCCACCCACGATGAGAACATGAATGATCTCGCCCACTCGCTGCTGCGGCAGGCGCAGTTGAATGGCGAGGCTGCGGGCGGTGGGCGGCTTGAGCCCCTCGAGTGAAGCGCGCGCCACCTCCTCCGCGATGCGGGAGGCGATCAGCTCATGGCTTCTCGGGTGCTCGAGCATCTCGTGGAACTCGTCGTGCAGATCGGCGTGCTCCACCGCGTAGGCCAACCGCGCACCCGAGAGCACGATGTACCAGCCCACATAGATCCACATGAGGAACAGCGGCGCGATGCCCAACGAGCCGTAGACCTTGTTGGCGCTGAAGAAGAGGCTGGCGATGCCGCCGTACGCGTGGCGGGCGAGCTCCCAGGCGACGCCCGCCGCCGCTCCGCCCACCAGCGCCGACTTCCAGGGCACCGGCGCGTGGGGGGCCAGCTTGTAGAGCAGCGTGAACACCGTCATGCCCGAGAGCACCGCGCCCAGGAAATACAGCTGCGCCGAGAAGGGAAACTCGAACCAGCCAATCAGCTGCTTGACGCCCTGGGTGCCCAGCAACGAGAGCGCGATCAACAGCGGGCCGAAGATGAGCACGCCGGTGTACAGCCCGATGCTCACCAGGATCGGCCGGTGCCTGCGCACCTTCCAGATGTCGTTGAGCGAGGCGTCGAGGTGCCGGAGCATCAGCCCCGCCTTGATCATCACCACCAGGAACGACAGGCTGCCGGCGGTGCGTGAGTTCGCTGCCGAGAGGAACGTGCGAATCGTCTGCTCCGACTGCGCGCGCCCACCCGGCGAAAGAATGTCTTCGAAGAACTTGAGCACCAGCGGGTCGATGCGCTTGGCGTTGAAGGCGTGCAGCAGCGAGAAGATCACCGCCACCATCGGCACCAACGAGGTGATGGTGATGAAGGTGAGGTTGCCCGCGCGCAACGCGAGCGCTTCACCGCGGTAGCTGAGCACCACCGAGACGAGCAGGCGCCACAGGCTCACCGCGCGTTTGCCCCAGTTCGAGAGCCGCTTGATGGGCGGAGGCGGGGGGCTGGGAGCCGGCTCTTCCATCTGCGTCAGCGTCGAACCAGGATGCGTTCGACCAGCTCGCGCGAGTACTGCGTGAGTTCGACGAAGACCACCCCCATGCCCGAGGTCTGCCCCGGGGTGCCGGGCTCGACGCGGCGCACCACCTCGCCGACGCCTTCGATGGTCTCGAGATCCTGGAAGATGACCGTGAAGCGCAAGTTGACCTGGGTCCCGATGGGCAGCGGATCGTCTGATTTGATGAAGACGCCGCTGCGGCTCAGGTTGATCACGTACTCGTTGATGAACTGCTCCACCGACGAGAACTCGTGGTTGATCGTGCGCCGAACATCGATGCGTCGGTCAACCGTTCCGGTCATGTCAGTTCACTCCTGAGGGGTGCCGCTGTTGGCCGGGGGCGACGAAGAGCCGCCACCGTCGGGGGAAGAAGGCCGCGGAGGCCGGTTCTGCTGGTTCTGCTGACCGCCTCCTCCGCCGCCACCACCCGCACCACCGCCGCCACGACCGCCGCGATCCCGGCCGCCCCGATCCCGCCGGCTGCCGCGGTCACCACGTTCACCGCCGCGTTCGCCACCACCAGCGCCGCCGCCACCACCGCCGCGTTCACGCTCGGGGCCTCGGCCACCACCACCACCACCGCCGCCACCCGCTTCAGTCGCGCCGCGTTCGCGGTCGAACTTCGCCTCGCTGCTGCCGGGCTTGCGGTTGCTGGTGTACGTCGACGGATCGTGCTCGACGGTGGTCGCGGCGATCTTGATCTCCACCCCCGAGATGGGGCGCGCGTAGATGTCGTACTGCTCGCGGTGGAAGTCGGTGCGCGCCTTGATCTGGATCGACTTGTTGAACCGATCCATCAGGTGACGCAGCTCTTCGCGCTCTTCGTTCTGCAGCACGTTGGCGACTTCGGTCTGCGCCTGCACCACGATGGTCGGGTCCTTGTAGGCACCGGCGGAACGGCGCAGCTCGCGGAAGATCTCGTAGGCGACGGTGGTCGCGGTCTTCACGAAGCCCTGGCCATCGCAGTAGGCGCAGTCTTCGTGCAGCATCCGGCCGATCGACTCGCGAACGCGCTTGCGGGTCATCTCGACGAGGCCGAGCTCGGAGATCTTGAGGACGTTGGTCTTGGCCTTGTCGCGCCCCAGCGCTTCCTGCAGCGACTTGAAGACCTTGTCGCGGTTCTGCTGCTTCTCCATGTCGATGAAGTCGCAGATGATGATGCCGCCGATGTTCCGCAAGCGGAGCTGGTAGACGATCTCCTTCGCGGCCTCGGTGTTGATCTTGGTGATCGTCTCTTCGAGGCTCTTCTTGCCGACGTAGCGGCCGGAGTTCACGTCGATGGCCGTGAGCGCCTCGGCCTGATCGATGATCAGGTAGCCGCCACTCTTGAGCCACACCTTGCGCTGCAGCGCCCGCTTGATCTCCTCCTCGATGCCGTAGGCGTCGAAGATGGGCTCATCGGTGTCGTGCAGCACGACACGCTCTTTCAAAGCAGCGTCTTGCGCCGCGACGAACATCGAGACGCGCTCGTACTCGTCGCGGTCG
>JANODF010000839.1:0-5069 GCA_031412555.1 Archangium sp. | reverse complement strand
GCGGCCGATGCGTCGGGCGACAAGCTGGTGACCCTCGCCGAGGCGTACAAGTACGCGTACGACCGCACGGTGGTGTCGACCGCGATGTTGCCGGTCGGTGCGCAGCACCCCAACTACGACTTCCAGCTCACCCTGGCCCGAGAGCTTGAAGTCGTAGTTGGGGTGCTGCGCACCGACCGGCAACATCGCGGTCGACACCACCGTGCGGTCGTACGCGTACTTGTACGCCTCGGCGAGGGTCACCAGCTTGTCGCCCGACGCATCGGCCGCGCCGCGCATGCCCGAGATGAGGTTGTGGGTGAAGTAGCTGCCCATCACCTCGCTCGACTCCAGCGACGCTTCGTCGGCGGCGCTCGAGGTGATGAAGGCCTCGCCCGTGGTCTGCAGCGTGTCGGCCAGGCGAATGGTGAAGGTGTCGGCCGGCTTGCCGCCCTTTTCGCGGAGGCCCGCGCCGCTGCGGCAGGCATCGACCACCATGAGGCGCACGTCGCCGCCGGTGCCCGAGAGCAGCGCCTTCAAACGCGCGTAGGCGAGCTTCTGCTGGCCCAGCTCGATGGCCTCGCCGTCGGAGTGACCGGAGAAATAAAAGAAGACCACCGTGCGCACGTCGGGCGACTTCTTGAAGAAGGTCACCCGGTCGCGCACTTCGGTGATGGCACGTTCGACCTGATCGACGCCCTGACCCTGCAGCAACATCACGTCTTCAGCCAGGACGTCGCCCAGCTCGACCATCACCCGCGCCATCTTGCCGGCGTCGCTCTCGGCGTAGCGGAGGGGCGGCATCTCGCCGGTGCCCGCGTTGTTGCCCACCACGATGGCCAGGCGGCGGGTCTCGGCGAAACCGGTCGAAGCGAGCAGGAGCGACAGCAGCAGAAGCCGGGGAATCACGTCGAAGCCACCGTTCGACCGTTCGCCCCGAGAGCAGTCGAGGGGCCACTTGCCGCGCGAGAAAGAGGTGCTCCCTCGACTGCTCTCGGGAGGACCGGTGTCACGGCGCGACCTTGACGAACTCGGTGGTGACGAAACGCACGCCGGGCAGCTTGGGGTTCTTCGGGTCTGCTTTGAGGGCGGCTTCGACCTGCTCAGCCATCAGCGGCTCTTCCGAGAACGCGGCCACCAGGCGCTCTGCACCCAGCGTGGCGTCGAGCTCGACGGCGCCGGGCAGCTCGAGCTTCGACTTGGCCGCGCTCACCGGCTGGCTCTGCTGCGCACCAAACGGGTGGTACACCGAGAAGAGGCCCGCACCATCGCGGCTGGCCACGATGAGGTACTTCGCGCCCGCCGGGTTCACCACGAAGCGGATCTTGTCTTTGGGCTGCAACGTCACGCCCGACGACACCGGGAAAGCACCGCCGGCGCCGCGCACCGCGAACACCTCGAGGGTCGGCTGACCGCCCTTGATGCCCACGTAGACGTCGTCTTCGGTCTGCGTTCCCGGGCCCATGGTGGCGACCACGGCAAACGCCGCAGCCACGCCGAGAATGGGCACCAGGAGCTGGAACTTGAAGCGGCCGAAGAACCCCTGGCGTTCGGCGGCCACCCGGGCCTCGACCTTGGGCAGGGTGCGCGCGAAGACGAACTGTTCGAAGCGCTGCTTGTCGGCGTTGAGCTCTTGCCAGCGCACGCGGCAATCGTCACAGCCGTCGAGGTGCTGCTTGGCCTCGTTGGCCTCGGGGGCAGAAAGCGCGGCGAGCAGGAGGAGGTCGATCGCCTCACTCGACAGGTGGCCACGGGAAAGGAGCTGAGCGTTCATGCGACACCGTCCCTGCTGACGAACTTTTTGCTTCGTTCGATGAACTCCTGCAGCCGGTTGATGACGGTGCGCCGGGAGATACCCAGCGTGGTCGCCACCTGCTCCTGCTCCAGGCCATCCACGTAATAGAGCACCGCGACTTCCTGCAGCTTCTCGGGCGCGCGGCGGATGAGCTTCATCGCCGTCTCCCGATCGAGCATGTCGACTTCGGGGCTCGTGTTGTCACCCTCGGGCATTTCGTCAGGGGCCGTGGGCTCAGCCTGCCGCGATCGATCGCGGATCTGGTTGAGGCAGTAGTTCGTGCTGATCCGATAGATCCAGGCCAACGCGGTGGCGTCGTCCGGGGCGCTCTCGATGTGTCGCAGTACGCGCACGAAAACCTCCTGAGTGGCGTCTTCCGCGAGGGCGTCGTCCTTCAACAGACGGCGACAGCGCGAATAGATCGCCGTACCGAACTTCCGGTACAGGGTGGAAACCCGTTCGTGTTTGTGAACCCCGAGCTCCATCAGCGTGTGCAGCCTTTCTTCGGCGTACCGTCCGTGAGCAGACTCCTACACCAGCCTACCTGTTCAGAACACCACCGTCGGGACACCGAAGAAGACATCAGTTAGAGGACAGCCCTCTGGCGCTTCCCGCGCCATGTCCCTCGTTCGGAGCCTCTCATGTGCGGTGTTTTCGGCATCTTCGGCCATGAGGAAGCGGCCCACCTCACCTACCTGGGGCTCCATGCGCTGCAGCATCGGGGTCAAGAATCGGCCGGCATTACGACCAGCGACGGGCTCAAGCTCAAGACCTACCGGGCGATGGGGCTGGTCGCCGACGTCTTTACCGAGCCCATCTTGAATGACC
Organism: Archangium sp.; assembly: GCA_031412555.1. Taxonomy (GTDB): domain Bacteria; phylum Myxococcota; class Myxococcia; order Myxococcales; family Myxococcaceae; genus Archangium_A. Next base: position 2,467 of record JANODF010000839.1, on the reverse strand, counting down.
TGCCGGGCAAGTCGGCCATCGGTCACGTGCGCTATTCCACGGCCGGCGGCAGCCATGTGCGCAACGCCCAGCCCTACCAGGTGAGCTTCGGCGGCGGTCAGCTGGCGGTGGCCCACAACGGCAACTTCGTGAACGCCGATGATGCGCGCAAGGAGCTCGAAGAAGCGGGCGCCATCTTCCAGAGCGACTCCGATACCGAGAACGTCATCCACTACATCGCCCGCAGCCGGGCAGGTGCGTTCGAGGCCCGGGTGGTCGACGCACTGCGTCGGCTCGACGGCGCGTACTCGATGGTGTTCCTCACCGAGAAGAAGCTGGTGGCGGTGCGCGACCCCGCCGCCTTCCGCCCGTTGGTGCTGGGCCGGCTGAAGAACGCGTACGTCATCGCCAGCGAGACCACCGCGCTCGATTTGATCGAAGCCGAGCTGCTGCGGGAAATCGAACCCGGCGAGATGGTGGTGATCGACGAAGACGGGCTCAAGTCGAGCTTCCCCTTCGAGAAGCGCGAGCAGAAACGCTGCGTGTTCGAGTACGTCTATTTCGCGCGCCCCGATTCCAAGCTCTTCGGTGACTCGGTGTTCTCGGTGCGAAAGCGCCTGGGCCAGCAGCTCGCGCGCGAGCAGCCCGTGAAGGCCGACGTGGTCATCGCGGTGCCCGACAGCGGAGTGCCCGCGGCGATGGGCTACGCGCAAGAATCGGGGCTGCCTTACGACATCGGGCTCATTCGCAGTCACTACGTGGGCCGCACCTTCATCGAGCCGCAGCAGTCCATCCGTCACTTCGGGGTGAAGCTGAAGCTGGCGCCGGTGCGCAGCACGCTCGAGGGCAAGCGGGTGGTGGTGGTCGACGACTCCATCGTGCGCGGCACCACCTCGCGGAAGATCGTGAAGATGCTGCAGTCGGCCGGGGCCAAAGAAGTGCACCTGCGCATCTCCAGCCCGCCCACCGCGTGGCCGTGTTTCTACGGCATCGACACGCCCAGCCGGCAGGAGCTGATCGCCGCGTCGCACTCCACCGACGAGATCGCGCGTTACGTGACCGCCGACTCGTTGGGCTACCTCACGCTCGAAGGCCTCATGCGTGCGGCGGGAGACGCGAGTGGCAAGACGTTCTGCTCGGCGTGCTTCAGCGGCAAGTACCCCACGGGGTTGCCGGGCGTCCCCTCTCCCTCTGGGAGAGGGTCAGGGTGAGGGCGCTCAGCTCGCCACCGACTCCCGGGGAATCGACAACGTAAACGTCGAACCCTCGCCGACCGTACTTGCCACGCCGATCGTTCCACCCAGCCGGTGCACCACCATCGAGCACACGGCCAACCCCAGCCCGGTGCCCACGCCGACGGGCTTGGTGGTGAAGAAGGGCTCGAAGATCTGCCGCTGCAACGCCTCGGGAATACCGGCCCCGGTATCCGAAACCGCGAGCACCGCGTTGAGCCCCTCGGTGCGCGTGCTCAACGTGATCGAATGACGCGCCTGGCCGGTGAGCGGCCGGGCCTCGACCGCCTGCATCGCGTTGACGACGAGATTCAAAACCACCTGGTGCAGCTTCTGCCGCTGGGCGGCGTGAATGGGCGCGGGCTGCAGCGCCTTGACCACCTTCGCGCGTGAGCTCAGCTCGCGTTCGGTGAGCAACATCGTCGAGCGCACCACGTCGGCCAGATCCACCGGCTCGAGTGACTCATCGTCGGTGCGGGAGAACGTCTTGAGCTCCTGCACGATGCGCCGCACCCGCTCACCGCCCTGCGCGGTCTCGTCGATCAACGGCCCCACGTCGGCGAGGGTCGACTCGAGCTTGAGCTCTGCTTCTTTGGCGAGCCCCTCGGCCGGCGAACGATGCCACGCCGCGAGCACTTCGCTCACGTCCTGAAAGTAGAGCCGCAGGCTGCTCAGGTTCGAGAGGATGAAGGAGAGCGGGTTGTTGATCTCGTGCGCGACGCCCGCCGCGACCTGCCCGATGCCCGCGAGCTTCTCGGCGTGCGCGACCTGCGCCATCAACCGTTGTTCCCGGTCGGCGTTCGCCAGGCGGAGCAGGTTGCGCACCCGCAAGGCCAGCACCCGCCGCGCGATCGGCTTGTGCAGGTACTCGTCACCACCCGCCTCGAGCCCGATGGTCTCCTTCATCTCGTCGGCGCGGTCGGCGGTGAGGAAGATGATGGGCAACCGCTCGAAGCGGGGCTGCTTGCGGAGCCGGCGGCACACCTCGAGTCCATCCGCGCCGGGCATGTGCACGTCGAGGATCGCCAGGTCGATGTCACCGGCCTCGAGGCGCGTGATGGCCGAGAGCCCGTCACCCGCGGTGGCCACCTCGTAGCCCTCCAGCGAGAGATAGGTGGTGAGCACCTTCAGGTTGTCGGGATCGTCGTCGACGGCCAGGACCCGCGGACGCCGCGTCGACTCGGGAAAGGCGAAGAGATCATGAGGTCCAGCCACTCACCCTCCTTCCCGACTACCCCGTACTTCAGTTGAAGATT
>JANODF010000838.1:0-10430 GCA_031412555.1 Archangium sp. | reverse complement strand
TCACTGCACTTGCAGCCGCGCTCCAGCACCCGTTTGATGCCGCGTCGATCGAAGTTCAACCACCAGGGGGCACGCATGTCCGACGCAGCGGAGCAGGTCATCAAGCAGCACGTGGTCTGGGCCTGTGGAGCAGGTCTGGTTCCCGTGCCCATCATCGACTTCGTCGCGGTCACCGCCATCCAGGTCGATCTGATCCGCCAGCTCTGCACGCTGCACGGTGCGAGCTACGAAGAAGCGTCGGGCAAGATGTGGATCGGCGCCCTCACCGGCGGCGCGCTCGCTCGCATCGGTGCCTCGGCCATCAAGGCCATCCCGGGCATCGGCAGTCTCATCGGTGGGCTGTCGATGTCGATCGCTTCGGGTGCTTCGACCTGGGGCGTGGGCCAGGTGGTGAACAAACACCTCGCTGCGGGCGGCACGCTCACCGACCTGAACGTGGAGAAGGCGAAGCAGGCGTACGAGGCCGAGTACGAACGCGGCAAAGAGGTCGCGAAAGAAGCGAGCAAGAGCAAGGGCTCGAAGGACGTGTTCGAGAAGCTCGACAAGCTCGGTGAGCTGAAGGCCAAAGGCGTGATCACCGAGGCCGAGTTCGAAGCGAAGAAGAAGGAGCTGCTCTCTCAGCTCTGATCGTTCTGGCGAGCCGCGGCAACCAACCTCTGCCTGCACGTGTGTTCGCCGCGCAGGTGCTTGAAATAACTCGTAAATCTACTGAATCAGGTGACGTGGGGCGCGTCGATGAGGGCGATTCATCAACCCATCCCGAGGCCGCCCACCATGAAGTCACGTCTGCTCGTCGCGCTGTTGTCTGTCTCCTCCACTGCCGTGTTCGCCCAGGACCTCGAAGTCGAGACCACCGAAGTGCAGGTGCCGGGGATGACGGTGAAGGTGCGCGTGCAGCAACCGATGGAGGAGGCGCCGCCGCCGCCGAACCAGGGGCCTCGTCAGCGGGGGCCGACGCCGCCTCCGGTGCAGGTGGTGGGGGTCGACACCTTCGACCTCGCCTTCGAGCTCGAGCCGCGAGAGACGTTGCGGCTGATCAGCCCCGAAGGCGCGCACGCGGACATCTGGGCCGATGACGGCACGTACCTCGGCGGCTACGACGTTCCTTGCGAAGTGCCGGCCAGAGCAGGTCAGTTCTATCGGGTGGTGATGTCCGACAGCAGCGGGCTCATCTTCGATCGCAAGGTCGAGCTGCGCCGGTACAACCGCACCAACGTGTCCTTTCGAGGGGGGCGGCGAGAAGGTCGTGAAGGCCGCCGGGTCGATTTCCCCGCGTTGCTCGAAGCCGTCAACGCAGAAGCGTTCGGCACTGCGAAGCTCGACGTGTTGCGTACCGCGAATGCGCGGCTCACCGTCGATCAAGTCGGCCAGCTGCTCGAGCTGTTTTCGTTCTCGTCGGAGAAGGTGTCGGTGGTGGAGATCACCGCGCCGCGCCTGCTCGACCGCCAGAACGCGTTCAAGCTCTACAAGCAGTTCGACTTCGACTCCGACAAGCAGAAGGTGAAGGCGATTCTGGCGAGGTGAACTCCCTCTCCCGTCGGAAGAGGGTCGGGGTGAGGGCCTAGCTGGCGTTCGACTGCACCAGCCGCTTGAACGCCATGCGAGCCCTGTCCACGGCCTTCCGATCCTTCAGCAACCGCAGATACAAATTCATCACCATCATGATGCCTTCGAACTCGTAGGCGATCTGCCGGGCATCCGCGTTCTTCGCGAAGTGCCCTTCGGTGATGGCCAGCTGCACCGTCTTGGTGAGCGCCTCGACCAGGTTCTTCTGCGACTCGAGCAGCACGTCGTGGGGCCGGCCCTGGCGATCATCGAGCTCGGCGTTCGCCTGCTGAAAGATGCACCCGCCGGGCATCCTGGGATCGGTCATCCAGTCGATCCACCCTTCGAAGATGCGCTCGAGCCGGGGCAGGCCGCGAGGCGCCTTGAACGCCGGCAGCATCACCCGCTCGGTGAAACGGCTGGAGGCCACGTCGAGCACGGCCACCTGCAGCTCTTCTTTGCTGCCGAAGTGCGAGAAGAGGCCGCTCTTGGAGAGCTTGAGCTCCGTGGCGAGCGCCCCGATGGTGAGGCCCTCCAACCCGTCCCGTCCCGCAATCAGGAAAGCGCGATCGATGATGCGCTCCCGGGTGGCTTCGCCTTTCGACATGACCGGAAAATAAGAACGATCGTTCGAATGCGCAACCCCCTCTGCTCAAGTTCCTCCCTCTCCCCGCGGGGGAGAGGGTCGGGGAGAGGGCTTTCGACAAGCTCATTTACCGATGCAGAACCGCGCGAAGATGGAGTCGAGCAACGCAGTCGACGCGTCTTCCCCCGTGATGGTGGTCAGCGCCTCGAGCGCGAGGCCCACTTCGCCAGAGACCACCTCGATGGTGGAAAGTTCGAGCGCTTCCTTCGCGCGAAGCAGGGCGGCCTCCACCTGCTCCAGCGCGGCGAGGTGCCGTTCACTCGAAGCGAGCACCGCGGCGGATGGGCCTGCACCGAGACGGGCCGCCAGCGCGCTTCGAAGCCGCTCGAGACCCTGCCCGGTCTGACCGGAGACGTGGATCAGCTCGTCCTCAGCCTGAAGCAGATCAGCCTTGCCGCGCACCTCGATCCGTCTCGTGTCGTCACACTCTGCGCGCCACGCGGTTCGTTGATCATCCGTGGCTTCGGGTGGCAACACCAACACGCCGAGATCCGCGCCCGCGAGTGCGTCCCGGGTGCGGCCGATGCCCAGCGCCTCGATGCTCGCGGTGGTCTCGCGCAGGCCCGCGGTGTCGATCAACGTGACGGCGAGCCCGGCCAGCTCGAGTCGCGCCTCGAGGGTGTCGCGCGTGGTGCCGGGTTCGGCGTCGACCAACGCGCGTGAAGCGCCCGCCAGCGCATTGAAGAGCGTCGACTTGCCCGCATTGACGGGGCCGTAGAGCACCACCCGCGCGCCGCGGCGAATGAGCGCGCCGCGGCGGGCATCGGCGAGGAGGGCACGCACCGAGTCGATCGAAGCTTCGAGTCGCGGGCCGGTGTGTTGATCAGCGCCTTCTGCTTCTTCGGGAAAATCGAGAGAACCTTCGAGGTCGGCGTGCAGCTCGAGCAGCGGCGCGTGTACGGCCTCCAACCGCGCGGTGAGTTCGCCCGAGAGTTGCGCCGCGGCGGCGCGCACCTGGGCCTCCGATTCGGCGGCGACGAGATCAGCCACCGCTTCGGCGCGGGAGAGGTCGATGCGCCCCGAGAGGAACGCGCGCCGGGTGAATTCACCGGGCGTGGCGGGCCGCACGTCTTCTTCCCGCAGCACTTCGTTCAGCAGCAACGAGAGCAGGCGAGGTGCACCGTGCGCGTGCAGCTCGACGACGTCTTCACCGGTGAAGCTGTGCGGCGCCTGGAAGTAGAGGACCAGCCCTTCGTCGAGCACCGCACCGTCGCCATCGGAGAACCGGGTGAAGTAGGCGTGCCTTGCAGTGAGAGCACCGGGCAATTGCCGCGCGACGCGACGCGCCGCCGTCAAAGACGCCGGACCTGAAAGACGGATGATGCCGATGCCGCCCGCGGCCGGCCCCGTCGCGATGGCCGCGATGGTGGACATGCTCCTCAAGTAGCAGATTTGAGGTCCCCTCTCCCTGTGGGCCCTGTGGGAGAGGGTCAGGGTGAGGGAGTTCGGGCTACACTTCACCCGTGTGGTGGCGCGGGCGTGTCAGGCAAGCAGGTCTCTTCGTTTCGGCGAAGGACCCGCTCCGGGGTTGCCCCGGGGCGTTGCAGATGAAGAAGTCGTTCCACCGCGGAGGCCCGTTGGGTCCACTTTCGTGGACTGCAGCCACCGCAACACGTGAGTCGCTGTCGCGCTCCGTCACCACACATCTTTGAGAGCCACCCGCCGCGAAATCGCCGAGGCCCTGGCCACGGCCTTCCTGAGTGGCGAGTGGCACCTGCGCTCCTTGATGGCGCGGGGAGATCGAGCCGTCGGCGCCGGAGGCGAATGGCTCAGCGAGCTGGCCTTCGCGGTGATGCAGCGGTGGCGCCAGCCGCCGTTCCCTGCGTTCGAGTTCCTGGCCGACTTCATCTCGTTGAACCCCTTCTTCGAGACGGCGTGGCGCAAGAAGGAGATCCCCCGTCGTCTGCCCGCCTGGACCCCGTTTCACCCGGCGATGGGAGAACGCCGGTGGAACGTGCCCCAGCTCGACACCATCGGCGACGTGGCGGCCTGGCTCGAGCTCGCGCCCCGTGCCCTCTCCTGGTTCGCGGACAAACGGGGTCTCGAGCGCGTCGCCGTCGACGAACCGCTGCGGCACTACCGCCGGCGCTGGGTGGATCGCGGCGAACGCATGCCGCGCCTGCTGGAGGCGCCGAAGGATTCGCTCAAGGCGATTCAACGGCGCATCCTCGATGAGATCCTCACGGCGATTCCGGTGCACGACGCCGCGCACGGGTTCGTTCCCGGGCGCTCGGTGTTGACGCACGCGAGCCTGCACGCGGGGCACGGGTTGGTGCTGCGGTTCGATCTCGAAGCGTTCTTCTCGAACGTGGCCACCTGGCGCGCGATGGGCGTGTTCAAAGCAGCGGGCTATTCGCAGGAAGTCGCGGCGGTGTTGTTGGGTCTGTGCACCACCCGAACCCCGGAGCGCGTGTTGCGTGAAGCCCCCTGCCCCGAGTCGCTGATGGCCGAACGCTTCTTTCTCCAACGCCGGCTGGCCGACTGGCACCTGCCGCAAGGGGCACCGACTTCGCCCGCGCTGGCCAACCTCGCTGCGTGGACACTCGACGTGCGGCTGAGCGGACTGGCGCGGGCGCGCAAGCTCACCTACTCGCGCTACGCGGATGATCTCGTCTTCTCGGGCGCGGCGACCAGCTCGGTGGGAGCCATCACCGAAGCGGTGACGCGTTTTGCGCGGGCGGAAGGTTTCCGGGTGAATGCGGCGAAGACCCGGGTGATGCGCGCGCACGAACAACAGCGCGTCACCGGGGTGGTGGTGAACCAGAAGCCGAACATCTCGCGGGCCGAGTTCGACGCACTCAAAGCGCTGCTGCATCGCTGCCGTCACCGGGGACCTGTGAGTCAGTCGACGGGGCCGCTGGAAGATTTCCGCGCGACGCTGCAGGGCCGCATCTCGTGGGTGACGCAGCTCTCTCCCGCCCGCGGAGGAAAACTCCAACGCGAGTTCGACGCCGTATTTCCCTCTCCCTCTGGGAGAGGGTCAGGGTGAGGGTCGCGACCGCGTTAAAAATCAGTTTGCGTGCACAGCCCTACCGGCGCGTCGCCACCACCTGCACCCCACCCCGCGGCCGCAAGGTGATCACCGGCTCGGGCTCGAAGGTCTGCCCCGGCACCAGCGACACATGCACCTTCTGCAGAATCGTGGTGAGGATCAGCTGCGCCTCGACGGTGGCGAACGTGTCGCCGATGCACTTCCGCTGACCCATGCTGAACGGGAGATACGAACCATGCGCCCGCCGCGGGTCTTCCGTCTTCCAGCGATCCGGATCGAACGCGAGTGGATCGCTCCAGAACTCCGGCAGCCGGTGAATCGCCCACGGGCAGATGAACACCAGCGCGTCTTTGGGCAGCAGATACCCCTCGACCAGCTCGTCCTCCAGCACCCGGCGGCCCAGTGACCAGACCGGCGGGTAGAGGCGCAACGACTCCTTGATGACCGACATCGCATAAGGGAGCCGGTGCACGTGCTCCATGCTGGGCGCCGCGCCGCCGAGCACCCCTTCCGCTTCCGCCCTCATCTTGCGTTCCACCTCGGGCGCGCGGCCCAGCAGCACCATCGTCCACGCGAGGTTGTTCGCGGTGGTCTCGTGACCGGCGAGGAAGATGGTCATCACCTCGTCGCGCAGCTGCGCGTCGTTCATGCCTTCGCCCGTCTCCGGGTCGCGCGACTCCATCAACATCGCCAGCAGGTCGTTCTTCGGCCCGCCCCCTTTGCGCCGTTCGGAGATCAACCCCAGCACCACCCGGTCGAGCTCCTCGAGCGCACGTTTGAAGCGCAGGTTGGTCGGCGTGGGCACCCACTCCGGCGCAGAGAGGGGGTGCAACGTGCGATGAATCAGATGCTCGAGCGCCACGGTGAGCGCCTGGCCCACGTGATCAGCCTGGCTGGTGACGTCGGCCGACAGCAGCGTCTCGCCCACCACGCGCAGGGTGCAGCGCATCATCTCGGCGGCGAAGTCGAAGGGTTTGCCCAGCGCCCAGCCGTCGACCATCTCGCTGGCGGCGCGCGTCATCACCTCTCCGAAACCCGCCAGGCGTTCGCGGTGAAAGGCCGGCTGCGCGATGCGGCGCTGGCGTTTCCAGAACGCGCCGTCACTGGTGACCAGCCCGTTGCCCAGGACCATGCGCAACATGTCGTAGCCGCGCGTCTGCTTGACGTAGTTCTTCGCGTTGGTGACCAGCACGTGGTTCACCAGGCTGGGGTGGCCCAGCACGTAGCCCTCCATCGTGGGCAGCGGCAGGTGCGTCACCGGCCCGTACTGAAGCGTCGCGCGCTCCATCACCTCGAGCGGGTTGGCCTGCAGCTGCGGGAGCACCCCCACCAACGGCCGGGCACCGGGCAACGACGGAGGCGTGTGGAGGGGCATGGCGGCGGTCGCGTTCATGATGTCATGATGTGAGTAAAAGCTCAGCTCGACAACTCGCTTTGCCCGCAGCCCCAGGTGCCCATGCCGTCGATCCGCTCCGAGTCCCCGCGAAAGAAGCCCACCCAGGCCCGCGCTCAACACACCGTCGAATCAATATTGCGAGCCACTGCTCACATTTTGAGGACCGCCGGGTGGGACGCGTGCAACACCAACGCCGTCGCCAAACGGGCCGGCGTGTCGATCGGCTCGCTCTACCAATACTTCCCCTCGAAGGAGTCGTTGGTCACCGCGCTGGCCGAAGAGCATGCCGCGCGGGGGCTGGGCGTGTTGATGGAGGCGGTGAGCGCGGCGTCGGGCGGCCAGCTCTCGTTCGAGCAGACGGTGCGGCACTACATTCGCGCGATGGTCGCGTTGCACGCCGTCGACCCGAAGCTGCACCGCGTGTTGATGGAGCAGGTGCCGCGCCTCAAGGGCGGGCTCGACGTGATGCGCCGGGTGTCGACCCCCGCGGCGGCGCTGGTGCGGTCGTGGCTGGAGACCCAACGCAAACACCTGCGCGCGGTGGATCTCGACGTGGCCACGTTCACGCTGGTGACCGCGGTCGAAGCCGTCTCGCACCTGCAGATGCTCGAGCGCCCCACGAAGCTCGATCAAGACCTGATGGTGGAAGAACTCAGCCAGCTGGTGCTGGGCTACCTGAAGAAGATCCCCTCTCCCTCTGGGAGAGGGTCAGGGTGAGGGCCTCGTGTGAGGCCTACTTCCGCCGAATGGTGATGCCCTGCGAATACCTGAACAGCCCCCACGCCACACAGCTCATCGAGACGAACCCGCCGATGCGCAGTGCATAAAACCCCACGTCCTCCGGCAGCTCGCGGCCGAGCGTCTCGGTCATGATGAAGCCCAGACCCAGGGCCAGCAGAATCGCGGCGCCAAACCCCATCCAATACAGGCCAACCGTCGCGGGCGGTCCGGTCAGGCCGATGTCCGACAGCGTGAAGGTGGAAGGCGAGAGCACATTGGTGCCCGGCGAGAGCTGCGCGTTGGGGAGCTCGACCGGCATGCTGCCGCTGACGCTGTTGATCAACACCCTGGCGGATTCATCGTCGAGGCCTTTGGCCTTGAGCTTCTCCAGCATCTGCTCGCGAGGAGCCCCATCGGCGTGGAGCTTCTTCACCAGGTCCCAGCTGGTGCCATCGGGCACGGCTTCGAGGGGGCCGCTGGCCAACACCGGCTCGGGCTCGCTCGTCGGGGGGCTGGGGACTTCCGGGGTCTCGCTCACCCGGCGCACGCTGCGGGAGCGCGGCGAACCTGTCAACGCATCTGCCCGTGGATTCCTGTGGAGAGCTGGGGGGAGTCAGCCTGTTCTGCTCGGTGAGTCCTCTGGTACAGCGGGAAGCGCATGGAGTCGTTCGACGTCATCGTGGTCGGTCTGGGGCACGCCGGGTGTGAGGCGGCGCTCGCGTGCGCGCGCATGGGTTTGTCCACCCTGGGGTTGACCCTGCGCGCCGATCGCATCGCGATGATGAGCTGCAACCCGGCCATCGGCGGTACGGCCAAGGGCCACCTGGTGCGCGAGCTCGACGCGCTCGGGGGCGAGATGGCGTTCGCGGCTGATCAGGCCGGCACGCACTTCGTGACCTTGAATGCGTCGAAGGGGCCGGCGGTGCGCGCCACCCGGGTGTTGTGCGAACGCGATGCGTACGCCGAGACGATGCAGCGCACGGTGGCCGCCCAGCCGGGGTTGCGCGTGGCGGAGGGGGAAGTGGCTTCGTTGGTGGCCGAGGGCGGCCAGGTGCGCGGGGTGGTGCTGCAAGACGGCCGCGAGTTCTCGGCGCGCGCGGTGGTGATGACCACCGGCACGTTCCTGCAGGCGTTGATGCACGTGGGCGAAGAGAAGTCGGTGGGCGGCCGGCTGGGTGACGCCGCGGCCACCGGCATGTCGAAGAGCCTGCGCTCGTTGGGCTTCACCCTGGGGCGTTTCAAGACGGGCACGCCGGCGCGGTTGCTCAAGGACAGCATCGACTGGAGCCGCTGCGAGGTTCAGCCCGGTGAAGTGGCGCCGCGGCCGTTTTCACTGCGTACCCCCCGGGCACCCTTCCCGCTTCGGGCGCAGCTGCACTGCGCCATCACCCACACCACGCCCACCACGCACACGATTCTTCGGGACAACCTCCACGCGTCTCCGCTTTTTCAGGGGGAGATCGTGGGTCGGGGGCCGCGGTATTGCCCGTCGTTGGAAGACAAGGTGGTGCGATTCGCGCAGCGGCAGCGGCACACGGTGTTCCTGGAGCCCGAAGGAGAACGGTCTCCGTTGGTGTACCCGGCGGGCTTGTCCACCAGCATGCCGGCCGAGGTGCAGCTGCAGTTCCTCCGCAGCATTCCCGGGCTCGAGGCGGTGGAGGTGGCGCGGTACGGCTACGCGGTGGAGTACGACTATGCGCCGCCCACGCAACTGCACGCCACGCTCGAGACGAAGGCCGTGCGCGGGCTCTATTTCGCGGGGCAGCTCAACGGCACCTCGGGGTACGAAGAGGCGGCGTTTCAGGGGCTGCTTGCGGGCATCAATGCGGGGCTGCAGGTGCAAGGTGCGCCGCCGTTGGTGTTGGGCCGGCACGAAGCGCACGGTGCGGTGTTGTTGGATGAGCTGGTCACCCGCGGGGTGGATGAGCCGTTTCGCATGTTGACCAGCCGCAGCGAACATCGGCTGACCCTGCGAGAGGGCAACGCGGAGTATCGGCTGCGGGCCCACGGTGCGCGGGTGGGTCTGGTGTCTGCTGATCAGGCCGCGGTGACGGCGGAGCGCGCGGCGCAGGTGCGGGGAGAACTCGCGCGCCTGGAGGCAGCGCGGCTGTTGACGAAGTTGAAGCGTACGGAGGTGACGTACGAGTCGTTGGCGGCGGAAGATCCGCAGCGCCCTGCCCTGCCCGCGGATGTCTGCGCGGAGGTGGAGGTGGAGGTGAAGTACGCGGGGTACGTGCGCATGGCGCAGACTTCGTGGAACCGGCGGTCGGACACGCACGATGCGTGGAAGATCCCCAGCGGGTTTCGATTTCGGGAGGTGCGGGGATTGGGCGCGGAAGCGGTGGAGAAGCTCGAGCAGGCGCAGCCGGACACGGTCGGTCACGCGCGGCGCATCTCGGGGCTGACGCCGGCGGCGGTGAGTTTGTTGCTGATCGCGCTGCGACGGAGCACCTGACTCGAACTCCCTCTCCCCCGCGGGGAGAGGGTCGGGGTGAGGGGGTCCGTTGCGCTGCTCCCGGCGTCAGACGAGCAAGCGCCTTGGACCGCGTGTGCGGGGTTCGGGTACTCACTCCCTTGCCCTGAATGCCGCAACTGACGTTGAGAAGCTTGGCTGTTCCACGTGGAACACGGAGCGCGAGTAACGAGGGCTTTGTACAAACTCGGATGGTCGCAGCAGGAACGCAAAGCCGGACTCGCCACATTGAGACCCCGCAGAAGCGTTGAAGCCACGCAGACGCGCGAAGCCACGCAGACGCGCGAAGCCGTAGAGAACTCGCGAAGCCGTGGAGAACTCGCGAAGCCGTAGAGAACTCGCGAAGCCGTAGAGAACTCGCGAAGCCGTAGAGAGCTCGCGAAGCCGTAGAGAACTCGCGAAGCCGTGGAGAATTCGCGAAGCCGTAGAGAACTCGCGAAGACGTGGAGAGCTCGCGAAGGCGTTGAGAACTCGCAGCACGTTGAGAACTCGCAGCACATCGAACTCGCGCAGCAGCACGTCGAACTCGCGCAGCAGCACGTCGAACTCGCGCAGCAGCACGTCGAACTCGCGCAGCAGCACGTCGAACTCGCGCAGCAGCACGTCGAACTCGCTCAGCAGAACGTCGAACTCGCTCAGCAGCACGTCGAACTCGCTA
>JANODF010000837.1:0-9657 GCA_031412555.1 Archangium sp. | reverse complement strand
GTGAAGTTCGTCACCGCGCAGATGGCCACGCTCAACAAGGCGGCCGGTGAGGTGTTCGCCAGCGGCAAGTTCAAGGTGAACGCGCTGACGGATGTGACGGGCTTTGGTCTGCTCGGGCATGTGCTCGAGGTCGCTCGCGGGGCGAAGGTGAAGGCGGTGCTCGAGCTGGAGCGCGTGCCGTTGATGCCGGAGATCGCTCAGCTGGCAGAGATGGGCGTCATTCCCGGTGGCACGAAGACGAACCTCGAGCACGCGCAGAAGGGCACGACGTTCCCGGAGGGGCTGCCGGAAGCGATCAAGTTCGTGCTCGCCGATGCGCAGACCAATGGTGGGTTGTTGGCCGCGATTCCGGAGAAGGATGTGGTCAAGGCGATGAAGGCCCTGGAGAAGAAGGGCGTGGAGGCCTGGGCCATCGGGTATCTCGAGAAGGGCAAGGGCGTGACGGTGGTGTGAATCAAACCTCGCCCTGCGCAGCGGGGGAGGTCGGCCGCAGGCCGGGTGAGGGGCCCGGCTCCGTGCTCGAATCGCCCCTCACCCCGACCCTCTCCCCTCTTTCGCGAGGAGAGGGAGTACAGTGTTTCTGATGCGTTTTTGCCTGTTGAGCCTGCTGCTCGCCTTGCCCGCTTTCGCTGGCGGGCCGCTGGTGGTGCTCGATCCCGGACATGGCGGCGCCCAGGAGGGGGCTTCAGGCCCTGAAGGCATCATCGAGAAGAACCTCGCCCTCTCCATCGCCAGGAAGCTCAAGGCGCTGCTGGAGAAAGAGCTGCACGCCACCGTGGTGCTCACCCGCGACCGCGACGCGTTGGTGCACCTGTCCGAACGCGTGGTGCTGGCCAACAAGAAGCGCCCCGAGCTCTTCATCTCCATTCACGCCAACTCAATGCCCACCGCGCAGCAGCGCAAGCTGAACCAGGGCATCGAGACCTACTTCCTCTCGGCCGCCGCCTCAGGCGAAGAAGCGAAGAAGGTGGCCGCCCGTGAAAACGCCGAGGCGAGTACCCAGCCCAAGGGCCAATCCGGCGACACGCTCTCGTTCATCCTGGCCGACCTGCAGCGCTCCGAGACGCACGTCGACTCGTCCCGGCTCGCGTACGCGGTGCACGAGGCGTTGATCAGCGAGACCGGCGCGCAAGACCGTGGGGTGCAGCAAGCGCCGTTCTTCGTGTTGATGGGTCTCGAGGCGCCGGCCGTGCTCGTCGAGGTGGGCTTCGTCTCCCACCCGGAAGAAGGGCGCCACCTCTCCGAGGCCGAATACCAATCGAAGCTGGCCCGGGCGATCACCGCGGGCGTGAAGCAGTTCCTCACTCAGCTCGAAGCAAGAGACGGCGTGAAGCCGTGATACAGCCTTTGGCATGCGTTCTTTCAGCCGTAGCCTGTTCGAGACCCGCCCCGTCACGCTGACCCCCCACGTCAGCAAACACGCCGAAGGCTCCTGCCTCGTCGAGTTCGGCGATACCAAGGTGCACTGCACGGCCTCGTGGGAAGAGAAGGTGCCCCCGCACGTGTACGGCACCGGCGGCGGCTGGGTGACGGCGGAGTACGGAATGTTGCCCCGCGCCACGCACGATCGAAACCGCCGCGAGGCCTCGCAGGGCAAGCAGCAGGGCCGCACGCTGGAGATCCAGCGCCTCATCGGCCGCGCCCTGCGTTCCTGCATCGACCTGAAGGCGCTGGGGCCGCGCACGCTCACCCTCGACTGCGACGTGTTGCAGGCCGACGGTGGCACGCGCACGGCGAGCATCACCGGGGCCTATGTCGCGTTGGTGCTGGCGCTGCGGAAGATCAAGGGCAAGGGCATGACGCAGTTGCCCCCCATGCAGCACGTGGCGGCCATCTCGGTGGGCATCGTGAAGGGCGAGGTCGCGGTCGATCTCGACTACGCGGAAGACTCCACGGCCGAGGTCGATCTGAACATCGTGGCGCTCGCGGGCGGCAAGCTGGTCGAAGTGCAGGGCACGGCGGAGAACGGATCGTTCGATCGCGCGCAGCTCAACGCGATGCTCGACGCGGGCCTGGCGGCCACCGAGATTCTGGTCGAGCTCCAGAAGAAGGCGCTCGGCTGATGCGCACCGTCGTCTTCGCCTCCAGCAACGCGGGAAAGATCAAAGAGCTCCAGGCGCTGCTGGGTGAAGGCTGGCTGGTGAAGAGCGCCCAGGACTTCCCCGAGATCCCCGAGGTCGACGAAGACGCCGACACCTTCGAGGGCAACTCGGCCAAGAAGGCGCGCACCTTCGCGAAGGCGACGGGTTTGTGGGCGCTCGCCGACGACTCGGGCCTGGTGGTCGACGCGCTCGATGGCCGGCCCGGGGTCTACTCGGCCCGCTACGCCCCCACCGAGCCCGAGCGCATCGAGAAGCTGCTCGCCGAGCTCAAAGACGTGCCCTCGGCGAAGCGCACCGCGCGGTTCGTCTGCGTGCTGTGTCTCGCGTCACCTTCAGGCGAAGAACGCTTCACCAGGGGCACCTGCGAAGGCGTGATCGGCCTGACCCGCAAGGGCACGCACGGCTTTGGTTACGACCCTGTGTTCGAGCTGCCGAACGGCAAGACGATGAGCGAGCTGACCCGCGACGAGAAGTCGGCCCTCTCGCACCGTGGTCACGCCTTCCGCGCGATGTTGCCTCAGCTCATCGCTGCAGGTGCATGAGCAGCCCGGCGAGCAACTGCGCGATGCCCCGTTTGGGCACGTGCACCAGCTTGCGCTTCAAGGGGCCCGTCGCGGTGTCCTGGTACTGGTTGGAGACCTTGTGGTGCAGCTCGGTGGCGCCCCACAAGAGCACCACGTCACCCCACGCGAGATCCGCGCGCGCTTGATCGAGCGGGCGGGCCTTCGTGCCGTCGACCAGTCGCAGCTCGAGCGCTGAAGGCACCAGACGCTCCAGCTCGTGGCGCACGGTGGGGCTGCCACCGACGATCACCAGCCTCGAGAAGCCGCGTTTCCGGCAGGCATCCAGCACGTCCTTCACCGCGCGTGCGTTGTCAGAGCCGAAACAGCGCTGGCAGGTGTTGCGCGGCTCGCACGACACGGGCTCCTTGCCTGACGCCTTCGCGAAGGTGAGGCAGTCGGGGTTGGTGCAGTGGAGGAACAACTTCTCCTCGAGCAGCACCGTGGCGCGCTCCACCTTCTCCTGACTCATGCGGGACTTGCCGGCCCGGGTGAGCCCTGCGGCCTCCAGCACGGCGCGGGCGCTCGTCTTCGCAGCAGGAGAGCCGAAACCCGCCGTGGCGAGCCAGGCCTCCAGCTCGACGTCAGCGCTCAGAACAGCTCCACTTGAACCGGGTCGAGACCGAGCACCTTGCGTACGGGGGCGAAGCTGCGGCGGTGTTGATCGATCGCGCCCAGCCGCTCCATCGCCGAGAGGTGTTCGGGCGTGGAGTACCCCTTGTGCGACGCAAAGCCGTAGCCGGGGTGTTTGGCGTCGAGCTCGGCCATGAACTGATCGCGGGTGGTCTTCGCGAGGATCGCCCCGGCCGCGATGGACAGGCTCAACGAGTCACCCTTGATGATCCCCCGTTGAGGCGGCACCAGGCCGGGGATCTTCCGCGCATCGACCAGCACGTAGTCCGGGGTCTGCGACAGGCCTTCGACCGCACGGCGCAGCGCGAGCAGGCCGGCCTGGTAGATGTTGATGGTGTCGATCTCCTCGACCTTCGCCCAGGCCACCGACCAGCACACCGCGTCTTTCTTGATGGCGGCGGCGAGCTCCTCTCGAAACTCTTCGTCGAGGATCTTCTTCGAGTCGTCGAGGCCCTTGAGCTTGTAGCCCCTCGGGAGAATCGCCGCGCCGGCGCAGACCGGACCGCACAAGGGGCCCATGCCGGCTTCGTCGACGCCAGCGATGTGCACGTGGCCTTGCTCCCACAGCTCGGTCTCGAACTTGAGCATGTGGCGCAGCCGCTGCCCTTCGGCGCGGTTGTCGGCCTGCCGGCGCTTCAGCGCTTCGGCCAGACGCTGCGCGCCTTCGCGGGGGTCGGCTTCCAGAGAAGCGACCAACCCGGTGGGGAGCGCGGCGCCGTCGATCAGGTGCCGCTGCCTCAGCTCACCCAGACTCGGTGGTCGCTTCGGCTTCGCCATCGCTTACTGCAGCTGGAGGGTGAGCGAGCGGGGCGTCACCGACGAGCTGCACTCCGTGCCGACGAACGAGAGCTCGGCGATCTGGGTACGGAGATCGTTCACCACGCCCTGCACCCGAACGGTGCCCGGGCCGTACTTCTCTTTGATCACGGCGCGGCCGCTCACGTCGGTGATCAGGTTCTCGCTCTCGCCGTAGCTCAGGTAGTCGATCGAGACGACCGCATCCGGTGCGGCGCCGCCGAGGCGATCGAGCACGGTCACCGGCACGCCGATCTCGCTGGTCGCGCAGTTCACCTTCGCGTGGCCGCCGTCCGGCAGGTACGGCGTGTAGTTCGGGCAGCCGGCGAGAAGGAGAATCGCGGTCAGGGGGAAAACGATGCGCATGGGCAGCGACCTACACCTTCAAGGGCCCTTCGTTCAAGGCGCCGGTTCGCCCACGATCCAGGGCGTGCCCAGCCATGCCTGGAAGGCCTGTTTCTGGGCCTCTGTGGGGCGTTCGACGCGCTGCAGCCAGACGCCGTCAGCCGGCTTCTGCGCCACCGTGACCGGCACTTCCATCAGGCGATCCCGCCGGAACAGGGTGATCCGCACCAGCTCGCCGGGCTTCTTGTCTTCGCACCGGTTGAGCAGCGCGGCGGCGTCGCACTTGAGCCCGTCGAGCGCGAGCACCTCATCTTCCGCGTAGATGCCGGCCGCCATCGCGGGTGAACCCTCGAGCACGGTGGCGATCACGTTGCCCGAGCGAGGCAGCACGCCCAACCACCCTTCGGTCTTCTCCAGCTTGCTGCGGGGCGGGGTGCCACCCTTGTCGTTGGTCGACTCGCGCGTGCGGTAGCGCACCTCGAGGCCCACGTGATCGAAGACCTCGTAGCTGAGCTCCTGCGTTCCGTGAACGGAGTGCGCGAAGAAGTCACGCAACGAGGTGCCGGCGACTTCTTGCGCGGCCGCCTCCACCGCCTTCTCGGGCACGCCAGTCTCGTTGCCGAACCGCGTCCACAACAGGCGCACTACGTCGTCGAGCGAACGCTCATCGTTGGTCGCGCGGCGAATGGTGAGATCGAGCAACGCGCAGACCAGCTCACCCTTGAGGTAATAGCTGATGGCGGTGTTCGGGGTGTTCTCGTCGGGCCGGTAGTGTTTGGTCCACGAGATGATCGACGCTTCGGCCAGGGGCAACACGTTGCGGCCCGGCGTGGTGTGCAGCGCGGTGAGTGATTCACCCAGGCGCGTCAGGTAGCGCGAGCCGCTCATCAGCCCCGCCCGGCGCGTGAGCAGGTTGTCGTAGTAGCTGGTGCCCCCCTCGAAGTACCAGAGCAGCTCGGTGTAGTTCTCCTGGCTGTAGTCGAAGGGCACCAGGCGCAGCGGCTTGACCCGCTTCACGTTCCACAGGTGGAAGTACTCGTGCGCGCAGAGGGTGAGGAAGTCCTCCCAGCCCTTGGGCGTGTTGAAGCCGGTGCGCGGGTAGATCAACGCGGTGCAGGCCTTGTGCTCCAGGCCACCGCGGCCCTTGTCGGTGCCGTAGATGAAGAAGACGTACCGCTTCATCGGCAGGCCACCGAACAACGCCGCTTCGGTCTCCACGATGCGGGTCAGATCGGTGACCAGCTTCTTCTCGTCGAGCTGTGGTTCGCCCCACAACACGATCTCGTGGGGAACACCGGCGGCGGTGAACGAGATCGGCGTGTGCGTGCCGATCTCGAAAGGCGAGTCGACCAGCTCGTCGTAGTCGGCCGATACGAACTCCGCACCTTCCTGCGGCAGGGAGACGGTGGTGCCCCAGCCCTTGGGCGCGTCGATGGTCACCCGGCAGGGGCGTTTCCGGAGGCTCTCTGCGTAGAAGAACAGGGTCGCGCCGTTGAAGTAGCCGTGCGTGCCGTCGAGGTGGCTGGTGCGCACCGTCAGCTCGTTCGCGTAGACCTTGTACTGGCAACGCACCGACTGGTGCTTGGCCGAGATGCGGAAGCTGCGTTTGTCGAGGCGCTCGAAGGGCACCGAGTTGCCCGCGGCGTCGACCACGGTGAACTCCTGCACGTGGCGGCTGTACTCGCGCACCAGGTAGCTGCCGGGAGTCCACACTGGCAGGCAGACGATGAGCTCGTCGGCGACGCCGGGAAAGGTGGCCTCCACTTCGAACAGGTGGGAGTGCGGCCGAGACATCGAGACGCGGTAGCGAACAGGATCCGACATGACGCCCGTCTAAACCCACGCTCGTTCCGAGTCGAGACTCAGCGCGCCTCGTGAATGAGGATGCCCGGGGCCGGCTGGTACTTCACCTCGGCGAAGTTCGCGTAGAGCTTCTCGGTCTTCACCAGCGGGGCGTCGTTGGTCTTGCGCCTGACCTCGCGCCAGAGTTCGTTGGAGCGGTAGAGCTTTCCGCCCTTCCGCACGAAGCGGTGCTCACGCTCCTGCACCGAATACGAGTGTTCGAGTGGTTGGGTGGTGCGCAGCTCGCCTTCGACCAGCTTGTCGGTGAGCCACAGCCGGAGCTGAATCGGCTGGTCCGTGTCGTTGCGAAAGCGGAAGTCGCGGTAGTTGAAGAAGACGGTGGCTCCGCTCCCGAAGGGCAGGACGCGGCCGTCATCGGGGAAGGGATCGAAGCTGTGGTGGTGGCGCTCCACCACCGTGAGCGGGCTGTGCAGCACCAGCCAGTGCAGCAGGTTCGAGAGCTGGCAGAGGCCGCCGCCCACGCCTGCGCGCGCGACGCCGTGCGAGAGCTCCATGCCGTCGGTGAAGCCCCGTTCACGGGTGGGCAGACCGACGGTCTTGCAGAACGAGAACGTCTCGCCCGGCTTCACCAGCAGCCCCGTGAGGTGAGGGATGGCGACCTTCAGGTTCTGCACCTTGCCCAGTTGGAGCTGGAGGTCTGCTCCCGTGCAGCCACCGCGGATCAGCTTCGAGGCCTGTTTGTAGATCCGGAATGGGAGCGGCTCAGCGCGTTGCGAAGCGAAGGTGTTCGGGCCGAAGTGCCACTCGAACTTTCGAGCGGCCCGCTTCTGCCAGACCGAGAGGCGATACAGCGCAGGGTGCCAGCGCGCCGGTTGCAATCCGAAGAGCATGGGGACGCCCTGTGCAAGAGCGCCGCCTGCTGATTTCGTGGGTGGCAGGACGCGGTTCGTGGCCGGGGGGCCGCGTCAGCGTGGGTACAGCCGGGCGTGTCTGAGTGCGACCCGCACCGATTCGCCGGGCTTCACTTCGCGGGCAGGTCCCACCACGCGCAGCACGGATTCTCCGAGGGTGAAGCGGAACTCGGTGGCGCTGCCGAGGAAGAGCCTCGCCAGGAGCGGAAGTGAGGGGCCGGTGCTGCCCAACTCGAGTTCTTCGGCTCTGACCGCCAGCGTGGCGGGGCCGTCGACCGCGGTGACGCCCTCAGGCAACTCGAAGGTGTGGGCTCCGCTGATGAAGCTGCGGCCTTCCACCCGGCCTTCGAGCCGATTGGCGCCACCCACGAAGCCCGCGACGAAGGGCGTGGAA
The DNA here is from genome assembly GCA_031412555.1 of Archangium sp. Classification (GTDB taxonomy): domain Bacteria; phylum Myxococcota; class Myxococcia; order Myxococcales; family Myxococcaceae; genus Archangium_A. Next base: position 2,114 of record JANODF010000837.1, on the reverse strand, counting down.
GGCGACTGGTAGATCTTCTGCGGTGAGTCGATCTGCTCGATCACGCCCTGGTGCATCACGGCCACGCGATCCGACAACGCGAGGGCTTCGTGTTGATCGTGCGTGACGAAGATCATCGTGGTGCCCAGTCGCGCACGCAGGGCCGCGATCTCTCCGCGCAGCTCTTCGCGGAGCGCTGCGTCGAGATTGGAGAGCGGCTCGTCGAGCAGCAACACGCGCGGATTGGCCACGAGAGCGCGCGCGATCGCCACGCGTTGGAGCTGCCCGCCGGAGAGCTGAGACGGCATGCGTTGGGCGAAGGCGCCGAGCCGCACCCACTCCAGCGCTTGCGTCACGCGCTGAGCGATCTCGGAGCTGGGTTTTCGTTGAAGCAGCAGGGGATACGCGACGTTCTCCGCCACCGATTTGTGCGGCCACACCGCGTAGCTCTGGAACACCATTCCCAGCGCGCGTTTCTCCGGGGGCACATGACCTGCGGGGCTGTCGACCAGCTCGCCTCCGATCGAGATGGTTCCTGCATCGAGCGTCTCGAGGCCGGCGATCATGCGCAGCGTGGTGGTCTTGCCGCAGCCGGAAGGGCCGAGCAGCGAGATGAACTCTCCGCTCTCGATGCGCAGCGAGATGCCCTTCACCACCGCGGTGGCGCCGTAGGCCTTGTGCACTCCGATGAGTTGGACGTCGGCCATCGTCAGTGGGCTTTCTTTCGGGTGACCACGGCCTGGGCGAACTGGAGCACCAGCACGAGCATCACGAAGGCGCAGGCGATCACCGCGGCCGATCCCGGATCTGCGTAGCTCTGCAGCTCGAACAACAACGTGCCGAGCACGTCGCGGCCCGTGGGGATGAGCAACACGCTCAAAGTGAGCTCGGTGACGCAGGTGAGGAAGGTGACCAGGAACGCAGCCATCAGCGGGGCTCGCAGCTGGGGAAGGGTGGCGTCGAAGAAGGCACGAAAGGGGCTCGCTCCAGAGAGCCGCGCTGCTTCGGCGAGCGTGCCGTCGACCTGGGCCAGGCCGTCAGCGGCGTTCCGCGCTCCGAAGGCGAGGTGCTTGATGGTGTACGCCACGAGCAGCATCCAGACTGAGTTGCCCAGCGCGAGGACCAGCGCGACCCGATCGAACAGCACGAAGCGGAGATCGCGCGAGAAGGCGATCAAGAGCGCGAGCGCCAGCACCGTGCCGGGGATGGCGTAGGGCGCACCGGAGAGCAGCTCGAGCGAGCGGCGGCGCGTGGTGGCGATGCCCAGGCCCAGGGCCGTGACCAACCCTGCTGCCGCGGCGGCCAGGCCGAGACTGCGCAACGTCGCATCGATGGTGCGCGGATTTCCCAGCACGCCGCTCCAGTGTTTCGCGGACAGTCCGCTCAGCTGTCCCCAGACCGGCTGCACCGAGGTGAGCGCAACGGCGAGCAGGGGCAACACCACCAGCACCACCGCGAGCACCACGCTCATCGACGCCAGCGGCATTCGCCAACGGCCCAACGGCATGGGGCGCACCGAGATGCCTTTGCCGCTCGAGAGCCGCACTTCTCCACGTCGGGCCAACGCGCGGCTGCCGATGAGCACGAACGCGGCGAGTACGAGCAGCTCGAGGCTCAGCACCACGGCTCTCGGCAGGCCGCCCTGTCCCATCAGGATCTCGCCGTAGATGCGCGTGGTGAGCGTGGGCGTGGGCGGACTGGCGGTGACCCCGAGCAGGTAGGGCACGCCGAAGGCCGACGCCGCGAAGAGGAAACACAATGCGGTTCCCGAGAGCGCGGCGGGGAGCGCGAGTGGTAGCGAGATGCTCAGCAGCGTTCGCAGGGGAGAAGCGCCTGAGAGCCGCGCGGCTTCTTCGAGTGACGAGTCGAGCCTCGAGAGCGCTGCGAGCGTGGGCAGGAAGACGAGTGGCAAGCCCGCGGTGCCGAGCACGAAGCTGATCCCCAGCTTGCCGTAGATGTCGAAAGTGCCCGCTCCCAGCAGAAGATTGAGCAGACCGGCTCGAGGATTGGCGAGGGAGACCCAGCCCATGCCGAGGATGAAGGGCGGCAGCGCGGCGGGCAGGGTGAAGATCGCCTTGAGCGGACCTCGCAGCGGCAGTTCTGTTCTGGCGATCAACAACGCGAGGGGCACTGCG
>JANODF010000836.1:0-8616 GCA_031412555.1 Archangium sp. | reverse complement strand
GATCGAAATAAGGAACGCACACCGGTCCTCCCGAGAGCAGTCGAGGGAGTACCTCTGCTTCGCGCTGCAAGTGCCCCCTCGACTGGGCTCGGGGAGACCGGTGACGCAGCCCGATTCCTATTTCAGCCAACCCTCTCGATGCGACCGGTCCGGTCCTCCCGAGCAGGGACCGGCTTCGCCGTCGATTTCCTCCGAAGGAACAGACGCACACCGTTCGCATCGAGCGCAGTCGAGATGCCACCTCCGCTTCGTGCGGCAAGTGCACCCTCGACTGCTCTCGGGGCGAACGGTGTGGCGCTGTTCCTGAGGAGCGGAGTCGAGGGAGCGAACTTCAGCTCCGGTGACGTTGATCTCTCTCGAGCCGCACGCAGCACAAGCCACCACGACTTCGTAGACGGTCCACTTCCCGAACACGGTGCTCTTGATCTCCAGCGTTCCCTTGCCGCACACGCAGGGAATCTGTTGCTGAGTCTCCATCTCAGTCAGCGTCGAGAACCTCGGCCACGCACTCTTCGGCTTCAGCGTCGCTCAAGTCCTGCGCGCGGGCGTGCGCGAGCAACACCTTCTCCAGCCGGCGTTGCGCCAGCGCGTTGGTGATCACCCCCGCGAGCACGCCCCCCACCAGCACCACCACCGGCAACGCGCTGACGTTGGGCGAGACCCAGAACGCGGCGATCGCCCCCAGCGCCAGGAACACCGTGCCCCACAGCGTGTGCCCATAGTGCTGGGACGCCGCGAGCCCGCGCAACTCGGCGGTGACGACGGCGCGTCTTCTCTCGGAAACCGGGTGCGGCTGCGAACGTGAAGCGGCGCGCCCGGAGCGCAGGGTGTTCATCAACTCCATCGCGTCTCTCCTTCTGCTGAAACGGAGCGGCTCAGGCCGCGCCGGCGTGGTTCTTGGGTTCGTCGATCGTCAACTGGAACGAGGGCGGCGCGGTGCGAGCCGCCGACGGATACGCGGTGTGGAGCGCCTCGAGCGCTTCATCCACCGTCGGGTAGATGCGCCCGCCGGCCAACAACTCGGCCACCCCGACGTCGACGAGCGCGGCGGTCACGTCGGGCCGGTTGGCCACCAGGGCCAGCCGCACCGAGCGGTCGGAGAGCTGCTGCAGCAAGCCGCGTACCGCGTCGGCCCCGGTCAAGTCGACCGTGGGCACCTGCCGCAGGTCGAGCAGGAGCGGGTGAGCCGCGTCGTGACTGTTCAACCCCTCGAGCTGCCCATGCGAGGCGAAGAAGATCGGCCCCTGAATCTCGACCAGCGCCGTCGCGTGCACCCCCGCCTTCACCGTCAACGCGCGCACGCCCAGCCGGCTGTGCTGCACCGCGAAGTGAATCAGCGAGACCACCAGGCGGGCGCGATGCTCGACGACGCCGTGCGAGAAGCGTGTGAAGCGCATCTCGACGAAGCGAAGGAGGCCGGCGTCGAGCTGGAGTTGACCATCGAAGGTGACGTGCCGCGGGCCTCCCTCGATCAAGCGATGCTGGCGCGCTGTCTCGTTTCACGGCTACCGGGTCACCACCGCGCAGACGGTGGCCCGAGGCCTCGAGCTGCTCGACAGCGAGCTGGTCGACGCGATGGTGGTCGACCTCCAGCTCGAGAAGGGCTCGGGCATGGAGGTGCTCGCGGCGGTGAGGGCGCGCGCCCACGAGGTGCCGGTGATCATCCTCACCGCACACGGCAGCATCGAGTCGGCGGTCGAGGCGATGGCCCGCGGCGCGTACGGCTTCCTCACCAAGCCGTTCCACGATCACGAGCTGATGGAGAAGCTGGCGCACGGCGTGGAGAGCGCCCGGCTCAAACGGGAGCTGGCCGGGCTGCGGCGCCTGGTCGACCAGGAGAGCTCGGGCCTGGTGGGCACCAGCGAGCCGATTCACCGGGTGCGTGAGCGGTGCGCCGCGCGGCACGGCATCGACCCGCCTGCGCTTTCGCGTGAGGCGATGGCGTTGCTCTCGGCGCATGCGTGGCCGGGCAACGTGCGCGAGCTGGCCAACGTGATGGAAGGCGCCGCCCTGCTCACCCGGCGCGAGGTGCTCGAGGCCGACGACGTGCGTTCCGTGTTGCCTGCGGCCGCCCCTGTTGTCCCTGCCGCTCCGACGCCGCCGCGGGCTCCGGCAGAAGCGCCCGGCTGGCAACACGCGCCGACGGTGCCGCTGCCGCCTCTGAAGGAGGCCAAGGACGCCTTTGCCCGTGCGTACCTGCTGGAGGCGCTGCGCCGCAGTGATGGCGTGGTGGCCGCCGCCGCGCGGCTGGCGGGGCGCAACCGCACCGACTTCCACGACCTGCTGCGCAGACACGGCCTGTCGTCTTCGCGCGCGCGCGAGGAGTAGCGCAAGGCGACGAGCTCACACCCGACGCCAGAGCCAGTCCTTCTCGAAGAGCACCTTGGCCCAGTGGTTCCACAGGCTCGGCGGGTGAACCGCGACCACCGGCTTCGGCTCTGCGTAGAAGTCGCCGCCGCCACGGCCTGCTCGCCCCTGACCAATCTCGACGAAGCACTCGCCCTGTCCGGTGAAACGAGCCGTCGGTTCCTTTCCGAGAATGGTGGCCGCGATGTTCTGCGCGACCACCTCGGCCTGGCCGTGGGCGAAGACGCCCGCTTTGGGGAGCGGCTTGCCGAGGGCCAGCGGAATCGAGACGACGTCACCGAGCGCGAACACCCCGGGGAAGCGGGTCTGGAGCGTGTGGCGATCGACGGAGACCCACCCCGTCTCGCCGGCGAGGGCGCTCTCACGCACGACCCGCGGAGCGCAATGCGGCGGAACGAAGGCCAGCACGTCGAAGTCGACGCGAGCCCCGTTGCTGAAGCTGATCCGCTTCGCCACCGGGTCGACGGACGTCACCTGGTGCTCCGGGTGGTAGGCGAGGTCTCGCTCCACGAGCAACTGCTTCACGGCCCCCGACATCTGCGGCCCTGCGACGCCCATCGGTCCGGGCTCGGCCGCGTAGAGCTCGACCGAGACCTCCTTCCGGAGGCTCTTCTTCTTGAACATCGCGTCGATGAGCATCGCCGCCTCGTACGGCGCCGCAGGGCATTTGTAGGCAGGCGCCGCGGTCATCACCACCACGCGGCCCTTCTGGAGCGTCCCCAGCGCCGCACGGAGGCTCTCCGCGCCGGCGAGCGTGTAGAAGTTGTGACCGCTCTCCGCCAACCCGGGGATGGTCTCCGCCGCCAGCTCCGCACCCAGCGCGACGATGAGGTGGTCGGCAGCCAGCACTTCGCCCGATACCGTCACCTGCCGGGTCGCCGGGTCGATCTTCTCGACGTCGCCGCAGCGGACCTCGATGCCATGACGCTCGAGCTGCTTCAACGGACGTTGAATGTTCTGCGCCTCTCGCTGGCCGACCAGCAGCCAGAGGAGAGAGGGAGTGAACAGGTGCTCTGTTTGCTTGTCGACCACCACCACTCGATGGGGTCGCGGGAGGAGCCGCCGCAACTCACGCGCGGCCACCAGGCCTCCGACGCCACCGCCGAGAATGACGACCGTCTGGGGTGGGCTCATCAAAACACCAGCGTCCTGTCGGCAGCCGCGGTCCAGTCCGTGAGTTGTTCGAGAGTGCTTCTGCGGGCGCCCTCCATCAGCTCCGTCTCGGCCATGCCGCGCGCGTCCATACACGTGCCGCAGACGCCGATTTCGCCGCCGCTTCGGGCGACCACCCGCAGCATCACCTCGAGGTTGTAGTAGCCCGAAGGCACCTTCTGATTGGCCTTGGCGCAGCTCGCGGCGTCGCCCATGAGGAACACCTTCACCTGCTGGCCCTCGCGTTTCGAAAGGGCGCCGGCGAGCCGCAGGCCGTTGTAGCTGCGCTCAGTGCCATAGGGCGGGTCGTTGAGAATGAAGAGCGTCGTCGTCATGGGGTGGTGCCTCGTGCGGTGAGTGGGAAGTGGTCAGCGTTGGGGTGAGGCGCCGGTCGCCACCCGCCAGCCGCGAGCACGCAGGTCAGCCACGCTCTTCTCGAGCCGATGTGCGGTGAAGCCCTTCTTGCGCAGCAGCTCGACGGCCTCGATCGCCATCACGCAATACGGCCCTCGGCAGTAGGCGACGACTTCGCGATCCTTCGGCAGGTCCTTCAAGCGGGCCTTCAGCTCCGCCATCGGAACAGAGAGCGCCCCGGGGATGTGCCCGGCCCGGAACTCTTCGCCCGGGCGAACGTCGAGCACCGTCACTTCGCCCTTCTTCACGCGCCGGAGCAGCTCTTCGCTGGCCACCGGCTCCATCGCGCCGCGCTCGGCGTAGAAGGCGCGCGTCACCTCCTGCACCTCGACCAACCGAGACTCGGCCAGCCCGCGGAGCGAGAGGAAGAAGGCACCGACCTCGTCGCCGGCGAGCCGATACTCGACGTAGAGCCCCTGCTTCTCGGCCTCCACCAGCCGCGCGGCTCTGAGCACCTGCAGGTGCTGAGACGCATTCGCCACGGTCACCCCGGCCTCTCGAGCGAGCAACTCGACGGTGCGCGGCCCCTGAGAAAGAAGGTCGAGCAACTCGAGTCGTTTGGGAGCGGAGGTCGCCTTCCCGATGCGAGCCAGCTGCTCATAGACGGCATCCTTGAAGCGGCGATTGGGCGGAAGCATGAATCTACTATTCAAGTACTCGCGCGATTACGCAACCAAGAGTTCATTTTTAGAGTGGTGGCACCAGCCAACCGAACTTCACCGCTGCGAGGCTGCCCGAGGCGACCACCAGCCACAACGCGACGCCGAGCACCAAAGGTCTCACCCCGAGGGCGCGCACGGCCTCCCTCGACACGCCGGCCCCCACCAGAAAGAGGGTCAACACCAGCACCTGCCGGCTCACCGCGGCGACGAGCTGGCCGGGGGCCTGGAGCGCGGGCACCCAGGTGACGAGCGCGGCCACGGCGAGGAAGCCCAGGATGAACCACGGCCGCTTCGTGCCCTGCCCCTTCGCCTCGCTGCGCCGCCAGACGCGGGCCAACACGAGGGTCAGCGGAATGATCCACAACGCGCGCGTCAACTTGACCGTGGTGCCGACGGCCAGCGCCTCGCCCCCGAACTGAAGCGAAGCGCCCACCACCGAGCTGGTGTCGTGAATCGCCAGCGCGCTCCACAGCCCGAAAGAAGAAGGGCTGAGGGCGAACAGGTGGCCCAGCGCGGGGAAGAGCACCAGGGCCACCGCGTTGAGCACGAACACCACCGCGAGCGCGACGCTGGTCTGCTGGGGCCTGGCGCCGACGACGGGGGCCACCGCAGCGATCGCGCTCCCGCCACAGATGGCCGTGCCCACCCCGATGAGGAGCGCGGACACCGGCTCGACCCGCAACGCACGCGAGAGCCCCCACGCGAGCGTCAAGGTCAGGCCGATGGTGAGCGCCGTCTGCAGCACCCCCGACGCGCCCACGCTCAGAATCACCTCGAGGTTCATGGCCGCGCCCAGCCCCACCACCGAACCCTGCAGCAGCCAGGTCTGCGCCCGGGCGGTCTGCTTCGGGAAGGGGTTGCCCACGGTCAGCGCGAAGACGGCCCCCGCGACCAGGGCCAGGGGCGCGCTGACCCATGGGGTGAGGGTCAACGCGGCGAGCGCGAAGAAGACGACGCGATGAAGCATGGAGCTGGGAGCCCGGCGCCGCTGGTTTGGGTTCCGAGCAAGTGCAGCGGGGGCGAGCTACCTTGGGGGCATGCCTGAAGTGACCGATGCCGAGCTCGTCGAGCGCGTGAAAAAGGGCGATGGGCTCGCGATGGAGCAGCTCCTCGCCCGGCACGAGCAGCAGATCTACCGCTTCGGGCTGCGCATGTGCGGCAACGAAGACGACGCCCGCGACGTGCTGCAGGAGACCCTCTTGTCGGCGTTCAGGAACCTCGGCACGTTCCGGGGCGACGCGCGGCTGTCGACCTGGCTGTATCAAGTCGCGCGCAGCTTCTGCATCAAGCAGCGCCGCCGCCGCGAAGGTGAGCCCGAACACCTCGAGTCGATGGAGGTGCACGAAGTGAAGGCGCTGGCCGCCGACGTCCGCGCGCCCGACGCCGCGGCGCACGCGCGTGAGGTGGGCCAGGTGATTCAGGCCGCGATGAGCACGTTGCCGGAAGAGCAGCGGGAGGTGCTCGTCTTGCGCGACGTCGAAGGTCTGTCGGCCGAAGACGCCGCCGAGGTGGTGGGCATCGAGGTCGGCGCGCTCAAGAGCCGGCTCCACCGCGCGCGCCTGCAGCTCAAACAAAGCCTCGCCAGCGTGCTGGAGAACCAGTCGTCCGACCTCGGCTGCCCTGAGCTCCAGACCGAGCTGGCGGCCTACGCGGCCTCGGAGATCGACCAGGCCGCGTGTGCCCGCATCGAGGCCCACCTCTCGGGGTGTGTCCGCTGCACCGCCGCGTGCGACTCGCTCAAGCGCACCGTCTCGATGTGCCGCGCGATTCCCGGGGGCGAAGTGCCCGCCGCGGTGCGCGCGGCCGTGCGTCAGGCCTTGCGCCTGTCTGCGGCGTGAAGCCGCCCCTCACCCGAGCGCCTTCCAGGCCATCACCCCGGCCACCACCACCGCCAACGAGGTGAACGCCGCTCGGAGCGGACCAGGTTTGAGCCGGCCCGCGAGCGGCGCGCCCAACAACGCCCCGGCCACCGCGCCCGCGGCGATGGGGAGCACCAGGGCCAGGTTCGAGGGGTTGCTCACCACGGCCGTCGCTGCGCCCGAGAAGCTGCTGGCGGCGATGAGCGCGGTCGAAGTGCCCACGGCTCGGTGAAGCGGCAACTGCGCGAGCCCCACCAACGCCGGCACCAGGAGAAACCCGCCCCCCACGCCCAGGAAGCCGGTCAACACACCCAGGAGGAGGCCCACCACCACCAGCACCGGCTTCGGGGTGGGTCTCGCTTCCGGCTTGCGGGGAAAAAAGAGTGAAGCGGTGGCCAGCACGAGCACCAGGGCGAAGAGCGCGTAGGTGACGCGCTCGGGCACCAGCGCGTTGAGCTTCGTGCCCAGCACTGCGCCGAGCATCGAAGGCGGGCCGAAGAGCAACACCGTGCGCAGGTCGACTCGCCCGGCTTTGGCGTGCGCCAGCGCGGCGGGGGCTGCGGCGGCGAAGACCACGGCCAGTCCGCTGCCGATCGCCGCCCCCAGGGGGAGCTCGTAGAGCAACACCAGCACAGGCACGGCGATGATGCCGCCACCGGCGCCGAGCACGGAGAGCACGAGGCCAAGAGCGAGACCCGCAAGGAAGCTGACCATGTGGAGCGAGAGCCGGGAGCGCGCGGCTTCGGTTCACAGAATCCTCTGGAGCCCGGCTGGCTCCAACCTTCGAACCTCGCAGCACGAACGAAAGGCAACACCCATGAAGCTCGAAGGATCGCACCACCGCCAACTCGTCGAGCAGGGAGCGCTGCTGCTCGACGTTCGAACCCCCGCCGAGTTCTGCGAAGGGCACCTGGCCAACGCGCAGAACATCCCCGTGCAGGAGCTCCCTTCGCGGTTGCACGAGGTCGGCCCCACCAGCCGGCCCATCGTCGTCTATTGCCGCAGCGGCGGCCGGAGCGCGTTGGCCAGACAGCTGCTCACGCAAGCCGGGTACGTGGTGCGCGACATCGGCCCCATGCAGGCGTGGTGAAAGGAGACGGTCATGCAGATTGAAACGTTCTTCGACGAGCGCACCTCGACCCTCACGCACGTGGTGTTCGACGAAGCCACGCGTGACGCGGTGATCATCGACCCGGTGCTCGACTACGAGCCCGCCAGCGGCAAGGTGTGGACCGAGTCGGTCGAGCGGGTGGCGGCCTTCATCGAGGCGCAGAAGCTCGAGGTGCACTGGCTGCTCGAGACGCACGCGCACGCCGATCATCTCTCGGGAAGCCAGTGGCTCAAACGGCGCTTCGGCGCGCAGGTCGCAGTGGGCCACCGCATCACCGAGGTCCAGGCGGTCTTCAAGGACGTGTTCTCATGGCCCGACTTTCCCGCCGACGGCCGACAGTTCGACCGGCTGCTCGAAGATGACGAGCTCGTTCAGGCAGGCTCGCTCGTGTTGAAGACCATTCCCACGCCGGGCCACACCCCGGCCTGCGTGAGCTACCAGGTCGGTGACGCGGTCTTCACGGGTGACGCGTTGTTCCTCGACGACGTCGGGGTGGGTCGTTGTGACTTTCCCCGGGGCGACGCGGGCGCGCTCTACGACTCGGTGGCCGGCAGACTGTTCACCCTGCCCGAGTCGACCCGGCTCTTCGTGGGCCACGACTACCCGCCGACTGGCCGCGGGTGGAAGGCCTCGACCACGGTGGGTGAAGCGAAACGCGGCAACGTGCAGCTGAGCGTCGCCACGCCGAAGGAAGACTTCGTGGCGCGGCGCACCGCCCGAGACCGAACCTTGAGTGCGCCCCGGCTGCTCTACCCGTCGCTGCAGGTGAACATCGCCGCTGGGCGGCTGCCTGCGCCCGAGCAGGGTGGGCGGCGTTTCCTCAAGACGCCCATCTCTGGGCTCTGAACCTTGCGCGCGCCGTGCGGCTCTCACGCACATGTCCAACGTACAAAAGTTGCTCGCTGGTGCGGTGCTCGTGGGGGCCGCGTTCCTTTTCCTCGGCACCGGCGGGCCCACCGTCACCGCCGACGAAGCCCGCGCGCAGGTGAAACAGGGGGCCGTGTTGCTCGACGTGAGAACCACCGGTGAGTTCGCCGCCGGTCACCTCGAG
>JANODF010000835.1:0-3158 GCA_031412555.1 Archangium sp. | reverse complement strand
CCGGCAACTACCTGCCGGAGTTCGGGCCGTACCTCAAGGCCGGCCGCAACACCTGGTCACCTGAGCATCCACGTCAGAAGTCGAGAGGCCTGTTCGCGCCGGGCAACGCCGCAATCACCCGCAGCCCCCCGCGCTTCAAGGCTGCCTTTCGCGTGCGCCCTCGACTGCACTCAGCAGGACCAGTAGTTCCCCGCGACATGGAGCACGTCCTTCGCGAAGACATCGTCCGGCACTGCCGCTTCTTGCATCAGCGCGGCTATCTCGCTGCGAACGACGGCAACGTCTCCGTGCGCCTCGACGCGAAGCGGCTGCTGGTCACCCCGTCCGGCGTGCACAAAGGTTTCCTCGAGCCCGACGATCTCGTGGTGGTCGACCTGCAGGGCAAGAAGCTCAGCGGCAAAGGCCAACCCACTGGTGAGCTGTCCCTTCATCTGCGCACGCTCGCGCAGCGGCCCGACATGTCCGCCGTGGTGCACGCGCATCCCCCGGTGGCCATCGCCATGTCGCTCACGAAGAAGCGGCTCGACGGAATCCTCCCCGAAGTAACGCTCTCGCTCGGCACGTTGCAGGTCGTCCCCTACGCGAGGCCGCTCTCCGATCAGCTCGCGCGCAACGTCGCCCACGCGCTCTCTCACTTCAACGCGGCGATCCTCGAACGTCATGGAACCGTCGCGCTCGGCCGCACGGTCGCAGAAGCCTACGGACTGACCGAACGGGTCGAGCACGCCTCGCAGGTCTTGTGGTCTGCCTACGCAGTCAGCACCCCGAAGCCCGTACCGGCGAAAGAGCACCGCGCGCTGCTGCGCATGTACGAGGAGAGCCGATGACTCCACTCGAGTGGCACCACGGCGAGCTGCGCATGATCGACCAACGGCTGCTTCCCACCGTGCTGACCTGGGTCACCTGCAATCGCGCCTCGGAGGTCGCCACCCGCATCCGGAACATGACCATTCGTGGTGCGCCCGCGATCGGCCTCGCTGCGGCGTACGGCATGGTGCTCGCTTCACAAGAGGCCGACGAGCAGTCACTCACCGGTGCCCCGCGCCGCGTCTTCCTGCAGAAAGCCCGCGCCGATCTCGCTTCCACCCGCCCCACGGCGGTCAATCTCTTCTGGGCCCTCGAACGCTGCGACGTGGCCGCTGACACGGGTGAGCTGCTGGCCATCGCGAAGCAGCTCCACGCCGATGACGCCGCAGGCAATCGCCGCATCGGAGAAGACGGCGCCGCGCTCATCACGCCGGGCATGGGCATCCTCACCCACTGCAACGCCGGCGCGCTCGCCACGGGCGGCTGGGGCACGGGCCTCGCGCCGCTCTTCGTCGCGCACGAACGCGGCATCCCCTTCCACGTGTTCGTCGACGAGACGCGGCCCCGGCTCCAGGGCGCGCGGCTGACAGCATGGGAGCTCGCGCAAGCGGGCATTCCGCACACGCTCATCTGCGACAACATGGCTCCGTCGTTGATGCGCGAGGGGAAGATTCAGCTCTGTCTCACCGGCGCCGATCGCATCGCCGCCAACGGAGACGTCGCCAACAAGATCGGTACCTACGGAGTGGCCGTCGCCGCGCGTCACCACCAGCTGATGATGGCGGTGGCTGCACCTCGCTCGACCTTCGACCTGCGCATCGCCTCGGGTGCGGACATTCCCATCGAACAGCGCGCGCAAGATGAGGTCACGCGGTGGGGTGATGAGCGCATCTGCCCCGATGTGACGACTGCCTTCAACCCGTCCTTCGACGTGACCCCGGCTCAGCTGGTGAGCGTGTTGCTCACCGACTGCGGCGTGATTTCTCCGGTGAACGAAGAACGCATCACCGCCGTGCTCACTCGCTCTCGCTGAGCACGTCGCGCCGTTCGAAGTGCCAGCACGCTCCCAAGAGGGGCAGCACCAGCCAGGCCAGCAGCACCACCACGCAGGCCAGCGAACCGAACGAGGCGCCGACGAGCCGATCCGCTGTCTCCGCCGCGCCGGGCGCCTCACTGAGCCGCAGCACCAACGCATCGGAGGTGAACACGGGCGTGAGCCGGTTGAGCGAGGGCTCCTGCCACAGCGCGGTCATGTTCACCGCGAGCGGCGCAAGCACGCCGGTCAACGAGCCGACCAGGGTGCCGTTGCTCCGCGCGAGCAGGGTCAGCAGCATGATGGCAGGAGCCAGACTGATCACCCGCAGCACCGAGCCGAGCACCCGGTAGAGGTGAGGGCTCAACTCGATGGGCGACGCGGCCGGCATCGGCAGCAACCACCCCAGCGCGGTGGCCAGGCCGCTCCACACCACGAAGGTCGAGGCGAGCAGCAGCACCAGCCAGAGCCCGCCCACCAACAGCTTCGCGAACAACACGTCGCGGCGCGGACTGTGGCGGGTGAGCACCATCTTCCACGTGTCGTGGCTCTGCTCGAGACCGGTACCCCAGGCGATGAAGGTGAGCGGCACGAAGGCGAGGATCCCCGACAGCAGGCCCGTCCACAGCTGCACGCCGGGCAACCAGCCGAAGCTCTGCCGGGTGGCAATCACGTCACCCGCGTCGAGGCCCGCCATCACGAGGATCACCATCGCCCCACCGAGCACCACCACCGCGAGCATCGAACGCGCGAACACCAGGCCCCGCTGCTTGCGCCACTCCGCGACGAACAGGCTCATGACGGTTTGCCCGTGAGCTGAAGAAACAGGCGCTCGAGATCCGCCGCCTGGGTGGCCACGCCGAACACCTGCAGGTCTGCATTCACCAGCAGCTTCACCAGCTCTGCCGTCAGCTGATCCGCCGCAGCTTCTGGGGGACCTGCACGGACAGCTCGGCGCCTTCACCCACCGTGAGCTGCGGCCGTTCACGGCGCACCAGCGCGATCGCCGCGGCCGGGTCGTTCACCTTGAAGACCACCCGGCTGCCGGCTCGCAGCAGCTCGGCCACCTTGCCCTCGGTCACCTTGCGGCCGCGGTCCACGATGATCAAATCCGTGCAGGTCTGCTCGACGTCACGCAGCAAATGACTCGAGACGAACACCGTGTGCCCCTCGGCCGGCAACGCCTTGAGCAGCTCGCGCATGTCGGCCTGCCCCTGCGGATCGAGCCCATTGGTCGGCTCGTCCAGGAACAACACCCTGGGCGACTGCATCAACACCGAAGCGACACCGAGGCGCTGCTTCATGCCCAGCGAGAACC
>JANODF010000834.1:0-10628 GCA_031412555.1 Archangium sp. | reverse complement strand
CTACGCCTCGGCCTCGAGTCCGCTGACCGGACTGGTCGGCCAGTGATCGCCGAGGTCCCCTCTCCCCTCAGGGGAGAGGGTCAGGGTGAGGGGCCCATTCCCTTCAAGCTCATCATCATCACCGACTGGTCGATGCCGGTCCTGGAGATCCTCAAAGAAGCCCTGCAAGCCGGCCCGGGAATCGCAGTCCAACACCGTCACCCCGGCGCCACTGATCGGCTGTTCTACGAAGAGGCCGCCCGCCTGCGCGAAATCTGCGGCGACCACCCGCTCTTCATCAACGGCCGGCTCGACATCGCGCTCGCGCTCGACGCGCATCTCCACCTGACCGATCGGTCGCTTTTTCCCGCCGACGTGCGCCCGCTGCTGGGCAAACGGTGGCTGAGCGCCTCTTGCCATCCACCGCACCACCCCAGTCGCGCCGATCTGCTCCTGGTGAGCCCGGTCTTCGACCCCATCAGCAAAGCCCCCGAGCGCCCCGAGCTGGGAGCCCACGCGTTTCGCGCCTTCGCGAAGAAATCGCCCACCCCCTGCTTCGCGCTGGGAGGCATCACCATCGAGCGCATGAAAGAGCTCGGTCAGGTGTCCGGCGTCGCGGTGATTGGCGAAATCATGCACGCCACCCACCCGGCTCACGCCGCGGAAGCCCTGCTGCGCGCGCTGGAGTAGCTTGCCGCTCACTTTGAACCCGCTCCGCCCGCTGGGCCTTGGTGAGCTGATCGATCGTTCCGTCAATTTCTGGCGGGCGAATTGGAAGCCGCTCTTCTGGTTGTTGCTCGGCTTTCAGCTGGTCGAAGGCACGCTGGTGGCGGTTTCGCAGGCCGTCACCAAGGTGCTCTTCCCGCTGGCGAGCAGCCAGGCAGCGCTCAAGCAGCCCAACGCGCAGGTCTTCACGCACATGTTCGGCTCTCTCTCGTTGCTGATGCTGGCGATCCTGGCCTCGCTCTTCGTGGCGCAGGTAGCGGGCGTGGCGGCGACGCACTTCTCGTACAGCCGGCTGATCAACCAGGGCCAGCCGAACGCGAGCGACTCGTTTCGCCACGCGGCGGCGCGGCTGGGCACCATCACCGGAGCCTTCTTCTTGAGCATGGCGTGGAGCGTGCTCGTGATGGTGTTGCTGCTGCTGCCCGCGGGCGTTCTGGGTGGTGGCGCGATGACGCTGGGCCTCAACGACCAACGTGCGCTGGCGGCGGTGCTGGGCGTGCTCGCAGCGCTCGCCTTGATCCTGGGCACCATCGTGCTGGTGCTCTGGTTCGCCATCCGCTTCATCCTCGTCTCGCAGATCATCGCCATCGAACCGCTCGGAGCGATGGCCACCTTCCGCCGCGCAGACGCGCTCTCGTCGGGCCGCGTCTACGAAGGCGCGGGCGGCATCGTGAAGCTGCGCCTGACCGTGCTGGTCACCATCGTGGGCACGGTGCTGCTGATCATGAGCGTGGTGGCCTCGATGCCCACGCTCTTCGCGGGCGCTGCGTTCGGTGCGAACTTCACGCCGGGCAACACCCTCAACGACGTGGTGCCGCTTTACGTGATGATCCCGCTGCAGTTGGTGCAGTCGGTGATGGGGGCGGTGCTCGCTCCGCTCTACATCGTGTTTCAGACCTTTTTCTATACGGACATGCGGGTGCGCCGCGAAGGCCTCGATCTCGAACTGGCGCTCGGCACGTGACCTGGCTCGTCGTCGCGCTGAGCCTCTCGGCGACCTGTGAACATCCGGCGCTGGCGATGCTGCCTGAGGATCGCCAGGAGGCCGCGTGTGAACTGCTCGCGCAACCCGCACCGGAGAAGCTGGAGGTCTCCACGCTCGCCCCCATCTACGAGCGGCCCGGGTTCGAGCGCGCTCGTCTGCGGAACACCGGTGCGTTGCAGGCGTTGATGGCGCAGCTGCGGAACTGGTTCGAGAGCCTCTTCGAGTCTTCGGGGGCCGAGGCCTACTCGAACGTCACCCGCGTGGTGGTGCTGGTTCTGGCGCTGGTGATTGGTGGCGGGGTCACGTTGCGCCTGATCAACCGGCGCCGCGCGAAGGTGCTCGCCCCTGAACGCGTGGGGGCGGTGGCGCAGCCGCTGGTGCTCGATGATCCCGCCACGCACCTCTCTCGTGCAGAAGCGATGCTGGGCAGTGCGCCGCGTGAGGCGATCCGCGAGGCGTTGCTCTCGTTGCTCTCGTCACTTGAACGAAAGCGCTTCGCGCGGCCTGATCGCGTGAAGACCAACCGCGAGCTGACCGAAGAGCTGCCCACCCGCGGTGCACCGCCTGAGCTCATCGGGCGCGTGACGCCGCTGTTCGCGTGGTTCGATCGCGCCTTCTATTCGCTCGAAGCAGTGCCACCGGCCGATGCGCGGCGCTTTCTCGATGACGTGCGCGCGCTGACGGAGCAGGCGTCGTGAAGAAGGGCCCGATCGTCCTCGGTGTTCTGGTGCTGCTGTCGATCGTGGCCAGCGTCGCGTCGCAGGATCCGGGCTCGGAGTCTCCGATTCCCAGCATCACCAACAACGGTCCGCGCGGGCTCGGCGCGCTCGCCGCCTGGCTGAAGGAGAGCGGTGTTCAGGTGATCGCGCACGACGCGCCGCTCACACAGTTGCCTGCGGAGACGCGGGTGCTGGTGATCGCCGCACCTTCAGGTGAAGAGATTCGGGATGACGAGGTGCTGTCACTCACCCGCTTCGTCGAAGGGGGCGGCACGTTGATCTATTTGATGCCGCGCGCTTCTCCGCAGCCGTCGATCAATGAGTGGCTCTGGGTGCACGCCGGGCCGGTGGCTCCGCTCGTCACCGAGCCGGGGTTGGAAGACGTCGGCGGAACCACCGTGCAGGTCACCTTCGCGGCGGGATTGTTGGCGGGCGCGAAACAGCTGCGGCTCTCGGCGGATCGCATGCTCGCGGTGAGCGATGAGCACGCGGTGCCGGTGACCAGTGACGGGGCCGTGTGGTGGATGAAGCGCGGCGAGGGTGAGGTGTGGTTGGCCGCAGGCCCCGATCTCGCGGAGAACGCGCGGCTGGAGCTGGCTGACAACGCGCTGTTCTGGTCACACCTCGCGGGGCGGGGACCGGTGGCGTTCGATGAGTTTCATCTGCACAGCGGCGCGACGGGGGTGCCGGTCAACCTGCTCGTCACCGGGCTGCAGCTGGGGTTCCTGGCGGTGTTGTTCTTGTGGGCTCGGGCCACGCGGCTGGGGCCCGCTCGGGATGCACCGCCGAGCTGGCATCGGTCGTCGCTCGAGTACGTGAAGGCGATGGCTTCGCTCACGCGCAACGCGGGGGTCGAGGCAGAGCTGGTGGTGTCGTTGAAGGCGGAGTTCAGGAAACGGCTCCGCGAGGATCACGGAATTCCGCTCGAGTGGAGCTGGGAAGAGGCCGACGCGGAGCTCGCTCGGCGGGGCGTGGTCGATGCGGGGGTTTTGATCAGGGTGGCGAACGACCTCGACTTTGTTTCGGTGTCGCAGGCGCTGGCGCGCATCGAACTGCGTTAGTTCGCAGTGCCCTCACCCTGACCCTCTCCCGGAGGGAGAGGAGAAATTGGAGGCGGCGCCATCATCATCATTCCCGCCATCGGCACCTCCACCGGGTACAGCTCGTTGATGAGCGACCCGAAGGTCCTCGTCTCACGCAGCGTCTCACGTGCATCGATGATCCGTGGCTCGACCACCCGGCCGAACCAACCCTGCTGCTCCCCGGTGGGACAACTCGGCGCCGCGCCGATGCGGAAGTTGATCACCGCCAGAATCAGCCCCACCACCACGGCCAACCCGGCCAGCGCCTTGCGCCGCAGCTTCGCGAGCCCCGTCGGGCAGTCCTTCACCAGCACCGTGCCGTCCTTGCGCTGGAAGATCCGCCCGCACACCCGGCCTTCGGTCTTCATGAAGAGCCCGCGCACCTCCTGCTCGGTCATCTCCTTGATGTTGAAGACGTTGAGGGCGCAGCGCGCACAGTTGCGCACGCGGTCATCCCCCTGCATCGACTCCCATTTTTCTTCGCAAGGGCTGGCGATACGAAGCTGAAGGGCCATGGTGCGGAGCTCAAACGGCTGAGAGCGTCAGTCGATCTTCCGCGGCCGCCTGCCGCGTTCTTCCCTTCGCAACTCTTCCAGCGCGCCGATCTCCAGCTTCACGTCAGACACGTTCACCCGGGTGATCTGCTGCTCGGCCGAGAGCTCGTCGACCCTGTACCGCCCCACCCGGCGCGCCACGAACACGAGCACCGACAGCCCCGTCAGCCCCGCGAACAAACCCGGAATCGGAGTGCTCTTCGGCGGTGGATCGCCTGCGATCACCACGAGCACGTTGGCCGCGCCCCCAGGGCCCAAGACCTTCTGCAGCCCCTCGCTGGTGGGCTTGTCTGCCTTGCCTGACAACAGGCCCGGTCTCGACAAGCGACGAATCGGCGCGGGGTCTGCCCAGAGGCGCTCCTTCTCGCCCTCGTCGGCGCGCTCGAGCGTGTTGATCCACTTCATCGTGTCCTTCGATTCCAACCGGTACATCGCCTTCACCGGCCCGCTGCTGAGGCCCAACGCCCTGATGGGGATCCACGCGGCGATCCAGTTCGGAGGCCCGGGGTACGGCTTGAGCGAGAGGCCATTCTTTCGGTTGATGAGCTTCTCGAAGTCGCCCTGATCGCTCTCGACGATCACCAGGTCCACGTCGAGCACACAGCCCTTGAGCCCGACCCAGCTCGGGCCGGGGTTCACCAACCAGTCGTCGCAGCCGCCCTTGAACGGAGGGTTCTTCGGGTACACCCACGTGGTGACCACGGAATAGACGCAGAAACCGAGCAGGGCGAGGCTCGAGACTGCAGCGAGGACGAAGCGCGGCACGCCCGAAGAGCCTACTGCAAGCCTCGACTGAGGCCATCGCTCAGCATAGAGCGGTCGGGCCGTGCTCTCCCCTGAACCTGCGATCCAGCTCGACGACGTCAGCAAGCGTTTCGGCTCGCGCTGGGCCGTCGCGAGGCTCAGCTACTCGCTGCCCGCCGGGAGGTCCTTGCTGCTCACCGGTCACAACGGCTCGGGCAAGACCACGCTGCTGCGCATGATCTCCACCGCCACGTTTCCCACGGCGGGGCACATCAAGATCTTCGGCGCCGAGACGCGGGAGAAACGCGAAGAGCTCCGCCACGACGTCGCGCTGCTCAGCCACGCCTCGTTTCTCTACGAAGATCTCACCGCCGCACAGAACCTCACCCTGGTCGCCGAGTTCCTCGGGCTCGATCAACGCCAGGAGCTCGTGGCCAGCCTGCTCGAGCGCATCGGCCTCACCAGCCGTGCCGACAGCCCGGTGCGGCAATTCTCTGCCGGCATGAGGAAACGCCTGACCATCGCGCGGCTCCTGATGAAGGCCCCGAAGCTGGCGCTCTTCGACGAGCCGTTCGGCGAGCTCGACCCTGCGGGCATTCTGCAGATGGAAAACCTGCTGCGAGAACTGCAGGCCGCGGGCACCACCATCGTGCTCGCCACCCACCTCGTCGAGCAGGGCCAGGCGCTCACCCAGGAGCGGCTCCACCTCGATCAAGGCCGCCGGGAGAACCCGTGAGGAAGCCCCGCATCTCGTTGCTGCGCGCCAGCTGGCTGGTGCTGCGCAAAGACTGGATGATCGAGTGGCGCACCCGCGCGCGCCTCACCGCGCTCATCTTCTTCTCGCTCTCCACCCTGCTGCTCTTCTCGTTCGCGATGGGCCCCGACATCGAGGCGCTGCGCCGTCACGCGCCGGGCTACCTGTGGCTCGCCTTGCTCTTCGCCAGCGTGTTGTCGCTGGGTGAATCGTTTCGCGTGGAAAGCGAGAACCAGGCCCTCACCGGTCTGGTGGTCACGCCCGTCGAGCCGCGTGCCATCTTCCTGGGCAAGGTCTTCGGCAACGCCTCGCTGCTCTTTGGGCTCTCCCTCGTGTTGTTGCCCGTGGCCGTCGCGCTCTACGACATCGATCTGTCGAGGGCCCCGCTGACCCTTCTGCTGGTGCTCTTCCTGGGCAGCGTGGGTATCAGCGCGCCTGGGATCGTCTATTCGGCCATTTCCGCCAATGCGCGCGCCAGAGATGTGATGTTGCCGCTGCTGTTGTTTCCGGTGTTGGTGCCATTGCTGTTGGCACGGTGAGCGCGACCCGCTTCACGCTCGTGCCCGATGCGCAGGACCAGCTCCCTGGCTGGCTGAAGTTGCTGACCGCGTTCGATCTCATCTATCTGTCCGTCGGTTTCTTGTTGTTCCCGAAGGTTGCCGAGGAGGACTGATGGCGTCGTGGATTCCGCTGGCTGGATTGATCGTGCTGGTCGCGCTGGTCATCGCGCAGCTGGCGGTGCCGTCGGCGCGGGCATGGGTGTGGAAGGTCGCTGCGGGCCTGGGCACCCTGGAGCTCGCCGCATTGCTCTACTTCGGCCTCGTCTGGGCGCCGCCCGAAGCGTTCATGAGCGACGTGGGCCGCATTCTCTACGTGCACGTGCCGCACGTGTGGGCCTGCCTGGTCGCCTTCACCATCAACGTGGGCTGCGCCATCGCCTACCTGATGAAGAAGTCGTGGCGCACCGACGCGCTGGCCGAAGCGTCGGCTGAGATCGGGGTCTACTTCGGGGCCATCGGCGTGTTGATGGGCAGCATCTGGGCGCGCCCGACCTGGGGCGTCTGGTGGGACTGGGATCCCCGGCTCATCTCCACCACGGTGATGCTGCTGGCCTACGTCGGCTACCTCGCTTTCCGCTCGTTCACCGAAGATCCCGAGCGCCGCGCCGCGTGGAGCGCTGCCGCCGCCATCCTCGGCTACGTCTCGTTGCCCATCGTCTGGTTCTCGGTGCGCTGGTGGAACTCGCTGCACCAGGTGCAGTCGACCGGCTCCACCGTCGACAAGCCGATGAGGGCGGTCCTCTACTGGGGCAACGTCACCTTCCTCACGTTCCTGCTCGCCTTCATCATCAAGCGCTACGAGTTGGCCCGCTCCCGGCAAAGCAGTGCCCTCGAATTGCCACCGGTACAGGCGCCGAAAGCACAGGTGCCGGCATGAGATGGCTCTCGTTGGTGTTGTTCCTGTCCCTGCCCGTTCTGGCTGACATCGCCAAACCGCCGCCGGAGGCGCCTGCCGCGGCACCCGCTCCTGAACCCCAGCATCCTCAGGGGATCGAGAAGGTGCCGATGGGTGTCATCGAGGGTGGTTGGGCGTATGTCTACGCGGCGTGGGGCGCCGGGCTGTTGGGGCTCGTCGGTTACGCCTTGAGTCTGTACGTGCGTCGATCTGAAGCACCTCCCCCTGGAGCGCCATGAAGCCCGAAACCAGAAACCGTCTCATCGCGCTCGGCGCCATTCTCGTGGCCGGCTCGGCCCTCGCGTGGATCGCCTTCGGCAACATCGGCGAGAACCTCGTCTATTACTGGAAGCCCTCCGAGATGGTGGCGCAGGGCCAGAAGGCCTACGGCGCGACGGTGCGCCTGGGCGGCGTGGTGGTGCCGGGCAGCGTGCTGTTCAACACCGAACACACCGCGCTCTCTTTTCAGGTGGCCGACTCGCACAAGGGCGACGCCGTGAAGGTGACCGTCAAGAGCGAGCAGACGCCCCCGCAGATGTTCCGTGAAGGCATCGGCGTGGTGGTCGAAGGCGCGTTCTCGCAAGACCAGGTGTTCCGCACCAACCGGCTGATGGTCAATCACAGCAACGAATACCGCGCGCCCACCGACGGCGGCATGCCCGACGAAGCGTGGAAGAACTCGCTCACGAAGGCAGAGTGATGAACCTCTCGAACCTGGGTTACGGGCTCGTTCTCCTCGGGCTGCTCTGCGCGGCCTTCGCGGCGATCGTCGGCATCACCACCGGCATGATGCGCAAGGAGAGCGCGCTGCCCCTGGTGCAGAAGGCCATCTACGGCTTCGCGGCGTCGATGCTCGGCGCCAACCTGGTGATGGTCTACGCGCTGCTCAGCCACGACTTCTCGGTGAAGTACGTCGCGCAGGTCGGCAGCCTCGCCACGCCCACCATCTTCACCATCGTCTCTCTCTGGAGCGCGCTGGAGGGCTCGATTCTCTTCTGGGGCGCCATCATGGGCGCCTACATCTTCGCGTTCGCGTGGACGTACCGGAAAGAACACGGCCGCTACATGCAGCTGTCACTCGGCGTGATGGCGGCGGTGGCCACCTTCTTCGCGTTCTTGATCGCTGGCCCCGCGAACCCGTGGACACACATTGCCAATCCACTGGCTGACGGCCCGGGCCCCAACCCGCTGCTGCAGAACCACGTGCTGATGATCATCCACCCGCCCATGCTGTACCTCGGGTACGTGGGCATGACGATTCCGTTCGGGATCGCGGCCGGTGCGCTTTTGCGGGGTGAGCTGGGCGACGCGTGGCTGGTACCGCTGCGCAAGTGGACGCTGGTGCCGTGGATCTTCCTCTCGGTCGGCATCATCCTGGGCAGCTGGTGGGCGTACGCCGTGCTCGGCTGGGGCGGTTACTGGGCGTGGGATCCGGTGGAGAACGCGTCGTTCATGCCGTGGCTGACGGCCACCGCGTTCATGCACTCCACCATGGTGCTGGAGAAGAAGAAGTCGCTCAAGCTGTGGACCATCGCGTTGGCGCTGGCGAGCTTCATTCTCACCATCGTGGGCACGTTCATGACGCGCTCGGGTGTCTTCAACTCGGTGCACAGCTTCACCCAGTCTGACATCGGGCCCACCTTCCTGGTGTTCATCGGCGTCTTGCTGGTCTTCAGCACGCTCTTGCTGGCGGTGCGAGGTCACATGCTGGTCGCCGAGTCGCAGCTCGGCAGCATCGTCTCGCGTGAAGGCAGCATTCTGCTCAACAACCTGGTCTTCGCGGCGATCACCTTCGTGGTGCTTCTGGGCACGCTCTACCCGCTCATCACCGAAGGCCTGCTCCACAAGAAGATCACGGTGGGCGAGCCCTACTTCAACCAGATGGCGCTCCCGCTCTCTCTGGCGACGCTCTTCCTCATGGGCGTGGGGCCGATGCTCCCGTGGGGCGTGGCCGACCCGAAGGTGATCCAGCGCCAGGCGATCATCCCCGGCGCGGTCGGTTTGCTGGTGGCCGGTATCTGCTTCGCGTTCGGTTTCCGCGGGTGGATGCCGCTGACCGTCTTCGGGCTCTCGGGCTTCGTGGTGGTGGTGACGCTGCGTGAGCTGTTCCTCCCCGCGCAGCAGCGCATGACCGAGCAGAAAGAGAAGATGTTCACCGCCATCTTCGTGAGCGCCTCCCGCGCGCGAAGGCGTTTCGGCGGCTACGTGGTGCACCTGGGCATCGTGGCCATCATGGTCGCGGTCGCCGCGAGCTCTGCGTACAAGATCCACAACACCGGCACGCTCAAGCTCGGCGAGTCGATGAAGATCGGCGCGTACAGCGTTCGTTTCGACGGCCTCGATCGCGGCAAGGAGCCGCACCGCGAGTGGATCGCCGCCAAGCTCACCCTCACTTCGCCCGGCGGAGAAGAGACCGTGCATCACGGCAGCAGCGCGCCGCGCATGAACTTCTACGAGCGCTCCAACGATCCCATCGGTTCTCCCAGCGTCACCGAGATGATCGTGCGCGACGTCTACGTGTCGCTGCTCTCGTACGACGTGAAGGCGAACACGGCGAGCTTCAACATGTGGATTTTCCCGATGGTGGGGTGGATCTGGTACGCGATTCCCCTGCTGGTGCTGGGCACGTTGATCGCCTTGTGGCCGCAGCGAAAGCAGAAGCCTGCGCCGGCGACTGCGCCGGAAGCTGAAGTCGTACCGGGTGCGCCGTGAAACGCGTCGTCGCTGTCATCGCCGCGCTCTCGATCATCGGCTTCATCATCTACGTGATGGCCGCCGGCTTCGGCACCGATCCCCACGAAGTGCCCTTCATGATGAAGAACAAGCCCGCTCCGAACTTCATCATCAAGCGCCTCGACAAAGAGGGGCAGATCAACCTGGCTGACTACAAGGGCAAGCCGGTGGTGCTGAACTTCTGGGCCACCTGGTGCCAGCCCTGCAAGGTGGAGCAGCCGGTGCTCGACTGGGCCGCGCAGACCTACGGTGACAAGGCCGTCTTCATCGGCATCGTGTTCGAAGACACCGAGCAGAACACCCGCAACTTCTTGCAGCAGACCGGTGCGGTGTACGCGCAGGTCTTCGATCCCAAGTCGACGGTCGCGGTGGACTACGCGGTGTCGGGCGTGCCCGAGACGTACTTCATCAACCGGCAGGGCATCATCGTGAAGAAGTACATCTACCCGTTCCAGAGCCCCGAAGAGTTCAGCGCGCAGATCAAGGAGATCCTCGAGTGATCGCCATCGTGCTCTCGCTGGTGCTCACGCAAGGTTACGCGCCGCTCCGTCAGGGGCAGGATCCGCTCGACTCGGTGCGCGAACAACGGGTGCAGGCGGTCGGCAAGAAGCTGCGCTGCGCGGTGTGCCAGGGCGTGTCGATCGCCGACTCTCCGGCCTCCATGGCGCGCGCGCAGCTGGACAAGGTGCGTGAGCTGGTCGCCGAAGGAAAGAGCGACCAGGAGATCTACGACTACTTCGTCGAGCGCTACGGCGAGTGGGCGCTGATGGAGCCGAAGAAATCGGGCATCACGCTGGGCCTCTGGCTCGCGCCGGTGTTGGTGCTGGTGTTGGGTGTGTTGTTGATCATCGGCTCCACCAAAAAGCCCGCGGCGCCCGTGGCAGCTGCGACTGAAGC
>JANODF010000833.1:0-32484 GCA_031412555.1 Archangium sp. | reverse complement strand
ACATCGTCTCAGGCCGCTCGCACGAGTCGCTGGAGGCCTTCCTGGGTGAGCTCGACGTCGGGCTGCACGCGGAGCACGGCTTGTGGTCGCGTTTCGAACGGAAGGGCGAGTGGGGCGCGCGCAGACCCCTGCCGCCCGCGTGGCTCGAGCCCGTGCGCAGGAGAATGGAGCGGGTGGTGCAACGCACCGATGGTTCGGTGCTGGAGGTGAAGTCGGGCGCGCTCGCTTTTCACTACCGCGCCACCGAGCCGCAGCTGGCCCGGCGCCGGCTGGAGGAGCTGCGGTTGGCGCTCCGGTCGGATCCGCAGGCCAGCGAATTCGAGGTGCTCGAAGGCTCCCGGGTGTTCGAGGTGCGGCCCCGCGGCGTGAACAAAGGAACGGTGTTGCCCGAAGTGCTGGCCATGGCCCCGGGCGCCACCGTGCTGGCCATCGGTGATGATCGAACCGATGAGTCGCTGTTCGCAGCCCTGCCACCCGGGGCAGTCGGGGTGCACGTCGGCGGAGGCCAGACGCTCGCACGCTACCGCGTGTCAGGGGTGGCCGCAGTTCGTGCGTTACTGAAGCGCATCGCCGACACGGTGCTTGCTGCACCCACCGCGTTGGGGCGTTAATCCGTAACGATGACGCTCGCCGACCTCGGCTTGATCGGAAACTGCCAGCTCAATGCCCTCGTACGCCGTGATGGCGCCATCGTCTGGGCCTGCATGCCGCGCTTCGACTCGGAGCCCCTCTTCGGGGCGATCCTCGACGAAGCCGACGGAGGCCGCTTCTCCATCGGCCCTGCGGTTCCACAACAAGGCACTCAGCGTTACCTACCGAACACGAACGTGCTCGAGACACGATTCGTCACCATCGACGGCGCGTTTCGTGTCCTCGATTTCGCGCCCCGCTTCGTTCAGTACGAACGCAGCTTCCGCCCCACCAAGCTGCTGCGCATCGTCGAGCCGCTCTCCGGCACGCCGCGCGTTCGGGTGTTGTGCGACCCGATCCTGGGCTGGAGCAAGAAGCGCCCGCGCCGCGAGTTCGGCTCTCATCATCTCTCGTTCCAGGGCTACGACTCGGAGGTGCGCCTGACCACCGACGCGCCGCTCTCGTACATCAACGACGAGCCCTTCGCGTTGACCGAGCGCAAACACTTCGTCTTCTCCTGGGGCGAGCCGGTGGAGCAGCCGCTCGAGCCGTTGTGCGAACGGTTCCTCCGCGAGACGGTGCGCTACTGGCAGAACTGGGTGAAGAACTGCGAGATCCCTCCGGCGTATCAGGAGGAGGTCATTCGTTCGGCGCTCGCGCTCAAGCTGCATTGTTTCGAAGACACGGGGGCCATCGTCGCGGCGGTGACCACCTCGATCCCCGAAGCGCCGGGCACCGGCCGCAACTGGGACTACCGGTACTGCTGGCTGCGCGACGCCTTCTACACGCTGGGTGCGTTCCGCCTGCTCGGTCACTTCGAGGAGCGCGAGCAGTTCATTCACTACCTGCTCAACGTCGCTTCCTCCGCGCCCGATCTCGCGTTGGCGCCGCTGTACCGCATCGACGGCAAGGCCGACCTCCACGAGAAGATTCTTCCCGACTGGCCCGGCTTCTTGAACGAGGGGCCGGTGCGCGTGGGTAACGGGGCGGCGCTGCACACCCAGAACGACGTGTTCGGCGAGATGGTGCTCGCGCTCACGCCCATGTTCCTCGACGCGCGCTTTCGGGAGCAGGTCACCGCGCCGGTGCTCGACCTGGTCACCCGGCTGACGCGCAGGGCCATCGCGGTGGCCGGCCAGCCCGACGCCGGCATCTGGGAGATCCGCTCGGAATGGAGACCCCAGACCTTCAGCGCGATGATGTGCTGGGCCGCGGCAGATCGCATGACCCGCATCGCGCAGCAGCACCGCCCCATCGACGCGCCGGAGTTCGCCGCGGCGGCGACCAGGATTCGCGACGAGCTGCTCTCGCAGGCGGTCGACAAAAAACGAGGCAACCTGGTGGCGGATTACGGCGGCACCGAGGTCGACGCGGCGCTCCTGCAAGCGGTCACCTTGCGGCTGCTCACGCCGGAAGATCCGCGCATGCACGCGACGGTGGCGGCGGTGCGCGCTGACCTGGAGCACAACGGCTGGTTGCGGCGCTACCGCACGGATGACGGCCTGGGGGTGCCAAGCGTGGCCTTCAGCTTGTGCACGTTCTGGCTCATCGAGGCGATGGCGCGGCTGGGGCATCCGGAAGAGGCGCGCGCGTTGCTCGACAAGGTGCGCGACGTGAAGTCACCGCTGGGCCTGCTCTCGGAGGATCTCGATCCGGTCACGGGTGTGATGTGGGGGAACTTCCCGCAGGCGTACTCGCACGTGGGTTTGATTCACGCCGCGTTCGCTGCTGCGCCCCGATGGTCCGAGTTCGGGACGTAGATCCCCTCTCCCTCTGGGAGAGGGTCAGGGTGAGGGCCTCGCTTCGTTCTACAGCTTCAGCTTCAAAGTCGTCGTCTGGTTCGCCTTGATGTCGACCTCGATGGTCGTCCTCAACTTGCGCTCTTCGTTGACCAGCAGCAGCCGGTGACGCCCCACCGGAAACGGGATGCCCACCAGCGGCGTCTCGCCCAGGTTCTTCCTGCCGAAGATCACGTTCGACCAGGGCGAGGTCTGCAGCGACAACAACCCCTTCCCCTTCGGCGCCTTCACCATCACCCGCTTGACCACCTTCTCAGGTGCAGGCGGAGGCGGAACCGGGGCCACGAAGGGAATGAACTCGGTCTCTGGCTCAGGTTGGGGAACGGTCGGTTTGGCGATCACCACCACCGCGGGAACGGGCTCCGCCTCGAGCACGGGCGCCGGAGCCGCAGGCCACAACGCCGCCGCGAGCGCGACGCACGCGAAGAACGCCAGCAGCCCCAGGGTGGCGAACTTCCACCGGCCGTGGGAGCGCGAGGTCATGAAGCTGCGGCTCAGCTCGCCCACCAACACCGGCGGCTGTGAATCTTCTTCCGCTGCCTGCTCCCGCGTGGCCGGCGGAAAGCAGGAGAACATGAAGTGCGCGAGCGCTTCGTTCGACGGAATGCTGTTCGCGTTGTCGTGCAGGTACGCGGTCAGCGCGTCTCTCACCTCGGCCAACGAAGGAAACCGCTGGGCCGGGTCGCGCGACATCATCTTCGCCACCAGCTCGCTCAACGCCTCGGGCACCGAAGGCTCGCGCTGGCGCGGCGTCTCGTAGGGGGCGGTGTCCATCGCCACCTTCCGGAAGAGATCCATCTCTTTCAGGGGCGGGTAGAGCCGGGTGTGGGTGAGCATCTCGAACAACAAGACGCCCAGCGAAAACTGATCAGCCCGCGCATCGAGCAGCTCACCGCGCGCCTGCTCCGGCGGCATGTACGAGAGCTTGCCCTTGAGCTGGCCCACCTCGGTCGCGTTGGTTCGGGTGGCCGCCTTGGCGATGCCGAAGTCGAGCAGCTTGGGCACGCCTTCGTAGGTGACCATCAGGTTCTGCGGAGACACGTCGCGGTGGATGACGTTGAGCGGCCTGCCGTCTTCGCCCTGCTTGGTGTGCGCGTAGTAGAGCGCGTCGGCCACGTCGCGGGCGATCTTGAGGGCCAGCTCGACGGGCAACCTCGTCTGCGCGCGCGTCACCGCCCGCATCACGTGCTGCACCGTCTGGCCGTCGATGAACTCCATGGCCACGTAGAAGTTGTCTTCGCGTTCACCCAGCTCGAACACCTGGCAGATGTTCGGGTGCGTCAACCCCGACATGAGCCGCGCCTCGTCGAGGAACATGGTCACGTACTGGGGCTGCTCGGCGATGGTGCCGGTCATGCGCTTGAGGGCGACCTTCTTCTGGAAGCCCTGCGGCCCGTCGAGCTTCGCCAGCCAGACCTCGGCCATTCCGCCGACGGCGATCGGTCGAATCAAGGTGTATTGACCGAACCGCTGTTGGGCTTGAAACGGCACCGCAGTCATCGACGCCGACGTTACTCCAGCGGGCGAGTAGGCTGCGCGCGTGATTCAAGCCACGTTGTTGGGGATGTGCCTGTTGAGTGCCGCGCCAGTGGAACTGCGCGACGCGACCCAGGCGCTCGATGATCTCCAGTACCAGGTGGCGTTGAACAGGCTGCCCGCTGAGACGAGCATCAAGGCGTGGCGCCGCGAAGAAGTCATCGAGTGGTTCTCCACCAAAGCGCTCGCGTTGTTGGGGCTCAAACGGGAGGCCGAAGCCCGCCAGGGTTTTCAGCGGCTCTTCTCCCTCGCACCCGAATGGACCCTGCCTGATCAGTATGGCCCGCGGGTGCGCACCTTCGTCTCGGCGGCGCGCGCCGAAGCGGTGCGCAGTGGCAACGTCTCCTTGCGTTTCGAAGGGGGGCTGCTGCGCGCGAGCGCGGATGCGTTTGGGTATGCGCGCGAAATCGAGGTCTCCTGGCGCGAGCCTGACGGGGCGACCCAGCAGGCCACCTTGCCGCTGCAGGAGCGGCAGCCCGCGCCCTGGCCGCGCGAACGGCGTCTCGAGGTGTGGGGCCGGGTGCTCGGCCTGGAGAAGTCCACCCTCTGCGAGTGGGGCTCGGAGAACGCGCCCATTCGCCTGGAGCCGATGGCGGTGGTGAGCGTGGAAGGGGTCGCGCCTTCGCGGGGGCTGGGTGGCCTGGGCATCGGGGGCCTCGCCGCGGGCGGCGCCGGGTTGATCAGCGCGGGCGTCGGCACCGGCTTCGCGGTGAGCTCGCAAGACGCAGAACGCACCCGCTCGAACGCCACGCGCGACGCGGAGGGGCGCATCACCTCGATCTCTCAACGCGACGCCTTCGCGCTCGATGCGCGGGTGCAGCGTGAAGCAGGCACCGCCACCGCGTTCTTCGTGACCGCCGCGGCGCTGGTGACGGTGGGTGCAGGGCTGGTGTTGTTCGATCGCCTGCGGTTGGTGCCGGCGCCCGGTGGCGCGTTGATCAGCGTGCCTCTCGATGCGTCCTTCGCTTTCGCGAAAGGCGCTCCATGAAGCGCGCGGCGATGGTGTCGGTGCTGGTGCTCGCGTTCGCGTGCGGGAAGACCGTCTTCTCCACCGACCGTTTCGCCTGCAGCACCTCGGCGGAGTGCGCCGAGGGCTTCCAGTGCCGCGAAGGCGAGTGCCTCAGCGGTGAAGCGCCCGACTCCGGCATGGTTCCCATGGATGGTGGAGCGGGCTCGCCGTGCAGCGCCGCACTTCCGTGTGAAGGCAAATCGACCTGCGTCGACGGGGTGTGTTGCACCACCGCCTGCGATGGGCCGTGCGCTTCGTGCAAGGTGCCTGGCTTCGTGGGCACGTGCGTGGCTTCACCGGCGGGAACGGAAGCGCCTTCGTGCAACGCGTATGCGTGCGATGGCGTTTCCACTGCGTGCGCCACCCGTTGTACGCCGGTGGCGGGCTGCAATGAGGGCTACACCTGCGTCGCGCCGACCTGTGGCCGGTGCTGGTCGTCGGTGAAGAACGAGTTCACCCAGGCCAATGACCCTGCGTGGGAGCTGTCGGGTGCGGTCATCGGCGGAGGGGAGCTCACCATCGCGGTCACCAGCCGCAACGGCATGAGCTCGCTGAGCAGCGCGACCTCGACGGAGACCTTGCCGCTCGTGGGCTGCGGCGTGACGTTCGAGCTGACGGCGGCGCCCGCGGTGGTTGCGGGGTACTCGGGCCGGGCGGCGTTGCGCGCTGACAACCTCGCGCGGGTGCCTGCCTTCGCGTGGCAGTTCGAGACGCGTGGTGTGGTGGCGAGCTGGGCGTTTGCCGACGGTGGGGTGGGAGAACAGGTGGTGGTGCCCGCGGGCACGCCGCCTCCGCAGTGGCTTCGGCTCGAAGAGAGCGGTGGTCAAGTGATGTGGCGTTCGAGGGGCGCGGGCGTGTTCACCACGCTGCACATGCTCCCGCATGCAGAAGGCCTCACCGGAATGAAGCTCGAGTTCACGGGCGAGTTCCCACCGCAGCCGGGCAATGAGCGGGTCGGCTTCTCGATTGATTCGCTGAACCTATGAGTCGGCCTGCACCTCGAAGGGCGCCCTGGCGTCGAGGGTTTGTGGCTCCATGTAGACGGCCTCCCAGTGATGACCGTCGAGGTCGTAGAAGCTGCGGCTGTACATGAAGGGTTCTTCCTGTTTCTCCGCGGCCGGCGTGCCGCCCGACTCGAGTGCGGTGTCGACCAGCTCGTCGACCTCGTCGCGGCTGACGGCGGAGAGGGCGAAGATGCCTTCGGTGACCCGGGTCGCATCGGTGACGGGCTTGCGGGCGAAGTCCTTGAAGCGGGCCTCCTCGAGCAGCATCACGTAGGCGTCGTCACCGATGATCATGCAGGTCGCCTGCTCGTCGGTGAACTGAGGATCGAAGCGGAAACCGAGTTTCCGGAAGAACCCGACGGAGCGGACGAGATCTCTGACCGGCAGGTTCACGAACATCTTTCGGGGCAGGGCAGTGGCCATGGCGTACCTCTCGTGGAAGTCGCTAACCGGGGGCCTCCTCCGTCGCCGTGCTTCACCACCCGTTCTCCCGAGGTACGCTCGCGCTCCATGCGCCGCCTGATGCTTTCCCTGCTCTGGGCCTCCCTGGCCAGCGCGCAGGAGTTCGAGCTCGATCTCACCGAAGAGACCACGCCCGCGGTGCCCACCACCTTCCAGCCCACCCTGGCCTTGCTCGAGGTGGTGGCGACCGGGAACGACGAGGTGAGCTCCGGGCGCGCCCGGCAACTCGAGGCCGAGCTGCTCGCGGCGTTGAGCAAAGGGGATCAGTTTCAATCGGTGCTCTCGCCCTCCGAGGCGAAGGCCCAGCTGGGTGAGCTGCCCGCGAACTGCACCGAGCTCTCGTGTTTCAAGGCCGCCCGCGAGAAGTTGAAGGTGCACCGCGTCGTGCGATTCACGGTGCAACGACAAGGCGCGGGCTCGTTGGTGACGATGGTGGGGTTCGACCCGTCGCTGGCCGAGCTGGTGCGCTCGTCGTTCGACAGCGCCGAACGCGCGGAGAAGGTCTTCAGGGGCGTCACCGGCCGAACGCAGGCGCAGCGTGATCGCGACTTCCTCCGCAAGGCGATCCCCCGCGTCCGCCCCGCGCTGCGAAAATTGGGCACCGCGAACGGGAAGCTCATCATCGACAACCGCGATTCCGCGGTGACCGTGCTGGTCGACGGCGTTCCCGTCGGCACCGGCCGGGTGGAGACGGTCGCTCAACGCGGCCCGCGCACCGTCTCCATCGGAGGCGCCGCCTACCAGCCGTTTTCTCAGACCGTGGTGGTCAAGCCGCAGGAGATCACCCAGGTCGAGGTGCGGCTGGTGGCCAAACCGCTGGAGCGCGTGGTGGCGCAGAGCTCGACCAGCGTGCCCGTCGGCCGCCGCCCGGGTTTGTACCTGGCCATCGCCGGCGCGATCGCCGCAGGGGTCGGCGTGGGTCTGGGTGTCTCCACTGCGAACGTGCAGCAGCGCATCGATGCGGGCGGGCGGCCGGTGGCGGTCACGCGGGCTGAAGCCCTCGACGCGTCGACCCACGCCACGTTGGCCAACGTGCTGGTGGCCGGTGGTGCGGCGCTGGCCGTCGGTGGAATCACCTGGGTGCTGCTCACACCTTCGACGCGGGTGGACACCACCGCGGCCGAGCCGACCGAGAGCGCCGGGCCTTCAGGGTGGATGTTGTCCGTGGGAGGAACCTTCTGATGCGCCCCGTTTCCCGGCTCGCCTTCTCCCTCTCTCTGGGTGTGCTCATCGGCATGTCCTGCCAGTTCACCTTCCGGGACGATCTCGTCTACTCCTGCAAGACCACGCCTGACTGCGGCCGCGGTGGTTTCGTGTGCGTGGCGGGCGCGTGCTGTTTTCCGACCGGCGCCGAGGTGTGTGGTGATGGCGTGGACAACGACTGTGACGGCCTCGTCGACGGTGACGAAGGCCGGGTGACCGAGGTGTGCAACGGCCGCGACGATGATTGTGATGGCCAGTCTGACGAGGGCTTCGATCTCCAGACCAACCCCACGCACTGCGGCTCGTGCGGCTCGAGCTGCGATCTCACCACGCAGCGGTGTGTTTCGGGCACGTGTGGCCCGCGCGCCGAGAGCGACTGTGGCAATGGGCTCGATGATGATCAGAACGGCCAGCTCGACTGCGCCGACCCGGGCTGCAACCTGATCGCGTGCGGCGCCGCGTGTTTGTGCGAGGGCGGGCGCAAGGTCGAGCAGGCCTGTGACGACGGTGCCGACTCCGACGGTGATGGTGCGCTCGATTGTGCCGATCCCGATTGCGCCAACGAGGTCTGTGGCGCCGGCTGCACGTGTCTCAACGGGGTGCGGCGCGAGACCAACTGCGCAGATCAAATCGACAATGATCAAGATGCCGGTGCTGACTGCGCGGATCCCGGCTGCAACGGTCAGTTCTGCCTGGCCAACAGCACGCAGCGTTGCATGGGCAGCGCGTGTCTGTGCAACGGCGGCCCGGTGGTGGACGAGGTGGCCGCGCTCTGCGGCGACTCCGTCGACAACGACTGCGACAACCTCACCGACTGCCGGGAGACCGCCTGCGACACCCAGTCGTGCAGCCCCGATGGCGGCGCCGATTGTGTCTGCACCGGCATGGCGAAGGCCGAGCGCTCGTGCTCCAACTTGAGAGACGACGATGGCGATTCATTGATCGACTGCGCGGATCGCACCGATTGCCCCGAGATGACGGTGTGCACCGCCGTGCTCGGCAGCCTCACCCGATCCGGCCGCTGCGCCGCCGCGGGCACGTGCGCGGTGGAGTTCTGTTTCGACGGGGCCGACAACGACGGCGACTCACAAGCCGACTGCGTCGATGCCGACTGTGACGGCCTCTCCTGCCAGGTTGACGGTGGCGCTGACTGCCAATGTGCCAACGCCCGCAAGGTCGAGCGGAACTGCACCGACCGCTCCGACAACGACGGTGATGCGCAAGCAGACTGCGCCGACGTCGCCGATTGCCCTCAAGGCACTGCGTGCCGGCGGAACAACGGTCAGCCTGGTTCGTGCCAGGCCAA
Source organism: Archangium sp. (assembly GCA_031412555.1). Lineage (GTDB taxonomy): Bacteria > Myxococcota > Myxococcia > Myxococcales > Myxococcaceae > Archangium_A. The sequence continues at coordinate 23,535 of JANODF010000833.1, read as the reverse complement.
CCGGACCTGCAACTGAAGCAACGTCACCAGCTCGCGCCGATGCCCAGCTTGAGGCGTGGATCCCAGCGGATGCGATCGCCGTAGTCGTTGAAGCCACCACCCGCGCCGAGCTGGAACGTGAAGTGTTTGCCGATGACGAAGTTGTAGCCGAGCGCTGCGCCCATGCCCCAGGTGAAGTCGCGCGAGGTGTCGTCGTTGCCATCGAGGATCGCGCCCGCGTTGATGTAGGGGCCGATCCACAAGCCGCCCGGTGCGTGACGGATGAAGTGAAAGCGAAAGCCGAGCTCGGGGGCGATCGCGAGATCGTACGGGCGATCGTCCTCGAAGAGGCTCCTGAAGGTCGTCACCGCCAGGCCGAAGGTGACGCCGAACCACGGGGCGACCCCACGCTCGTACTCCAGTGACAACACGCCATGAAAGAGATCGCCGGGGTTGATGAGCAACATGTTCCGGCGTGGTTCGCGGTCATTGAAGAGGATGTCGGCGTCCGCGAGCGCGACGCTCGAAGAGAGTGCGACGATCGTGGTCAGCGTGAAGAAGAGACGGCGCATGGTGGCTCCTTGTGTGGTGCCCGGGTGCAGAGGGCTCAGGCCGTTCGGAGCAACAAGAATGCCGCGCGCGCGGGCGTTACCGCGGCCGGCCACGCAGGTCGTGCGTCGGAACCGCGGTTGCACGGAAGCACCTGCAAAGGAGCCGGCATGCCCGAAAGAGAGACCCTGAAGCGCGTGGCCAAAGCTCGCCGCCAGGGCAAAGCCGCCTCGACTCAGGCAGGTGAATTCATTCGTGAAGAGGTGCGCCACGTTCGCGAGGGAAAACACGGCGCACGCTCGGCGAAGCAGGCCATCGCCATCGGTTTGTCGAAGGCGCGGCGCGCGGGCGTGAAGCTGGGCGCTCTCAAGCGGGGCTCTGCGAAGGTCAAGAGGCAGGCCGCGCGAGACAGCGCCCGGGGCAAACACCCGAATCGTACCGTTTCGCCACGGCGTTCACGTGTATCGAAACGGGCGCTTCAGAAGGATCCGCGCACTGCCGCCACACATCGAGCGCTCAGCACCCAGGCCCGTCGGTCCGCCAAACGTCGCTCGCGTTAGAGAGTGAGTGGCCCCTCACCCCGACCCTCTCCCCGCTTCGCAGGGCGAGGGGGAACGGCTCACAACCACTGCATCTCGAAGTTCACCCGCACGCCATCGCCCATCTGCGTCGAGCTGACCGAAGCGAGCAGATCGCTGAAGTGGTGTTCGTGGCGTTGCTGGCTGAGCAGGGCCCCGGTGGTCCGACCTGATTCGAGGTGCGCCTTGCCCAACGTGCTCTCGAGCTGGGCCGACCACGCCGCGCTCAGCTTCGCCGCCGGGCCATCGGGCAGCCGGGTGGTCACCAACACGGCCACCAGCCGCGACTGATCATCGGTGCGGAAGAAGACGGTGCCCGCCGCTTCACTGCCGAAGCGCGCCAGCGAAGGTACGTCGCACTCCTGCACCAGGCCCGCCTTCTCGAGCTTGCAGCTCGCCTGGGCTTCCTGTTTCCACGCCGTAAAAGCTTGCGCGTTGTCTTGCCCCAGCGTGAAGCCGAACGTCTCGTGGGCGGGCGCAGGTGCAGCGCCCCGCCGCGAAACGAGCGCTTCGCGGCGGGTCTGCTCGCGCTGAAGGGAGGTCGCGTTCACGTCGCCACCCACCGGGCACGAGGGCCCCCGATGCAGGAGCGCGCGAAAGGCCGGGGTGTGCATCACGCCAATCAGCGCGAAAGCCGCCAGGCCCAACGAGACGATTCCCATCAGCGCGCGGCGCATGATTACGGGCAACCCGTCGGCTTGGTGCCCGACTGAACGGTGGCGCACTTCACGCTGCCGGCCTTCTTCTCGGTCACCGCGGGCGCGAAGCCGTTGGTGATGTCGTCCATCGAGACGCCCGACTCGCTGAGCGCGGGCACGACCACGTCGCTGATGAAGTAGTCGTACTGCGCCTCGGTGATGTTGAGGCCCGTGTGCGCCGCGGTCATCGTCTTACCGGTGTAGTTCGCCGGCCCGCCGTAGGCCTGAATGAGGAACGCGGCGAGGTTGGAGCTCAGCGTCATCTTCTGCGCGTCGGTGAGGCCCTGGAACGAGGTGCCCACCGAGGCCGTGGGGGCCGCGAGCGCCTTCTCGATGATCTTGTTGTTGACCGCGGTGAAGCCGGCCGCGCCGTACTTGGCGAACATCGTCTGCGGGCCTGCATCGACGCCTGCGTCGGTGCCGGTCATGGGGCCACAGCCCACGGTGAAGAAGAGGGTACAAGCTGCCATCAAAGCGTTTCGCAAAGGAACTCCGGAGAAAGGGTGAACAAGCCCTGTACGCAGGCCCGCCCCCACCGGATTGTTCGAGCTGAAGAACGAACGTCAGCGGTTCTGGCAGCAGGCGAGGTGTTTGGGCGTGCTGCACACGACGGTGCCGGCGTAGCCGCCCGTGACGTTCAGGTTGGCGCCGTAGGTGCTGGAGCTGTTCGAGGTCCACGCGGAGCCGTTGGAGCAGGAGTTGTTCGAGCGGCTGCCCGAGACGGACCGGTCGAAGTCGATCCACGCACCTGCGCTGGGCGGCACCACCGTGCCGTTGCTGCGATCGAAGTCGGCGATGGTGCACAGGTGGGAGCCGGCGAACTGGGCCTGGCACTTCGTGGCCGCTCCCGGGTAGCCACCCAGGTTTCCGTCGAAGGTCGCCGAGGTGAAGCCGCGGAAGAGCACCGGCGACGTTCCCCCGCGGCAGCAGGCCAGGGGCTTGCTCGCCGCGCAGACGACGGTGCCGGCGTAGCCGCCCGTGGCGTTCAGGTTGGCGCCGTAGGTGCTGGCGCTGTTCGAGGTCCACGCCGCGTTGTTGGTGCAGGAGTTGTTCGCTCTCGCGCCCGAGGTGATCCGCGCGAAGTCGATCCACGCACCCGTCGCCGAAGGCGGCACCAGCGTGCTGTTCGCCGCGTCGTAGTCGGGCAGGGTGCAGAAGTAGGAGTTGCTGAACTCAGCCGCGCACTTCTGATTGGCGCCCGGATAGCCGCCGAGGTTGCCGGTGTAGCTGGTCGCGGTGAAGCCGACGAACTCGATCGGTGCTTGCGAGACCACCACCACGCCGCCATCGAGGTAGAGCACCGCGCCCGAGGGGCCTTGAGCGCCCGTCGCTCCCGGAGGTCCTGCGACGCCCGGCGCACCTGGTGCTCCCGTGGCGCCGGTCATGCCGATGGGTCCCGTCATGCCGGTGGGTCCCGTCATGCCGATCGCGCCAGCCGCGCCCTGAATTCCCGCGGGGCCCTGCGCGCCGTTGCAGACGGCGGTGGTGCCGATCATCACGCCGCCGGTGGGGCACGCGGGGCTCATCACCGCGAGGGTGGTGACGGAGGGAGCGGGGCCGGCCGGTCCCACGGCACCCTGCGCGCCAGGCGCTCCCTGCGGGCCGGTGGCGCCGTTGCACACGTTGGTGAGTCCACCATCGGAGAGCTGCGTGATGCGCACGCCGCCGGTGGGGCAGGTCGCGCCGCCCGCGGTGATGGTGGTGACCAGCACCGACGCGCCCGGCGGGCCGGTGATGACGCCGCCGTCGACCACCAGCACGGAGCCCGCGGGGCCCTGGAGTCCTTGCGCGCCCATCATGCCGTCAGCGCCCGGCAGACCTTGCGGTCCGGTATCGCCGGGGTCGCCCTTGTCTCCTTTGACGCCGGCCATGCCCGGTGCGCCGGGCGCTCCCTGGGGGCCGACCGGGCCGACGGGGCCTGGATCTCCCTGCGGGCCGGAGGGGTTGGGGCAGGCGGTGAACGCAAGACAGAGGGCAATCAGGGGAAGTTTCGACATGGGCTCGCTCGCGAGACCCCAGGCCCCGAGGCGGAGTGCAGAGTTTCGACGCGAGGCCTCAGCCCTGAACGGACGGCGAGACGGCCCGGCTCTGTTCTTCTTTGCCCAGCCGCGAGGTGAGCGAGGCCAGATCTTCGGCGTGCTCTTCTTCCACCGCGAGAATGTCTTCGAACAGCCGCCGCGTGGTCGGGTCGTCATTGCCGAGGTACGTGATGATCTCGCGGTAGCTCTCGATCGCGATGCGCTCGGCCACCAGGTCTTCGCGGATCATGTCCATCAACGAGTGGCCTTCGACGTATTCGGCGTGGCTGCGTTCGGCCAGGCCATGCGGCGAGAAGTTGGGCGCTCCTCCCAGCTCGCAGATGCGGGCCGCGAACCGTTCGGCGTGCTGCTCCTCCTGGCGCGCGTGCTCGAGAAATTCTTCCGCCACGCTCAAGGAAGCCAGCCCATGCGCGGTGAAGTAGTGCCGCTTGTACCGAAGCGAGCAGACGATCTCCGTGGCCAGCGCTTCGTCGAGCAGCTTGATCACCATCGCGCGATCCGCCTTGTACTCGTCGATCACCGCACCTCCTTCGATGTGCTTGCGGGCGCGTTCACGCAACGTGGTGATGTTGGAAAGGTTCGGTCGCTCAGTCATGGGTTGCTCCTGTTGCTCAAGTTCAGAGTCGACGCTGCATGACCTACGCCAGCGTCACCGTGCGAAGGCTCGGCGCCTTCAGCCCAGGGCGCATCCACCTGTTCTTCGGGCTTTGCGCCCGCGCGGCTGGCGATGACGTACGAGAGCTCTGCGCCGAGCAGCAGAATCAGCGACGAATAGTGCACCCACAACAGCAGTGCCGCGAGCGAGGCCGCGGTGCCGTAGGTCGACAACACGCTGGTCTGGCTCAGCACGTACCCGAGGATCGACTTGCCGATGGTGAAGAGCACCGCGGTCACCACCGCGCCCAACCACACGTGACGCCAGGCGACCTTCACGTCGGGCAGCAGCTTGAAGATGAAGCCGAACAACACGGTGGTGATGCCGAACGAGACCAGACGTTCGGTCACCTTGCCGAAGGTGGCGTCACACTGGCCCATCCACTCGCACACCGTGGAGAGCGCCACGCTGATCATCAAGGAGACCAGCAGCAGGAAACCCACCCCCAGCACCGCCGAGAAGGAGAGGAAGCGGGTGCGGAAGAAACCGGCCACCTTGTTGATCTTGAGCGCGGGCGCTTTCCACACGGTGTTGAGCGACTCCTGCAGCTCGGCGAAGACACCGGTGGCGCCGAACATGATGGCGAGGGTGCCCATGATGGTCGCGAGCACGCCTGACTTCTTGCCGCTCGCGCTCTTCACCAGGTCCTCCACCGCCTCGGCGCTCACCTTGCCGATGAGAGACTCGAGCTGGTGGCTGAGCGCCCCTTGCGCGGCCTCCTGCCCGAAGAAGAGGCCCGCCACCGCGATGGCCACGATGATCATCGGAGCGATGGAGAAGAACGTGAAGTAGGCCAACGCGGCGGCCATCGTGCCCACGCGATCGTTCATGAAGGCCGTGAGGGTCTCGCCGATGACCTCCCAGACAACCCGGAGTCGTCTCATCATGCCGGCCGCGAATTGCACGCCACGTACCGCCCGAATGGGACCGCCGGTCACTGAAAGTGAGTGAGGCACTTTGCAGCACGGCTCACCAAGACGCCTCGTGCGGCGTGGGTGTTTCAGCCCGGCGCGCGTGGCCCTGATTCTGCACCGATGCTCGCTTCACCTCAGCAAGGAGCATCTCATGCGTCGTGACGCGCCTTCAGTGCCCTTGTCCCGCCGCAGGTGGTTTCAGAAGAAACGATTCTGGCTTCCACCGGCGATCCTGCTCTCGCTCTTCGTCATTCTCTTCTTCGCGCTCGACCCACTCGTGGAGTGGCAGACGCGTGAGCGCCTGAAGCTGTTCGAGCCCCGCTACAAGGTGACCTTCGAAGACGCGTCGTTGAGCCCCCTCAAGCTCAACTACGTGCTCGAGGGCCTCAAGATCATGCGCACCTCGGCGGGTGGCGAAGAGATGCCCTACGTCGCGGTGGAGCGCGTGCAGGTGGGCGTCTACGGACGTGAGCTGTTGCACGGGCACCTGGTGGCCACCATTCAGGTCGACAAGCCGCGGCTCAACCTGATCGCCGCGAAGGCCGAGAAGGAGCAGCAGCTCGACCCCAGGATTCCGGATCTCTCCGCGAAGCTGGAGAAGCTCATGCCGCTCAAGGTCGACCGGGTGCAGGTGCGTGAAGCGGCGTTGCTCTTCACCGACAAGACCAAGCCCGAGTTTCCGAACATCTGGATCCACAAGGTCGACGCCACGCTGGAGAACCTGGCGACCCGGGCTGCACTCTCGCGTGGTGAACCGACCTCGGTGGCGCTGTCGGGCACCATTCAGGAGTCGGGTGAACTCTCGGCCTTCCTCACCGCCGACCCACTGGCCAAGGGCCTGTTCTTCGCCGGCCGCGCCAGCATTCAGAACTTCGAGCTCAAGGAGCTGAGCAAGACGATGGCTTCGGAGACCGGGTTGAGCGTCTCCGAAGGCACGCTCGATCTCTTCGCCGAGTTCGACTGCCGCGCCGGCCAGCTCGAGGGCGGGGTGAAGCCGGTGCTCAAGAACGTGAAGGTGGTCAAGGGCAAGCCGGGCCTGGGCAACGCGGTGAAGGCCGTGCTCGCCGACGCCGCGGTGAAGGTGCTCAGCGACCGGGTGGATCAACGCGACGCGGTGGCCACGGTCATTCCGCTGCGGGGTGACATCAACAACCCCGGCATTCAGCTGTGGCCCGCGGTGATCGGCGTGCTCCGCAACGCCTTCGTCATCGGCGTCTCTGAGAGCTACGCGCGGCTGCCTCCGGTGGAAGGCGACCCGAAGGACGGCCCGGTGAAACAGGTCATCGAAGGGTTGAACAAGAAGGACACGCCCAAGGCAGAGCCGGGGCGCAACTGACGAACAGGGGGGAACATCATGAAGAAGATCATTCTGGCGGCGGCGCTGGTGGTTGCCGGTTGCGTTCACACCGAGGTGAAGGAGGAGAGCACCGACCAGACGCCGAAGCAGGAGGAGAAGCAGGAGAAGCAGGCGAAGAAGGAGGGCAGACCTCCGGCGGACGCGGCACCGAAGAGCGCAGAGGAGCAGAAGGCCCAGAAGGACACGGCCGATACGCGCCCGCCGGCAGAAGAGGGGCGCCCCGAGCTCTCCACCTCGGCCGACGCGCTGATGAACCCGGAGGGGCCGCGCCTGATTCAAGACGCGCTGACGCAGCGGGGCTATCTGGCGGCCGATCACAAGACGGGCAAGCTCGACCCCGAGACCTCGGCGGCGCTGCGCAAGTTTCAGGAAGAAGAAGAGGTCGCGCGCACCGGCTACCCCGATCGCGAGACGGTGCGGAAGCTGGGGCTGTCGATCGAGAAGGTGTTCAAGGCCACGGGCACCAACGCAGAACACCCCGGGCGAGGCCGCTGAAGGCCCTCACCCGGGGTGGTCGAACAACCGGTCTGCTCAGCGAGTGAGCGGCCGGCCGCCTCGGCCTCGCGTCATCATCACCACACCCAGCACCACCAATGAGCCGATGACTGAGAACAACAGCCCGGTCGGGTGGAAGTCGAGGAAGTTGCCCCCGCGGTTGTAGATGAAGTTGCCGACGAAGCCGCCGACGAACGAGCCGACGATGCCCAGGACAGTCGTGAGGATCAGACTCATCGACTGATCCCCTGGCATCAGGGCACGTGCGATCAGACCAGCGAGAAAACCAACCACGATAATTGCGATCAGGCTCATAAAACCTCCGATGACGAGGGGTGAACTCCGGGGGTTGGTGAGCAAGGTGAGTGCCAACACCTGCCCTCCCGTGTGAGTTCGGTTTCGAGCGGCCCGGGGTGTGGCGAGAAACCGCGATGAGGCCTTCCCCTGACTGGCGGTGTGATCACCTGCCTCACTCGCCGTGATCAGGTCACTGGTTCTGGCGGCGCTGCAGCCTCGTGGCCTGTGGACTGCACGAGTGAGGAGCAATGGAAGCCACCGAACCGCTGTGGATGAACGTTCCCCGAAGAGATTTCTACGCCCGGTACACGGGCCAGGGCCGGCATTGGGATGTGGCCGTGATTGGCGCGGGCATCACGGGCATCACCTGTGCGTGGCTCCTGGCGCGTGCAGGCGTGTCGGTGGCGGTCTTCGAGGCGCATCAGGTGGGCAGCGGCGCTACCGGCCGAACCAGCGCTCACCTCACCGAAGTGCTCGACCTGCGCTACCACCAGATCCTCAGCCACCGCGGAGAAGAAGCGACGCGCGAGATCGCCCAGGCCAACCGCGACGCGATCGACTTCATCGAACGCACGTCACGGGAGGAGCAGATCGCCTGCGACTTCAAGCGGGTGCCTGGCTACCTGTTCGCGCAGACCGACGAGCAGGCCGAAGCGCTTTCCGAAGAGCAGATGGCGTGTGGGCGCGCGGGCATGCCGGTGCGGTGGGCAGAGCTGCCGCTCTCGTTGCCTTTCGCGGTGGCCGGTGCGCTCGAATTTCCCCTGCAGGCGCGGTTTCACCCGCGTGCCTGGCTGCTGGGTTTGGCGGCGGCGATCCCCCCGGAGCACTGCCAGATCTTCGAAGAGAGCCGGGTCACCAACATCGAAGACGGCAAACCCTGCCGCCTCACCTTCGCGAACGGCAGCTGGGCCACCGCGGATCGGGTGGTGATGGCCACGCACTCACCGCTGAACTGGTTGTGGTTTCAGACGCGGCTCGCGCGCTACCAGTCGTATGTGGTCGCCGGGCCCAGCACGCTCCCGCTCGAGGGGCTCTTCTGGGACATGGATGATCCGTATCACTACATCCGCGACATCGAGGTCGATGGGCAGCGGCAGCTGATCGTCGGCGGTGAAGATCACAAGACAGGTCAGGAGTCGGACACCGAAGGCGCGTTCGATCGCATCTCGGCGTATGCGAAGCGCCTGGGGGTCGAGGTCAAACACGCGTGGTCGTCGCAGATCATCAAGCCCGCGGATGGCCTGCCGATGGTCGGCCGCAACGCTGCGTCGAAGCGCGTGTTCGTGGCGACGGGCTTCGATGGCAATGGGCTCACCCTGGGCACCGTCGCCGGCAGGCTGCTCGCCGAGGCGTGCATGGGCCAGACGTCGACCTTGGCCGCGCAGTTCGAGGCCACCCGCTTCACGCCGCTCGAATCAATCAAGTCGTTCCTCAGCGAGAACGTCGACTTCCCCGTGCACCTGCTGCGCGATGCGGTGGCGCCGGCCGAGGCGAAGTCGGTGGGGCAGGTCGGCCGCGGTGAAGGGAAGCTGGTGAGCGTCGATGGCAAACGGGTCGCGGTGTACCGCGCGCCGGACAACCAGGTGCACGCGGTCAGCTCGGTGTGTCCGCACATGGGGTGTCATGTGCACTTCAACAACGCTGAGAAGACGTGGGACTGCCCGTGTCACGGCTCGCGCTTCGATGTGCAGGGTGTGGTGCTGCAGGGGCCGGCAGTGAAGGATCTGGAGAAGATCGACTTGCCTCGCGAGTCGGCGCCCCGGCGCCCGAGCGCACCCGCGCCGTCCGCCCCTCACTGACGTTCTCCCTCGCCCTGCGCAGCGGGGAGAGGGTCGGGGTGAGGGGCCGGCTCGGTCTCCCAGCAGAGCCCCTCAGCCCAACCCTCTCCCCGCTTTCGCAGGGAGAGGGAGTCTCGAGCGGGCGCGCGTACGGCGATGCGGCTTGGGCTTCTCCTCCACATTCTCCCCCTTCGACCGCGCCAGGCTCCGCTCGAGCACCTCCGCCAGACTCCCGCCCAGCGCCTCCTGAACAGGCTCCTCAGCGAGTTCCAGCGGCTGGCCCTTCGCCTTCTGCTGCAGCATCTCCAGCACCCGCTCGCGGTGTTCATCGCGGTACGCCTTGATCTCGAACGGCGTCTCCAGCTGCGCCACCAGCGCCTTGGCCATGGTGAGCTCCCTGGGTGACGTCGCCGGGTGTTCCATCTTCGGCTTGATCGCCACCTCGTCGTCGTACGCGAGCGTGGTGAGCACCAGCACGTCGTCCATCACGCGGATCAAGCAGAGGTGTTGCTTCGTACTCAGCACCACCCGGGCGATGCCCACGCGCCCCGTTTCTTTCAGCGCGGTCACCAGCAGCGCATACGCCTTGACGCCCGACTTCTCCGGGTACACGTAATACGAGCGCTCGAAGTACAGCGGGTCGACTTCTTCCAGCTTCACGAAGTTCTCGATGCCGATGGTCTTGTCGGCCTTCGGGTCGAGCGCCTTCAGTTCTTCACGCGTGACCGTGACGGTGCGGTGTTTGTCGAGCTCGTAGCCCTTGATGGTGTGTTCGTAGGGCACCTCCTTGCCGTCCTTCTCGCAGAACCGCTTCTCGCGAATGCGCCCGGCGTCGGCATCGTGCAGGAGATGAAAGTGCAGATCCTGCTCGCGGACCGCGGGGCTCAAGCTCACCGGGATGTTCACCAGGCTGAAGCCGATCGAACCTTTCCACATGGCGCGTGCTGGCATCGGGTCACTCCTTGCTGTCGAGCTTCGGGAGCCGCCCACTTCTCGCCAACGCGGGCGCGAAGAGATCACCCACCTGGGCGAGGCGCTTCTCGAAGGTCTTGATGGTGAAACGGGAAGGGTCGAGCGAGAGGGCCACCTCGTCCCAATGCAGCGGCGTGGAGACGGAGCCCGCTTCGACCGCGCGGATCGAATACGGCGCCACCATGGTCTTGAGCCGGCCGTTCTGCTCGGCGTCGAGATACATGCGGTCGCGCCGCCCCTTGATCGCGCGCACCGTGGTGGCCTGCTCGGGAAAACGCGCCGCGAGCACCCCGGTCACGCTCTGCGCGAAGTCGTGCACCTGGTCGTGGGTGTAGCCGCGCGTGAGGGGCACGAGCACGTGGAGCCCTCGTTTGCCCGAGGTCTTCGGCACGCCCACCAGCTTCAGCTCGGCGAGCAGCCCGCGCAGCGCCTGCGCCACCGGCACCAGCGCCTCCCAGCTTCCATCGGGGGGATCGAAATCGAAGGCCACCCACTCCGGCTCGTCGAGCGAGGTGATGCGGCTGGAAGGAATGTGCAGGGTGAGCGCCGACTGGTTGGCCAACCAATGCAGCGCCTCGGGGCGGTCGACGATGATCTGCCGAATGGTCTTGTCCGCGTGTTGGACCTGCGCGGTGCTGATCCACTCCGGCGTGGCCGCGGCGTCGTGACGAAAGAAGCCCGGCCTGGTGATGCCCTGGGGCCATTGCTGCATCGAGAGCGGCCGGCCGTCGAGCGCGGGCAGCATCACCTCGGTCACCAGCTCGTAGTACGCGCGCACGTCAGCCTTGGTGAAGCCCGCCTTCGGAAACATCACCCGCTCGCCGTGGGTCAGCGGCACGTTCTCCTGCTTCGAGTGCCACACGCCGAAGTTCGTGCTGGTCGGCTCGGTGCCGAAGAAGCCGGCTTCAGAAGTCGCCTCCTGCGGACCCTTGTCTTCGCGCAGCCCCAGGAACGACGGATGCCGCAGCTTGCGGTCGCGTGTCCACTCCGAGAAACGCACCTGCGCCACGTGCCGCGGCGTGACCCAGTGCGCCTTTCGCAGGCGGGGCGCGCCTTCGACCCCGGTCTTGGCGATCTCATCGGGCGCCAGCAGCTTCAGCAGGTTCGCGCGCGTCTTCGTATCGAAGCCCGTGCCCACCTTGCCGGCGAAGACGAAGTGGCCGTGGTCGTGCACCGCGAGGAGCAGCGCACCGATGGCCTCCGCGCCGGCCGAGTGCGGAGTCCACCCGACGATCGCCAGCTCGGTGGTGCCCACCCGCTTGAGCTTGAGCCAGTCAGCGCCGCGTGTGCCCGTGTAGTGCGAGCCCTTTCGTTTGGCGATCAGCCCTTCCCAGTCGTGTTTCTCGGCCACCGCCAGCGCTTCGGCAGTGGTTCCGGGGACACGTTCAGAAATGATCAGGGGCGGCTTCGCGTTGGCGAGCACCGACTCGAGCAGCTCGCGGCGCTCTTCCAGAGGGCGCGCCCGCAGGTCTTCTCCGTCGAGCCAGAGCAGATCGAACGCCACGAACCGATGCATGGCCGAAGCGTCGCCCAACGTCTGAAAGCTCGAGCGCGCTTGCTCGTCGAGCGCGATGATCTCTCCATCCAGCACCGCGCTGCCCACCACCACGGAGGCGAAGGCGCGCTCGAGAAAGGGGAAGCGTCTGGAGAAGTCGAGCTGGTTGCGTGAACGCACCGCCGTGTGGCCACCGGAGATCGCCGCGAGCGCGCGGTAGCCGTCGTACTTCACCTCGAAGATGAACTTCGTCTCGGGGGCCGTCTGCGCATCGGACAAGGTGGCCAGCATCGGAGGCCACACCTTCTCGAGCAGCACCGTGGGTTCGGGCTGGCGCGCCGCCACGTTCTTGCGCAGCGGGCCGCGGGTGATCCGCCGGCCGCTCTTCACCGACTCCGGCCGTTCGGCGATCACGTCGAAGCCGGGCTTCTCGGTGCCGTCTTTCGCCTTGAAGAACAACCACTGCGCCTTGTCGCCTTGCGGCCGCGTGCGCACCAGGTGCCAACCGCCTTGCAGCTTTTCCCCGGTGAACTGAACGTGCAGGTGGCCCTTCTCCTTCTGCTGCTTGAACTGCCCTGCAGGAACGGTGTCGAAGGTGCCGCGATCCCAGATGAGGGAGTCGCCCGCGCCGTACTCGCCGTCGGGAATGCGCCCTTCGAAGTCGCCGTACGCGAGCGGGTGATCTTCCGTCTCGACCGCCAGGCGCTTCTGCGCGGGGTCGTAGCTGGGACCTTTGGGGCACGCCCAGCTGCCCAGCACGCCTTCACTCTCCAACCTCAAGTCGTAATGAAGGCGGGTCGCGTCGTGTTTGTGGATCATGAAACGAAGCTGCGTCGAAGGAGCCGCTTTCGCAGAAGGGGCAGGCTCACTGGTGACGCCGAAGTTCCGCTTCGCCCGGTACTTCGAGAGCGTGGATGCAGTTTTGGCCATGACCCGCGCTCCTCCCTGACGTCGCTGAAACATGAGAGGGCCCGGGGTGTCGCCATCGTGCCTCGATGGCTCACACCCCGGGCCCGAATGCCTCACTGCTTACATGCTGCCAGTGCGGCGGTTCTTCACTTCACGCTCGACCGACTGCGCCATGTCGAGGTGGTGCTTGAGGGTCGGCAGGGTGTTGGTGGCCCACGACTTGAACTCAGCGTCTTCACCACTCTTCGACTCACGCTCGAAGAGCTTCACCGACTTCTTGTGGTTCTCGATGATGTTGCCGAGGTACTGGCGGTCGAAGCGGTCGCCGGTCAGCATGGCGAGATCGTCGTACTTTTTCTGCATGGGCCGGGGCAGCGCACCGTAGGTGCTCGCCGCCGCGGTGTTCATGCGGTCACCAGCGCCCATGCGCTCACCACTCGCCGCCGGGTCGCCCACGCTCGGAGGCGTGGCCGTCACGGTCGGATCAGAACCGGTGGTGCTTCCAGGCGCGCCGACCGAACCGGTCGCGCCGCTGCCCGTGCCGCTGCCCGTGGTCGAACCGACCGAGCCCGTGGCCCCCGTGCCCGTGCTGCCGGTGCCGACCGAGCCGCTGGCGCCGGTCTTTCCGGTACCGACCGAGCCGCTGGCGCCCGTGCCCATGGAGTCGCTGCTGCCCGTCGAGCCCGTGTTACCGGTCGCTTCGGCGCTGCCGAGCCCGCCGCCCAGGGTCGTGCCCCGGTCAGAGTCGGTGCTCCCCGTCGAACCGCTGCTGCCCATCGATCCGGTGCTGCCCGTCGAGCCCAGGGATCCACTCGAGCCCTTGGTGTCGCTCGAGCCGACAGACTCGATCGGAAGCATGATGCCCTTGTTCGTCGCGATCTCCTTGAGCGAGTCGAACGCCTTCGTGTGATCGTCGATCATCTGTTGAGCGAACTCTTTGACCGAAGGGTTGGTGCTCTGGCTCACGGCGAGTTGCGAGATCTTGATCTCGTTCACGCTGGACAAGGCGGCTTCCTGGACGAACGAAGCGTCAGCCTTGCCCTTGTTCATGTCCTTCGTCCGGCTGTCGTCGGCCGCAAAGACACCGAGAGCCACAACGGCCCCCACCAAACTCATTTTCAGCGCTGATGAACGTCTCATGGTTTTGCTCCGGGTTGATTTCGAGTGCGGGTGGCAGTCGTCAGGCCCAGTGCCTCGATCGACGCCACCTCCAGCCGAAAGTGAGCATTCAGCGTGCCAGCAACCACGTGCTCCCTCGCATGGGCAGGTGAGTCGCTCGTGGAATGGACGATGCAATTTCCTCCCAGATTCGAGGGGGATCACCCAATGCCGCACAAGAAGAAGACGATGCCCGCGCAGTCTCAGCGTCGCCAACCCGGGCACCAGGCGCTCATGCGGCCCGAGCCCGAGACGATTCGGCGCACGTATCGCGGCAGCGGAAAACTCGCGGGCAAAGTGGCGCTGATCACCGGAGGCGACAGCGGCATCGGGCGCTCGGTGGCCGTGCATTTCGCGCGTGAAGGCGCGCACGTGGCGATCGCGTACCTGTCTGAAGATGCTGACGCCCAGGAGACACGTCGCATGGTGGAAGACGAAGGCGTGCCGTTTCTCGCCATCCGCACCGATCTCGCCTCAGCGGCGAACTGCCACAGAGCGGTCGAGCGGGTCGTGGCGAAGTGGGGCGCGCTCGACATTCTGGTCAACAACCACGCGCAGCAGTTTCCCGTGAAGGCCGCCGAAGAACTCACCCCGGCGCGCGTGAAGAAGACCTTCGAGAACAATCTGTTTTCGTTCTTCTACCTGGTCGACGCTGCGCTCAAACACCTGCCCAAAGGGGGCTGCATCATCAACTCGGGCTCGGTCACCGGAGTGCGCGGTTCGGACACGTTGATCGACTACGCCTCCACCAAGGGCGCGATTCACGCGCTCACCTTCTCGTTGGCGAAGTCGTTGGCCGATCGAGGCATTCGGGTGAACGCCGTCGCGCCCGGCCCCATCTGGACCCCGTTGATCCCCGCGTCGTTCGACCGCGAACGCGTCGCGCAGTTCGGCATGGACACGCTGCTGCATCGCCCCGGTCAACCTTCTGAAGTGGCGCCGGCCTACGTCTTCCTCGCCAGCCAGGACGCGAGCTTCATCACCGGCCAGCTGATCCACGTGAACGGCGGTGGGCACATCTCGGCGTAGGGCCGCTCACGGACTCGAGGTGCGCCAGTTCGATTGCGCGCTCTCGTAGATCGACAGCGTGAAGTTCTTGGAGACCCCCACGCTCACCACCCGGCGCAAGGTGAGAAAGGAGCAGGAAGCGAAGAGGTCGGGTTGATCGTTCGCGTGCGCGTAGACCAGCCGCAATGCCCGCGGCCGGCGGTCGAGTGAAGCGCGCAGCCGGGCCTGCACCGCGCCCAACACGTTGCCCAGGAACGGATTGAAGAGGTAGGCCGCGGTCACGTCGTCGGGCACGTCCCACCGGGCGGCGTCGGCCACGATGATCTTCACCGGGCTGCGCAGCCGGTGCCGGGCCGACTCGATGTTCTGCCGCGCCCACTGGGCGAGCGGGGCGAACCACTCCACCCCGAGCACGCGCTTGAGCCGGGAGCGGGCCGCCATCAACACCGCCCGGCCCGGGCCCGCGCCGAAGTCCACGAACACGTCTTGCGGCGAGAGCGCCAGGGCGTTCACCGCCCGACGCACCAGCCGCCAGGGAAGAGGCTGCTGGTGCAGCTCGTGCGAAGGCGCAGGGCCGCCCGTGTTCACGCAGAAGTAGCGCTCCCAGGCTTCGTTCTCTGCGTGCACCACCCACTTCCGCAACCAGCCCTCCTGTCGTGGCGTGTTCTTCATCGCCTCAACAGGTCGTGCAAACGCATAGCCATTTGGTGTTCAGCCCAGCAGCTGGCCCACTTCGCGCTGAAGCGCTTCGAAGGTGAAGGGCTTGGCGAGCAGGCGCACGCGATCCGCGGGCAGTGAAGAGAGCTCACTGTCTTTGGGGAAGCCGGAGATCAACAACGCGCGCAACGAGGGTTGCCGCGCGAGCAGCTCGGCGGCGAGCTCGTTGCCGCGCCTGCCCGGCAACACGATGTCGGTGATCAACAGATCGAAGCCCGCTTCGTAGCGAGCGAGCCCTTCTTCGGCGCTGGCGGCCACCGTGCACTGCAGCCCCAGGCGGCCCAGCAGGCGCATCAGCATCCTTCGAATCGGCGCTTCGTCGTCGATGACCAGCACGCGCTGGCCCTCGAAGCGGCGAAGGATCTCCGGCGAGGGAGCCAGCTCCACCGGCGCCGCTGAGCTGGGCAGGGTGAGGTGAAAGACCGTGCCGTGGCCCAGCTCGGAATACAGGTGCACCGCGCCGCCGTGTTCGCGCACCACTCCGAACACCGAAGCGAGGCCCAGGCCCGTACCTTTGCCCTCTTCCTTGGTGGTGAAGAAGGGCTCGAAGACGTGTGCGGCGTGCTCGGGCGTGATGCCGGTGCCCGTGTCGCGCACTGAGATGCGAACGAAGGGCCCGGGTGCCAGCGCAAAGCCGCTGGCCTCACACCACGCTGCGTCGAGCACCACGTTCTCCGCGCTGAAGGTCAACGTGCCGCCGTCGGGCATCGCATCGCGGGCGTTCAAGGCGAGGTTGATGAGCGCGCTCTCCAGCGAGGCGAAGTCGCCCATCACCAGGTCGTTCTCAGCCCGGGGATCCACCAGCAGGCGGATGCTGGGCGGCAGGGTGCTCGTCAGGAGCCTGGCCGAAGAATCGAGCACGCCGTGGATCGACACCGCGCGCCGCTCGAGGCTGCCCCGTCTCCCGAACGTGAGCAGGCGCCGGGTCAACTCGCCCGCGCGGCGGCCCGACTCGAGGATGATGTCGAGGCTCTCCTGCACCTCGGCGGGGTCGTGAGACGGCGAGGCGAGGTCGAGGCGCAACGCTTCGGTCGACGCGAGGATCGCCATCAGCACGTTGTTGAAGTCGTGCGCCACGCCGCCGGCGAGCTGGCCGACGAGCTCGAGGCGCTGGGTGGTGCTCTTGCGCTCCCGCGCCTGCATCAGCTCGGTGACGTCGCGCGCCTCGGCGATGATGAACCGCAGCTGGCCCGCTTCGTCGCGAAAGGGCGAGAACGACAGATCGATGTTGCGTGGGCGCTGCTTGCTGTCGAGGTACGAGGTCTCGAAACGCACCACGCCGTCTCGCGCGCGCGTGAGCGCCTGCAACACGCTGGCGCGGGCGGCTTCAGGCCACAGACTCGACTGCCCAAAAGGTTTGCCCAGCACCTGCTCGGGTCGCAACGAAGCGAACTCCAGGGCCGCGCGGTTGACGCTCACCACGATGCCTTCGGGAGTGATCAACCCCATGAGGTGGGGCGTTTGATCGAACACCGCTTGAAACCGCTGCGCGGCCTCGAGTCTCGCGGCCTGTTCTTCCCTCAGCTCCCGCTCGCGGGCCTGGCCGCTCAACAACGCTTTGCGCAGCTGGCTGGGTGGGAAGGCTGAAGTGCCCCAGATGAGCGCGGTGAGCACCAGCAACATCACGTACTCGCCCACCAGCGGCACCAGCGGTGGTTCGGGGAGCACACCGGCGAGGCCGAGGGCGAAATAGGTGGTGATCGCCGCCACCGAGACCGCCGCCATCACCGTCGCGCCCCGCTGCCCGAACGCCCAGCCACACAGGGCCACCAGAAAGAAGAGCAACATCGCAGAGGGCGAACGCACGCCGCCGTTGAAGGTCAACGCGATGAAGATGACCGTGCCCAGGCCCGCGATCAACGCGACCACCGCCAGCAGCAGCCGGTTGCGCCGCAACAACACCAGGCCCGCCACGCTGAAGCCCAGACACACCAGGCTGGGCACTCCACGCGACCACAGCTGGGAAAACATGCCGCTGACCAGCGAGGTGGTCAGGGTGACGAGCGAGAGCGCCGCGGTGGTGGGGAGCGCCCACCGGAGCACATCGCGCATGATGACTTCCTGCGCCGCACGGACGGGCTCTGCTTCGGTACTCACGGCGACGCAGCATAGGCGCTGGCTGCCGCCGCACAGAGCGTTCTCCAGCCTGCCCATCGGCGCGGGCGGGGAATGGCTCAGGCGATGCACCACTTCCCGCAGCGACCATCGCAAGGAGCACCCATGGCTAGCGTTTCGAACAGGAAGCTCGCCGTCATCACCGGCGCCTCGAGCGGCATCGGCTATGCGCTCGCTGAGCAGGCCGTGCAGAACGGCTTCGACGTGATGATCTGCGCCGACAGCGAGAAGCTCGACACCGCCCGGCAGCGTCTGGAGACCTCGGGCGCTCTGGTCTACGCGGTGTTGGAAGACCTCAGCACGCCGGAGGGCGTGGAGCGGCTCTACCAACGCATCGTCGACACCGGCCGACACGTCGACGCGTTGATGCTCAATGCGGGCGTGGGTCTGGGCGGCGCGTTTCTCGATACACCCCTCGATCGTGAGCTGCGCATGATCGCCCTCAACTGCGGCCACACCGTGCATCTGGCCAAGCGGGTGCTCAGCGACATGGTGGCCATGCACTCGGGCCGCGTGCTGATCACCGGTTCGATCGCCGGCACCGCGCCCACGCCGTTCCAGGCGATCTACGGCGCGACCAAGGCCTTCGTGTATTCGTTCGGCGAGGCGCTTCGGGACGAGCTCGAGGGCACTGGCGTGACGGTGACCACGCTGGAGGACGCGCAGCTGGGCAGTGGTGACGCGGCCTCGCAGGTGGCGAAGGATGGATTTCAGGCCATGCTCGCGGGCAAGGCGTCGGTGTTTGTCGGCTCGTTCCAGAACGGGGTCAAAGGCGCGCTCACCGAGGTGGTGCCCCGGTACGCCAACGAAACGAAGCCGGGTGCGAGCAAGCGCTGACGACGAACTCCCTCTCTCCTCGCGTCGCAGGGAGAGGTTGAAGGCTGTGCTAATCCCCCCCCACCATGAAGACCCTGATCTCCGCATTGGTCGCGATCACCCTCGCGGCCGCGCGCCCCGCAGACGCCTGCACCAACTTCCTCGTCTCCAAAGGCGCGAGCGCTGACGGCTCGACGATCATCACCTACGCAGCCGACGCGCACGAACTCTACGGCGAGCTCTACTTCTTCCCCGCCGCCCTCCACGCGCCCGGCGCCAAACGCGACGTCATCGAGTGGGACACCGGCAAGCTGCTCGGCCAGATCGACGAAGTGCCGCAGACCTGGAGCGTGGTCGGCAACATGAACGAGCATCAGCTCGCCATCGCCGAGACCACCTTCGGCGGGCGCAGCGAGCTCGAGAACCCCGAAGGCACCGTCGACTACGGCAGCCTCATGTACCTCGCGCTGCAGCGAGCGAAGACGGCGCGCGAAGCGATCAAGGTGATCACCGACCTGGCCTCGAAGTACGGGTACCACAGCAGCGGGGAGTCCTTCTCCATCGCCGACCCGAACGAGGTGTGGCTGTTCGAGTTCATCGGCAAGGGCCCGGGCCAGAAGGGCGTGTTGTGGGTGGCGCGCAAAGTGCCCGACGGGTTCATCACCGGTCACGCGAACGCCGCGCGCATCCGCCAGTTTCCGCTCAACTCGCCCTCCGACACGCTCTACGCGCCCGACGTGATTTCTTTCGCGCGCGCGAAGGGGTGGTTCACCGGCAAGGACGCCGACTTCTCCTTCGCCGAGACGTACAACCCCACCGACTTCGGAGCGCGCCGGTTCTGCGACAGCCGCGTGTGGTGCATGTTCCGCCGCGCGGCGCCGAAGAACGACCTGCCGCTGGGGTGGGTGGAAGGCTCCGACAAGAACTCGGCGCCGCTGCCGTTGTGGATCAAGCCTGACCGCAAGCTCACCGTCAGCGACGTGATGGGCTTCATGCGCGACCACTTCGAAGGCACGCCGTTGGACATGAGTAAAGACGTGGGCGCAGGCCCGTACGGCTTGCCCTACCGCTGGCGCCCGCTCACCTGGAAGGTCGACGACAAGGAGTTCTTCAACGAGCGCGCAGTCTCCACGCAGCAGACGGGCTTCTCGTTCGTCTCGCAGTCGCGCAGCTGGTTGCCCAACGCGATCGGCGGGGTGTTGTGGTTCGGCGTCGACGACACCTCAGCCACGGTCTACTTCCCGGTCTACGCGGGCAGCACCGACGTCTCGAAGCCGTTCGCGGTGGGCACCGGGTCGTTCCACAACGTCACGTGGGACTCGGCGTTCTGGGTGTTCAACCAGGTCTCGAACTTCTCGTACCTTCGGTACAGCGAGATGATCCGCGAAGTGACGAAGGCGCAGCAGCAGCTCGAGTCGAAGTATCTCGGTGCGCAGGCCGACGTCGATTCGGCGGCGCTGGCGTTGCACAAGCAGTCACCGCGGCTCGCTCGCGAATACCTCACGCGGTACTCGATGGCGGCGGGCGACGAGGTGGTCGCGCGGTGGAAGGAGCTCTCGAAGGAGCTGCTCTACAAGTACCTCGACGGCAACGTGAAGGACGCGCAGGGCAAGGTGACGCATCCCGGGTATCCCGAGGGTTGGTACAAGGCGCTCGCCGCGGCGACGGGAGAGAAGCTGCGCACGCACAAGACGCCGGCGGAAGAGGCAGCGGAGAAGGCGAAGAAGGACAAGGCGAAGGCAACTGCGGAGAGCTTGATCTCGTTGTTGTCTGCTCGGGGCCTTGCCGTGGATGCGAAGAAGAAAGCGGAGGTGCTTGCTTCGGATGATCTCGAGAAGCTCGAGGGGTGGTTGGTGAGGAGCGCTACTGCGAAGAGTGCTGCGTTGGTTTTTGAGGACGCGAAGTCGGCCCCTCACCCCGACCCTCTCCCCGCTGCGCAGGGAGAGGGAGATCAGGCGGTGCGGACGAAGAAGTCTCCGAAGGGTTCCTGAGGCTGCCTGGACCTGGCCCAGGCAGAGAACAGGGGCTCGAGCGTCGCCATCACTCCGGCTTCGTCGACGTTCTCCTCGACCAGTCGATTGAGGCGCTGACCCTTCAGGTCACCGCCCAGGTACAGCGCGTACCGGCCCGGCGCCTTCCCCACCAAAGCAATCTCCGCCAGGTACGGGCGAGCGCATCCATTCGGACAGCCGGTGATGCGCATCGAGATGGGCTCTTCTTCGAGCCCGAACTTGCCGAGCAGTTCCTCGAGCTTCTCGGTGAGCGCCGGCAGGTAGCGCTCGGCCTCGGCCATCGCGAGCCCGCAGGTCGGCATGGCCACGCACGCCAAGGCTCTCTGCTTGAGCGGCGTCGCACGCGCATACCCATCGAGCCCGTGCTGTTTCACCAACGAATCGATCGCCGCACGTTCACCGGCAGGCACCGACGCGATGATCAAGTTCTGGTTCGAGGTGAGCCGGAAGTCGCCCTGATGCACCCGAGCGATCTCCCTCAGTCCCACCAGGGCCTGCCCCGCGAGCCGGCCGCTGTCGACGTGCAAGGTCAGATGCCACCGCCCGTCGTGACCTGCTTTCCACCCGAACACGTCGCCTGAATGCTCGAACGCAAACGCGCGCGCTGGGCCGAGCTTGAAGCTGAGCCGCGCCTCCAGCTCCTTCACGAACCACGCGATGCCGCGATCCGCGATGGTGTACTTGAGCCGCGCATGTTTTCGATTGGTGCGATCGCCGAAGTCACGCTGCACGGTGAGCACGCCGGCCGCCGCCTCCAACACCTGCTCCGGAGTGACGAAGCCGATCACATCACCCAGCCGGGGAAAGGTGGCCGGATCACCATGTGACGCGCCCATGCCGCCACCCACGGTCACGTTGAAGCCCTCCAGCCGGCCCGCTTCGATGATCGCGATGAAGCCGAGGTCTTGCGAGAAGACGTCGACGTCGTTGTGCGGCGGAATCGCGAGGCCGACCTTGAACTTCCGGGGCAGGTACGTGGCGCCGTAGAGCGGCTCTTCTTCACCACCCGATACCTTCTCTCCGTCGAGCCACAGCTCGTAATACGCGCGCGACTTCGGCAGCAGGTGCTCCGAGAGCCGCACCGCCCACTGGTACGCCTCGTGGTGCAGGCTCGAGTCGACCGGGTTCGGGTTGCACATCACGTTGCGGTTCACGTCACCGCACGCCGCGATGCTGTCGAGCATCACCTGCTGCATCTCACCGATGACGCCCTTCATGTCTCCGCGCAGGATGCCGTGGAGCTGAAAGGCCTGCCGGGTGGTGAGCCGCAACGTTCCATTGGCGAGCTTCTGCGAGATCGCATCCATCGCGAGCCACTGCGTGGGGCTGCACACGCCGCCCGGCAGCCGCGTGCGGAGCATGAACGAGTACGCGGGTTCCAGCTTCTGCTGCGCGCGTTCGTCGCGAAGGTCACGGTCGTCTTGCAGGTAGCTGCCGTGAAACTTCATCAAGTGCCCATCGCTTGGGGGAATTCCCAGCGTCTCAGGCACCTCGAAGCTCTGCGCGATGGTGCCGCGCAGCAGGTTGCTCGCGGCCTTCACCTTCTCGACTTCGGTCAGCGGCTTCTTGTCAGTCATGCATCCTCAATAGACATCGCGCTGGTAACGCTGGCTGTCGCGCAACTGGGCCACGTACGCCTCGGCGTCTTCGCGGCTCTTGCCACCGTGCTCTTCCACGATCGCCAGCAGCGCTTCGTTGACGTCGTTGGCCATGCGCGTCGCTTCGCCGCAGACATAGAGATGAGCGCCGCCTTCGAGCCACGCGAAGAGGTCCTTGCCTGCTTCACGCATGCGGTGCTGCACGTAGATCTTCTGCGCCTGGTCACGCGAGAACGCGAGCGACAGCCGGGAGAGGTGGCCGCGCTTGAGCGCCTCCTGCCACTCCACCTGG
The DNA here is from genome assembly GCA_031412555.1 of Archangium sp. Classification (GTDB taxonomy): domain Bacteria; phylum Myxococcota; class Myxococcia; order Myxococcales; family Myxococcaceae; genus Archangium_A. Next base: position 1,104 of record JANODF010000833.1, on the reverse strand, counting down.
TAGAGGAACTGCGCGCGGAAGTGCTGTTCACCGAAGAAGAGCCAGTTGCGGCCTTTCGCTCCGACCTCGGCGCGCTCCTGAACGAACGCGCGGAACGGCGCCACGCCGGTACCCGGGCCGATCATGATGCAGTCACGTGAAGGGTCGGCCGGCACGCGGAAGCGCGGGTTGGACTCCACGAATACGGGCACCAGATCTTCCGCGGCGCGTGTGGCGAGGTGATGTGAAGCCGCTCCGAAGTGCGCGTCGCCGAACGCCTGATACGCGACGTGCGCCACGGTGAGGTGCGCCTCCGCACCGACGCGCTTCTGACTCGAGGCGATCGAATACAGCCGTGGCGACATCTTGCGCAGCGCGTGAACGAACGCCTCGGGTTCCCACGCAGCGGGATAGCGGCGCAACACGTCGATGACCTGATGGGTGTCGAGCAGCTCTCTCAGCTTCTCGGTCCCGAGGGCGTGGTCGAGCTCGGCGCTCTTCGCCAGCGCCGCATGCGCGACGAGGAAGGGCTTGGTGAGCCGGGTGAGCTCGAGCTTCGACGCGAGCCACGTGCTCAGCGGATGCCGTTGTTCATCGCGGCTGAGCTGCAGGTCGGCATCGAAGTGCTGCGTGGAGAGCACGGCCTTCACCAGCTCCGGCGCATTGCGCGGCCAGATTCCCAGAGAGTCGCCCGGCTCGTAGGTCAGGCCCGAAGCACCGAGCGACACTTCGACATGCCGCACGTCTTTGAGCGCGTCGCGGCTGACGATGCGTTGGTTGACGTAGATCTCCGCGGCGAACGGCGCGTCACGATGGAAGCGGGGCTCGGTCGCCTTGGTGACGTGAACCTTCGCGGCCTTCACCGTGCCCGGACGCTTCTGCGCATACGTCAGCGCACGAACGACCCAGGGAGCACCGACGGTCTCGAAGTCGACGTCGCACTCGCCCGCATCGACGACGCGCGTGGCGCCCAGGGCTGCGAACCGCGCGTCGAGCACGCGGCCGATCTCGCAGAACTTCGTGTAGCTGGTGTCACCCAGCCCGAGCACGCCGAACTGAAGCTGCGGCAGCTGCGGTGCGCGTTTGCTGACTACGAAGTCGACGAAGCTCTTCGCGTCGTCCGGC
>JANODF010000832.1:0-17110 GCA_031412555.1 Archangium sp. | reverse complement strand
ACCCCACTCTGCCGAACGCGGCGTCACCTCGTTGCGCACCGCCTGGCTCATCACGTGGCGGGTCTCGAGCATGTCACCCAGCTTCATGTTCGAGAGCGTACGCACCGCGGCGTTGCTGACGTTGGCGCGCATCGAGCCGCGCGGGTCTGCGTTCTTGAAGATGAACGAGACCGGCTCGGCGACGTACATCTCGTACCAGATGCCGATACCCATCGGAGCGCCTTCCTCCGAGTTGACCGGCTGGCTGCGCAGGTACTCCTGGTCGAGGCGCAGGTCGACCGAGTGCACCTTGCCGAAGAGCGGAATGAGCGCGGCCTTGATGCCGAGCTTCGCCCACAAGAAGTGCAGGCCCGGCTCGTTGATGGTGCCCAGCACCTCGCCGAAGAGCGTGAACACCTTGGCGCGGCGCTCATCGATCGTGACGTAGAGGCCGAAAGCCTTCGCGATGCCCAGGGCCATGGGAACACCGATGAGACAGGCGAAAAAACCGACGAACATCGAGATGAAGAAGTTCACGGCTTGACCTCCACGAACGCGTTCTTGGCTTTGCTGAACAGGCTGAGCTTCACGTTGCGCACGTACGCATCGAGCACGCCCGAGCCGCCGTTCTTCTTGAGGTCGGCCAGCTGCTGGGCGAGCTGCACCAGCGGCTCGACTTCGGCCTGGCTGTTGAGGGTCTGAATTTCGACGGCGCGGCGCGACTGCACCAGCTTCTGATCGGCCGAGGCCTGGGCCAGCGAGACTTCGGCGCCGACCGAGTTGTGCGCCGTGTTGATGGCGGCCAACGCACTCTCGACGTCGGGCGGCGGGTCGATGCCGGTGATGAGCGAAGCATCGAGCACGATGCCGTAGCGCGCGGTCGACGACATGCATCCCTTGTCCATGTCTTCGTTGAGCAGGCGCAGGTTCTTACGCAAGTCGTTGATCGACACGCCGGCAGCGACCGCGAGATCCGCTCCGTGAGCGGCGGCCACGGCAGTCGCCCCGGTGGCGCCGGTGTCGGGCGCTTCGAACGAGGCAATCTTCTGGCGGAGGATCGACACGAAGTAACCGAGCACGTGCACCAGCGGGCGCTTCACGCCGAAGATGTACGCGTAGAGGTTCTGGTCGCTCACGCGGAAACGGAGCTGGCCCACCAGGCCGATGTTGAGCTGGTCCTTGGTGACGGCGTCGAGCTCGGTGCCGCCGCGGTTGGCGTTGATGTCTTCCGCGTCGAAGGCGAGGTTCACCGTCTCGGTGGCGATGGAGACCTTGTAGATCTTCTCCCAGGGCCACTTGAAGTACGGGCCGCCGGGCTGGATCACGGAGAGCTGAGGGTAGTTGTACCGCTCGCGCTCATCGGGCCGCAGGTACTCGGACATGGGGTTGTCGAGCGTGGTGGTGGTCAGGCGCTGCGCGCGACCGAACGAGGTCTTAACCACGCGCTCGTTCTGGTTCACCGTGAAGAAGCCACGGATCACGTAGACGAGCAGGAACCAGCCAACCGCCCCGAAGATCAGGCCGGCGAATGAAATCTCCATATGGGTAAACCCCTCTTGAGTGACGTGCTGCTGCGCTCGTGGACCTTAGACCTGACGACCCAAGACGCTAGCGATTTCGCCGCTCGCAAACTCGGCCCAGACCGGCGCGTGATCTGATGGCTGAGCGCCTTTGCGCGCGTCGCGATCGACGTCGACCTGAAGGCAGCGCGAGACCAGATCGGGGCTCACGAGGATGTGATCGATGCGCAGGCCCTGATTCTTGTGAAAGGCGCCGGCTCGATAGTCCCACCACGAGAAGCGCCCACCTTCGGGGTGCCGCGCGCGAAAGAGATCGACCAGGGAGTTGGCCTTCACCATCGCGGCGAACGCTTCACGCTCTTTGGGCGAGCAGAGTGTCTGGCCCTGCCACAACGCAGGATCCCACGTGTCGAGGTCTTCGGGCGCCACGTTGAAGTCACCGCAGACCAGCAGCGGGCCCTTCGTGCTGGCGAGCCACCGCGTCAGCCTAGCGTACCACTCCAGTTTGTATTCGTAGGCGGGCGTGCCGAGCGCCTGACCATTCGGCGCATAGAGGCCGACCACCCGAAGGCCGCCGATCGACCCCGCGATGAGGCGCGACTGCTCGTCGCCGTCACCCAGGTTGCGGGTGACATCGGTCATCGGCTGCTTCGAGAGGATCGCCACGCCGTTGTACGTCTTCTGCCCGAACACCTCGGCGCGGTAGCCGGCCGCTTCGATCTCAGTGAGCGGGAACTGCTCGTTGGTGCACTTGAGTTCCTGCAGACACAGCACGTCTGGCGAGCGGGTCTTCAGGTATTCGACGAGCCGCTCGAGGCGTGCGCGGATCGAGTTGATGTTCCAGGTGACGATCTTCACCGCGACTGTCTACCGCGAAACCGAGCGCTAGAAGTTGCTGCCAGTGCGGCGGCGCGGCGGCTGGTGAAACGAGGCGAGGACCGCCTCCAACTCGGTGCGCAGCTGGGTCTCCAGCGATCGCAGCGCGAAGCCGTCGAGGTGCAGCGCGGTGCAGCTCTCGTCGATCTCCTTCTTGAGCTGCGTCACGCGCCAGGGCTGACGGAGGTACTGCACCAGGGCGCTGGCCAACCGCACGCAGTGCACGTCGACGTATTCGCCATCGGTGGGCAGGTTGAGCTCGTGATGGCGCATGGCCACCAGGGTGGGAAACCGGGGCAGGCTCCAGTCGACGTGCACCTCGCCGCCGATCTCCACGTGCACGCGTTCGACCACTCGATCGATCTCGGTGCCCTCCAGCTCGAAACTCTGCTCGCTCAAGGAGAGCGCCGCGATGGAGCGCAAGGCCACCGAGCGCCCGAGATCATGAAGGATGCCGGCGAGGAAGGCGTGATCACTGCGAGACCGTTTGACGCGCATGCACAACCAGGCGGCGCCGCGCGCGGCGGCCACCGACTCGGCAACGATGTCGTTCCACCGGCTGCCGAAGACGGCGAACTCGCTGCGCACCTGCGGTTGAAAGAGTGAACGCGCCGAGACCATGCCGGCCACCCGGCCCACTTCGGTGAGACCCAGCCGCGCCACCGCGTCGCGCAGTGTCTGGGTTTCCTGCGCGCCCATGTACGCGGGTGAGTTGGCCACCTTGAGGATCGCCGCGGAGAAGGCGGGATCCTGCGAGACGACGCGCGAGAGCTGCGAGAGCGAGAGGTCGGGTTCGGCGACCAGGTTGAGCACCTGCAACGAGATCGCCGGCAGGGCGGAAGGCGCCGGCCGGTTCTTGCGGAAGTGAGCCAGCACCCGCTCGGACAACATGTCTTCGCGATCACGCTCCTCTGGGGTCAGCAGCACCGGTGGGGGTTCGGTCTGACTCGTGAGGGCGAGCAGCTGTTCGAAGCTGGAGGTCGTGTCCAACCCGCCCGAGATCACCCTGAGTACCGGCGGATCCCTGCGGATCGGCTGGGGTGCCGGCGGCAACTGCGGTCTCGGTGTCACGCGTTCCCACACGCGATGCAGCCAGTTCCACATGGTGATCCTCCTTCAGTGAGAGGAGGACTGCACGGGACGCGCCGCGACCTAACCGCCCGCGGAGGTGTAGTGCCCGATGCTGCGCAGCCAGATGGCGCGCGCGGCGGCGGCGAACACGAACGCGCCCCCGATGCTCGAGACCAGCGTCATCGGGGCGAGCCGGCCCAACAGCGCCTCTGCCGGATAGGTGGTCATCACCGCGAGCGGGATCACGAAGGTGAAGAAAAACTTCACCGCACCCCGAAACACCGACGACGGCCACCGCGCGGCGTCGAAGATCGAGCTGAACAGGTACGTGAGGTTGTCGACCTTCACCACGATGAAGGCCGCGGAGATGATCAAGATCCACAACGAATAGAGCAGCAACGTGGCCACCGCGAAGAGCACCAACGCGGTCAACACGCCGAGCACCGACGGGCCGTGACCAATCTGATGAAAGGCGATGCCGAACACGATGCCCGACGTCACCAGGCTGAAGACGCGCCAGAGCATGAAGCGCGAAGTCGACACCAGGAACTGTGCGTCGGCCGGCTTGAGCAGCACGAAGTCGAGCGTGCCCTTGCGGATGTGATCGATCACCGCCTGCAAGCCGGGGTTGATGGCGCCATCCAACACGCCTTGCAGAAGAATGAAGCAGGCCGTCACCACCAGCGCTTCCCCGAAGCTCCAGCCGGGAATGCCGGGGCGGGTCTCTTCGCCGTACACCACGAAGAGCGGCACCACCGCGGTGGCCGTCCAGAACAACGAGATGGCCGCATCGACGAAGAAGTCGAAGCGGTACTGCGCGGCCAGGAGCGCAGAGGTGCGCAGCTGCAGCCCGAGCAAGCGGAGGTAGCGCGTCATCGTCAGCCCCCGAACGCCTGGAAACGTTTGATGCCGCTTCGCCAGAGGAGCAACGAGGCGACCACCATGATCCCCGCCCAGGTGTACTGCCGGGCGAGCAACGGCAAGGCGGCTTCCACGGTGAGCTGGCCCGTCATCAACTCGACCGGCAGGCCAATCTGGTAGCGGAACGGGAGCCACTGCGCGGCGATGCGCAGCCACTCGGGGAACAGCTCGAGCGGGAACAGGTAGCCGGAGAAGACGAAAAACGCGGCCAGCCACACGTCCATGATCTTGATTGAGCTGTCGATGAAGAAGCTCAAGCTGCCGATCGCCACGTTGGCGAAGAAGGTGATCAGCCACCCGCCGATCATCGCCAGCGGCCACAACAACCAGACCTGCCACTGCGAGGTCAGCCGGCTCAGCTCGGTGACCAGGAGAATCGCGAGCACCGGCAGGGTCACCATCGCGCGCATCGGCATGTAGGCGAGGTTCGACATCGCGTACGACAACACCGGGTGCATTGGGCGCAAGAGCCGCATCGACAACATGCCCTGGCGGACTTCGAAGTTGATCTCCCAGGCGGCCCACGCGGAGATCAGCTGCCGCACGATGAACACGCTCAGGAAGTAGGCGACGAAGGCGCCGCTGCCCCACTGCTTGCCGCCCTGCCCCACCACCGGAGAGGCCTCGGCCACGGTGGTCCACAACATCATCATGATGAGCGGCATGGTGGTGGCGAACACCCAGACGAGCATCTCCGCCCGGTACGCCACCGCTTCGGAGAACCCGATCTTCAGCAACGTGGGGATCGCACGAAGCGCGGCGAAGGTCTTCACACAGCCTCCCTCGCGGCGCGGCTGCGGGAGAACAGCTCGCTCATCACCTCTTCGAGCGGCGGGTTCTCCACGTTGAGATCCTGCACGGGCAGGGTGGCCAGCGCCTTCGCCACGGCGGCGTTCATGGCCGACTGCTTGACCAACAACACCGCCTGCGCAGGTTCGTGTTTCACGATGGTGCCCAGCTCAGCCACCAGCTCGCGGGAGACCGGCGCGGAGAAGCGCAGCGTGAGCCGTTTTTCGGGCCGCACCTGGGTGACCAGGTCTTCCAGCTTGCCGTCGAAGGAGAGCGCGCCCTTGTCGATCACGATCACCCGCGGGCAGAGCGCGGCGACGTCGTCCATGTAGTGCGAGGTCAGGATCAACGTGGCGCCGTGCTCCTCGTTGTAGCGGCGAATGAAGTCGCGCATCGCCACCTGCATCGAGACGTCGAGACCGATGGTGGGCTCGTCGAGGAAGAGCACCTTGGGGCCGTGAATCAACGCGCCGGCCAGCTCGCACTTCATGCGCTCACCCAGCGAGAGCTGGCGCGTCGGCTTGGTGACCAGCTCGCCGAGCTCGAGCAACTCGGTCAGCTCCTTGAGGCGCTTGGTGAAGTCGGCGCGTGGCACGTCGTAGATGGCGCGGTTGAGTTCGTAGGTGTCGGCCGGCGGCAGATCCCACATGAGCTGCTGCTTCTGGCCCATCACCAACATGATCTTCTTGAGGAACTCGTTCTCCCGTTTTTGCGGCGTGTGGCCGTCGACCGTGACTTCACCCGACGTGGGGTGCAGCAGGCCCGAGGCCATCTTGAGCGTGGTGGTCTTGCCCGCTCCGTTGGGGCCGAGGAACCCCACCCGCTCGCCGCGGCCGATGGAAAAGTCGATGCCGTCCACCGCCTTCACGATTTCGTACTCGCGCTTGAACAGCGACTTGAGCGCCGCCTTCAGTCCCGGCGGCCGTTTGTGTACCCGATAGTGCTTCCTGAGCCCGCTGAGGCGAATCATGGGTCGCCTTTGTAACTGGCTCGTGCGCAGAACGCGCTATTCACCGCCCGCATGAGCGACACGGCGATCATCGACGTCACCTTCATCGACGCTGAGACCAGCGACGAGTTCATGAAACTGAAGGTGCCGCTGCGCCAGCTCCCTGTGCGCGACACCACGCTGACGATCGGGAAAGACGACTGGCTCGTGCTCGACGTGACGCCCGGCCGCACCGAAGAGATCGTCAAGGCGGGCAAGGTCAGCCTCGTGCTGCGCAAGGTTCAGTACATCAACCCGAACGACATCCTTTTCTCCCTGCCCACGGTGGCCGACGTCATCCCCGAAGAAGTGACGGAGGGTGACCTCAGCAACGCCCTGCAGATGCACGAAGACGACTGGCTGCAGCTCGAGCTGATGCCACGCGAGACGGTGTTCGAGGCGCAGGCCGACATCGAGGCCGTGCGCGCCGTGCTCGCCAACGAGCGGCAGGGCACCGGCTTCAAGCGGCTGCACGTGCGCATCGAGCTGCCGGCTCCGTTCGAGGCGCACCCCCGTTCGCTGGCCTCGTTGCGGGGCCTGTTTGGCGCGGTACACCCGGTGGCGTACCGGGGTGGTGCGGGAGTGTTGAAGGGCTGTTTTGCCTTCAAGCTGCCTTCGGGCGTGTGGGTCTACGGGCAGGCGACGGGCGACCAGGTGAACGCGCTCGGGTTGACTGCTCCAGATGATGAGGCCTTGAGCCGATTGGAGGGGCTGACCTTGATCGACTGGTGCGCCGGGGAAGTGTACGAGGTGAAGCATGGGTGACCCGACCCGTGATCTCGAGCAGTGGATTCCGCGGCTGATCGCCGTGTGGCGACGGCACCGCAAAGGCGGCAAGCCGCAGCAGGGCGGTCACGGCCGCCACCAGCGTGGCCGTTTCGAAGAAGACGAGCTGCCTGAGGGCAAGCTCACGCCAGATGAAGTGCGCGAGGTCGGCGCGGGCGTGAAGCAGCTGTCGATGGGCCTGACGCGCAATCGTGAGCTTGCGGGCGCCCGGTACATGGACGACCCGAAGCTGCTCGGCGCGTACCTGCTGTTCTACTGGCCGGTCAGCTACGCACAGGCGCGCAGCACGCTGTCCGAGCTGACCAACCGTCCGCGGTCGGTGCTGGATCTCGGCTCAGGCCCAGGGCCGCTCGCGTTTGCCGCGCTCGATGCCGGCGCGGCCACGGTGGTGGCGGCGGATCGCAGCAAACCCGCGCTCGATCTCGCGAAGGCGCTGGCGACTGAAGCCGGTGAAGGGCTGGGCACGCGCGAGTGGAGCCCGGAGAAGCCGCTGCCCGATGGGAAGTACGACCTGATCACCATGGGGCACGTGGTGAACGAGTTGTTCAATGGGCAGATCGCGCCGCGCGCTGACCTGCTCGAGAAGATCCTCGAGCGGGTGAACCCGAATGGCTCGCTGGTGGTGATCGAGCCTGCGCTGCGCGACACGTCGCGGGCGCTGCTGCAGGTGCGCGATGCGCTCGTCGGCAAGGGCTTCGCGGTGCGCGCTCCGTGTCTGTTCCGCGGAAATTGCCCGGCGTTGATCAAGGAATCCGACTGGTGTCACGCCGAACGGTCATGGCGCATGCCGGGGCTGGTCGAAGATCTCGCGCGCACTGCGGGGCTGCACAAGGAGTCGCTCAAGATGAGCTACCTGGTGCTCGCTCCGAAGGGTGAGACGTGGGCCACCCCGCCGCCGGGAACTTTGTTCCGCATCGTGTCCGAGCCGCTCGAGGGCAAAGGCCGTCGCCGCTTCATGGCGTGCGGACCGGATGGTCGCGTGGGCCTGGCGATGCAGGAGAAGCACGAGTCGCCGACGAACCGGCTCTTCTTCAAGATCGCGCGCGGGGACGTCATTCGGATCACGGACACCGAAGAGCGTGGTGATGGGCGCGCGCTCACGGAGAAGTCGACGGTCGAAGTGGTTGCCAGTGCAGGCAAGCCGGTGCTTCCGTAAGCCTTAGGGAAGGCAGCAGGCCACGATCGCCTCGACGCACGTCGCGCGCAGGCCCCTCGCTCCGAGCAAGGGGCTTCATCTGATCCGGTTGTTACGGATTCTCCATCGAGACGCACTTTCGGCCCGCCGATCCGCCCTCTCCGTACTGAGAGAGGCTCGAATCGAATCTCGATGCAGTATCCGTAACAGCACCAGATGAACATCTGCGCTCGAGGCCGAGAGGCCTGCTCGCGACCGTCCCGGGAGCAGACCCAACGACAGCCGCGCATTTCAAGGCGTCATTCTCCGAGCGCCTGATGCGCTTCCGCTACGAAGTGACCGCGCGGATACACCTCGAGATACTTCCGATACTCGCTCATCGCCTGCCTCGGCCGCATCTGTGAATCGAAGCACCGCGCCCTGAGCACCCGCGCCTGCTCCGTGCGCGCGTTCCGCTCCGAGTCGGTGGCGATGTCCTCGAGCCCGAGCAGAAACCGATCGCACGTGCCCTTCTGAATCGAGTCCTCCGCGCGCTGCATGAAGATGGTCTCGAGATCCTTCGCCATCACCTTCGTCTCCGCCGGTTCTTCCGTCAGCCGGGCCGCGCTCGAAGACTCAGGCGCCGCCGCCGCCGGAAGCGATTCCCACTCATCCACGCTCGGCTTGGGCGCTTCAGCCCACTCCGTCGGCTGAGTGACCGGAGGCGCATCCACCACTGCCTCACGCGCTGCAGGCACGCCTCGAACGATCTCGCCGCCACCCAAAGTCGGCCAGACCTCCGCAGGCCCTTCCACCGTCAACACTGTCTTTCCGTCTTCAATGGGCGGCGCCGCCTTGGCAGGCTCTTCCGTCAGCACCGGAGCACTCACCTGCCGTGACCGTGCTTCAGAAGGTGACAGCCTCGGCAACGAACGCGGCGTGCCCTGCGCAGTGAGCATCGGCGGCGAAGACGGAGGACCACCCACCGCCGCCACCACCGCGCGCTGCTCGACCGACGTCGTCGCATCGGCCACCGCCGCGACCTCCGACAACTCGCGCTCATTGGCCGCGGTCAGCTTGAGCGTCTTCGAACGCTGCGTCTTCGAGTCGAAGCGCAAGCGCTGCCCAGGCTCGACGAACACCGACTCACCCGTGGGCAACTCCACGCGCACCCGGCCCTCGGTCACCGTCACCTCGACCTGCTCCGAGTCGTTCATCACGCCGAACACCGTGCCGATGACGTTCACCGTCAAGCCGCCGGAGTGCACCACGAAGCCCTTGCGAACCTGGTGTGACGCGCGCACCGCCAACGAGCCGCGCTCGAGCGTCAACGCCACGTCATCGGCCTCAGACCGGGTGAGCGCGAGCTGCGAAGAACCACCCACCCGCAGGTGACTGCCATCGGGCAGGTGCACGTACGCCTTGCCGAGCTTCGAAGTGCGCAACACATCGCCACCGCGCAGCTCGGTGCCATCGAGGATCTCACTCGACTCGCCATCGATGCGCGTGAGGCCCTGAGCGCGATCCACCCGCGCCCACGACGAAACCGGAGACGGCTGTTCGACGGACGGCAGCGGCAACAACGTCTCGCGCGGCATCGCGATGTACAGCACCGCCGCGGCAGCCATCGCCAGACCCGCGCCGAACACACCCACGCGGAAGTACAGCGGACGCCGGGCCTGCGCGTGCAGCCGCTTCTCCACCATCGCGCCGATGCGCTCATCCACCTTCGCCCAGGCCACGCGGGGCCGCGCGTCACGCGCCAGCTCGAGCGCTTCTTTGGCGACCTGCACCGACGCGAGTTGCTCCACACACTCGGGGCAATCTTCGAGATGCGCCTCGACGAAGCGTTGATCACCCAGCTCGAGTTCTTTCGCGGCGTACGCCCACAGCTGCACTTCGTGGCGGATCATGACGACACCTCCGCCCGGGTGAGATCTCGCAGTGCTTCGGTGAACTCCAACCGCGCGTGATGAAGGCGCGAGCGCACCGTGTTGTACGAGACGCCCACCGCCTGCGCGATCTCCTCCGGGCCCATGCCGCAGAGCTCGTGGTAGACGAAGACGATCCGCTTCTTCGCGGTGAGTTTCTCCAGAGCCCGGTGCACCAGGCGCGAAGCCTGCGCTGCCTGGGCCGCGCGTTCCGGGTCCTGCCCGAAGTCGATGCCGTCGGGCAGCTCAGCGGTGAGATCCTCTTTCCTGCGACGCCACCAGCGCAGGTTCATCAGCGCCACGTTCGCGCACACCCGGTAGAGGAAGGTGCGGAACTGCGACTCGCCGCGGAAACCGGGCACCGCCTTGAGCAGGCGCAGGTACGTCTCCTGGATCATGTCCTCCAGATCCGGCCGGTGACCGACGAGGTGAAAGAGGGTGCGGGCGACGTCGTCGCGGGTGAGGCGGTACAGCTCCTCGAAGGCGAGCACGTCGTCCTTCTTGATGCGGTCGACGAGTCGCAACAGGCGCGCTTCGGTCTGACCCGTCGGCGGCTGTGAAGGGACCAACCGAGGGAGTGGCAGGGCATCAGCGGACAAAGCGGACCTCCGGGCAACGGCAGGCCGACGCGCTTCGGAGGCTCCCGATTCACCAGAAACCGGGGATTTCCAGGCAGCGGGCAGCACCATGTCTTCTTGGTTGCCGCTCGGGCTCCGGGTGATCACCGCCTCCGGGTCCGCGGATCGCGACCCGGGTGAATGATCGAAAAGAAAATGAGCGGCATCGAACGGGTCAGTGACGCGGCGAAGGAAGCCGCCACAACCCGAGGAAAACCCCGCATGAACCTTTCATCGCTGAGAGTCCTGACCTTGCTTGCCGTGCCGCTGCTGGGCGTGAGCGGCTGCACCATCATCAACACCGACGGCCGCTTCGGCCCTGGCGAGGCGTGCACGGAGGATGAGGACTGTGCCGAGAGCTGTGCCTGTACCAACTTCGTCTGTGAACCCCGACACACCACGTGCTCGGCCAACTCGGACTGTGGCAGCGGGCAGTTCTGTCTCTCCGGCACCTGCCGCGCCGTGCCTCCAGGCTCGCACGCGTGCACCTCGTCTCAGCAGTGCGGCATGGACACCTGCATCAACGGCTTCTGCGTGCGTCCTTGCGACCGCAGCGTCGACTGCAGCACGGGCCAGACCTGCCAGGCCGGCTTCTGCGGCGGCGTGACGATCCCTGACGGCGGCACGGGTGGTGGCTCGGGTACGGGCGGCGGCTCCGGCACGGGCGGCGGCTCGGCCACGGGCGGCGGCACCGGTACGGGCGGCGGCACCGGTACGGGCGGCGGCACCGGTACGGGCGGCGGCACCGGTACGGGTGGCGGCACGGCGACGGGCGGCGGCACGGGCGGCGGCACCAACACCGATGGCGGCGTTCCGACGAGCTGCACCTACAACGCAGACTGCGGCCTCGGCGGCTGGTGCGTGAACAACAGCTGCTTGTTCGGCTGCACGGCTGACACCGACTGCACCACCGGCAACTCCTGCCAGGGTGGCCTGTGCCGTCCTCGCCCGGCGGGTACGTGCTCGAACTCCACGCACTGCGCCTCGGCTCAGGATTGCGTCGATGGCGCCTGCCGTGACCGCTGCGCTTCGGCCGCGACCTGCGCGACCGATCTCGTCTGCCGCATCGGCTACTGCCTGCCCCCCACGCAGGTGGTCTGCACCACCAACTGCGACTGCTCGGCGGGCCTGCGCTGTCTCCAGGGCAGCTGCGCGCCGTAACGAGCAGCTGAGCTGAACAAGTGAAGGGGTGGAGAGGCCTGGTGCCTCTCCGCCCTTTTCTACTTTTGCAGCGCTTGCGCGAGCTCGGCGTACAGGTGGATCGCGCTCTTGATCGACTTCTCCCAGTCACCCAGGTGCAGGCTCTCGTTCTCGGAGTGCGCGTTGGTGTACGGATCTTCGACGCCGATGAGCAACGCCGGCACGCCGCCGAGCTCCTTGCTGAAGGGCTCGACGAAGGGAATCGAACCACCGCAACCGATGGCCACCGACTTCACGCCGTAACCCTTTTCCAGCGCGCGGAACGCGGCCTGGAACGCCGGGCCCGACGGATCGGTGTACCACCAGCCCGCGGCCGACTCGGCCTTCACCACGCACTCGAGGCCCCACGGCGTCGCGGTCTTGATCGCCTCGATGAGCTTCTGCTGCACCTCGAGCGGCTCGAGGTTGGGCACCAGGCGAATGCCCACGCGGGCCCACGCCGACTCGCACACGATGTTGCGCGCGTCTTTGCGTGAGCTGGCCTGGATTGCGTTGACGGTGAGCGAAGGCTGGCGCCAGTTCGTCTCCCACGGGTGACGATCGCCGCCCATCAACTGCACGCCGGGGAGCAGCCCTGCCTGCCGGCGGAAGGTCTCCAGGTTGCCCGGCAACGCGGCGATGGAGGCCTTCTCGGCCTCGTTCAGCGGCTTCACGCGCTCGAGGATCCCTGGGATGGCGATGGTGCCATCGGCGTTCGTGAGCGAAGCGAGCATCTTGGAGAGCGCCATCACCGGATCAGGCACCGGCCCGCCCCACATGCCCGAGTGCAGCGACTGCTTGAGCGCGCGCACTTCGACGTCGACGGTGACCAGGCCACGCAACGCGGTGGTGATCGAAGGCAGGCCCGTCTCGAAGTTGCTGGTGTCGGTGAGCACGATGCAGTCGGCCTGGAGCAGCTTGCGGTGCGCCTGGAGGAACTGCGTCAGGTGCTCCGAGCCGATCTCTTCTTCACCTTCGATGATCACCTTCACGTTGAGCGGAAGCGGGTCGCCCGACTGCAACCACGCGTCGACGGCGCTGGTGTGCACCACGATGCCGGCTTTGTCGTCGGCCGAACCCCGCGCGTACATGCGGCCGTCACGCTCGGTGGGCTCGAAGGGGGGCGACTTCCACGCGGCCGCATCGCCCGCGGGCTGCACGTCGTGGTGCGCGTACATGAGGATGGTGGGCTTGCCCGGGGCGTTGAGAATCTCGCCGTAGACGTACGGGTGCGCGCCTTCGATCTCGAGGAGCTGCACGTTCTGAAAACCGCGCTTCTTGAGCAGCACCGCGGTGGCATCGGCGCTCTGGCGCACCAGCTTGGGATCGAAGCCGTCGAACGACACCGAGGGGATGCGCACCAGGGTCTTGAGATCTTCGAGGTACTCGGTCTTCTTCGCGGCGAAATGGGCGAGGGCGGAGTCGATGGACATGCGCCGCTCATATCAGGAGGAGAATCCACGTGAGGCCCTCACCCTGACCCTCTCCCGAAGGGCCCGAAGGGAGAGGGAAACAAATCAGACTTGCCCCAGCACGACCTGACAGCCGATGCCGCCGTTGGTCACGTGGTGCCGCTCTTCGATCTTCAGGCCCAGGTGCTCTTCCCCGCCTTCGAGCAGAAAACCGAAGTACCAACCGGGACACGCGGAGCGAAGTGACTTGCCGAGCGCCCGATACAGCTGACCGAGCTCGTCGCGTTCACCGACTCGTTTTCCGTACGGAAGATTGCCGATCACCAGCCCCGCCTTCTCACGGGCCACCAGCTTCGTCGCGTCGATGCGCTCGAGCTTGATCGACTCGAGCACGCCCGCGCGTTTGGCATTCCGCCGCGCCGTGCCCAATGCTCCGGAGTTCAGATCGCTGCCGGTGATGAGCGGCTTCTTGCCCGGCTTCTCTCGCGGCAGCGCGCGCCAACTCTTCTCGTCGTGCGAAGGAAACTGCTCGAAGGCGAACTTGCGGTTGCGGCCGGCGGCCAGGCCCAGCGCGATCTCGGCGGCTTCGATGATCAAAGTGCCCGAGCCGCACATCACGTCCCACAACGGCTCGTCGGGGTTCCACTTGGCCAGGCGCAGCACGCCGGCAGCCAGCGTTTCACGCATCGGCGCGCGGCCGACTTCCTGCCGGTAGCCGCGGAAGTGGAGCAGCTCGCCCGAGGTATCCAGGCTCACCTGACAGCCGTTCTTCGTCCCGCGGAGCAGCAGCTTCACCGCCCCCGGCGTCGAGGGCAGCACCCCGCCCCACTTGCCTGGATCGATCCCGAAGGCGTCGACTTCGAAAGCCTCGCCGTAGTCGCGGAGTTTGAGCTTTCGCAGCGTGTCGGGCGTCGGGACTTCGGCGACCCGGAGCAGCACTCGGCTTGCGACTCTCGACCACAGGTTGATCGTTCGGTAGCTGCCTTGCGGACCGGAGACGGTCACTCCGCCGCTCGTCGGTTCGCCTGAGAAACCGAGCTCGGCCAGTTCTTCTGCGAGGACTCCTTCGAGCCCGGGGGTCGTGCCTACGAAGACTGTTTCTTGCATTTGCCCCTCACCCCGACCCTCTCCCGAAGGGAGAGGGAGACACTCAGGCGATTCCGAGCGTGCGTACCAGCTTCGGGCGAACACCGGTGGATGCGAGCAACGCCTCGAGCCGCTTCTTCGCGATCCCGTTCTCGTGCTGCACGCGCCGCCCGATGATCAGCTCGTTCTTGAGCGAGTGCTCCCAGCCCGCGAGCTCGGTCACGGTGACCTGATACCCGCTCGCTTCCAGCACCAGCGCCCGGATCACGTTCGTCAGATGCGAGCCGAACTCCCGCCGGTGCCACGGGTGCGAGAACAACGACTGCATCGCCGAGTCGACTTTCGGGCGCGCGTCCTTCAACTGCTGCGCGACCTCCGCCTGGCAACAGGGCACCACCGCCACGTGATCCGCCTTGTGCTGAATGGCGACCGCCAGTGCGTCATCCGTCGCCGTGTCACACGCATGCAGCGCGGTCAGCACGTTGATCCGCTCGGGGTAGGCCGCACCCTCGATGTGCGAGGTCGCAAACTTCATCCGCCCGTAGTTCAGCTCAGCCGCGCGCTGCTTCGCTTTCTCGGTCAGCTCGTCACGCGACTCCACCGACAACAGCTCGCCGCGCTCCTTCAAGAAGAGCTCGTAGAGAATGAAGCCCAGGTACGAATTGCCGCTGCCAACGTCGACCACGGTGGCCTGGGGGAAGCGCTCGAGCACGTCATCCAGCGCAGGCTGCAGCAGCCCCACCAGGTGATTGACCTGCTTCAACTTTCGGCGCGCGTCGGCGTTCAGCTGACCGTCACGCGTGACGAGGTGCAGCGTCTTGAGCAACTCGACTGACTGATTGGGGAGGAGCTCCCGCCGCACCTGCTTGGCGGGAACCGACTCTCTGGCCTTCGGACTCACGTTTAGACCGCGACGACCTCGAGGATTTCCGGGATCGCTTCCTTGATCCGGGTCTCGATGCCCATGCGCAGGGTGGCGGTGGAAGACGGGCAGCCGGCGCAGCTCCCCTGCATGTGCAGGTAGACGATGCCGTTCTCCACGCGGTCCAGGGTGATGTCGCCGCCGTCCATCGCGACCGCCGGGCGAATCTCGGTGTCGAGGATCTCGCGAATGCGCTGCTCGATCGCCCCGCCGCTGCCCAGGGTCACCGCGGCTGCCGCGGTCCACGCCTCGAGCACGTCGGGCTTCACCACCGCTTCGCCGTCGGTCAGGTGCTTGTCGAGCGCGAGCATCACGCCGTCGTTGAGCTCGTCCCATTCTCCCTCGTCGCCCTTGGTGACTGTGACGAAGTTGGTGCCCAACATCACGGCCATCACGCCCTTGATGTCGAACAGGCGGCTCGCGAGGGGCGACTTCTCGTCAGCGAGCCCCTTGTTCACGAAGTTCATCGCGCCACGAGGCAGCAGCGCCGCGTCGACCACGTACTTGAGGGTGCTGGGGTTGGGGGTCCACTCGAGCTGAATGTTGACTGACATACCCCTGAGTTAAGGAGTTACCGGCTCGAAAGCAAGCCGGCCTCCCGGGTCAGCCCAGTCGCTCGGATTCCGAGGTCATGTCGACGATGTCCAGCTCGAGCTCGATCGACAGCGTGCTCTCGACTTCCAGCTCGGTGGAGATGACGTCCAGGTCCTGCTCCGAAGGCTCGGCGGGCAACATCTGCTCGACCGGCTTGCTCACCTTGGCGATGCCCGAAGGGCGCCCGGGCAGCGGCAACATCATGTTCGCCTCGCGCACGTGCTGAACGAGCTGCCGCGCGATGAGGTCGACGATCTGAAACGCAAACCGGTGACCGGCCGAGAACAGCTGATCGAAGTCCCGATCGCTCATCTTCAGCAAGGTCGCAGGCCCCGTCGCCACGCAGCTCGCCGAACGGACACCGGCGTCGATGCAGGCCACCACCCCGAACATCGTGCCCGCGGGCAGGTTGGCCAGGGTCTTCCCATTGCGGCCGACGGAGACCTCACCTTCCACGATGAAGTACGCCCCGTCGGTCTTCTCGCCCTCGGCGAAGATGGGCGACATCTCGGTCAGTTCGATCACCTCGAGCTTGGAAGCGAGCGCCAGCTTCACCACCGCGGGCAACGACTTGAAGGCCGGGTAGCGGTCGACCATCTCTTTCGTCGGGCGCGGTCCGCGCGGCAGTGACGGCGTCTCGATGGGCGAGTTGCCCGAAGGCACGATGCGCTCATTGGTGTGGCGCAGCCGCGCGCAGAGATCGACGGCGATCTTCCGGAGCACCTTGAAGGCGGCCGGCACGAACGAACCGCGCATCGCCTGAAACTCGTTGGCGTCGATCTGATGCGCGGGGCCCGACTGGGTGACGATCGCCGTGCCCGAGCGGGGGCCGTCGTCGACCAGGGCCATCTCACCGACCACGTCACTCTTGCGCGCGTAGGCGACCACCACGGGCCGGTTCTGCCCGGAGGTGGTGGCCACGGAGACCTCCGCGCCTTCGCCCAGCACCCACATCGCCTTGCCGGGATCACCTTCGCCGAAGAGCACCTCACCTGCGTGCAGCTCGACGGGGCGGAAGAGCCGCAGCACATCGTTGAGATCGGCGTCGCCGACCAACGAGAACAGCGGAATGCTCCGGATGAACTGGGCCAACGCGGGATTCGCTGAACTCATCGAGAGCTTTCCTAGCACGGCTCCCCGGCTACACTGAGGAACCCCATGACTTTCCGAACGGCCCTGGTGCTCGTCGCCTTTTCCGCGAGCACTGCAGCGGCGCAGCGCGTCTCCTTTCCCAGCTTCACCGGCCCCAGCGCCGCCAGCGTGCGCAACCAGGTCGTCGGCGCCGTCTGCGACACCGCCGATTGCGTCGCCGCCACCAAGGTCAC
>JANODF010000831.1:0-25723 GCA_031412555.1 Archangium sp. | reverse complement strand
GACATGAAGATCCGCAAGTCGCACGACATCCTGCGCAAGCGCATGCTCAAGAGCGGGCTCAAGGCGATCGACGAGTACGCGGCCGAACTCGAAAAGGCGTGCCTGCCCGCCACCAAAATCACCCAGAGCGCCTTCTCTCAGATCTACGGCTACCTCGCGCATGACGCGGTGATGCACGACGACTGCGAGCGGTACGTCGCCTATTACCGGAAGTACCTCGAGCTGAACGGATCCATCTACGACATGTTCTCCTTCGCGAAGAACTACGCGTGGTGCGACTTGAGCTCGTTTAAGAATGACGTGACGTACCTGCACGCCAGGCTCGATGACGACCGTGATTTTTCAGACATGACCCGTCACGTCGTGTCGATTCTCTCCATCGACAAGACGGTGCTCACCGTGGGCGCGAGCACTCAGGGGCCGAGGGTTCCGGGAGGGGAGGAGGAGTCGTTCGATCTCCGCCTCGAGCGCCAGAAGGACGGCAAGTATGTCTGCACCCAGGCGCGCTGGCGCCGCAGCAACGGCAGGTACATCGAAGGCACCTGCAAGGTCTCGCTCGCGAAGATGACTCCGAATGAAAACGGCCCGGGCTTCGATGAGGGCACCTTCGACGCGCTCTTTCCGAAGTCCTACGAGGTGGTGCCCGGCGTGATGCGCGACATCAAGCTGAGCAAAGGCGAGTTCCGCGTTCGCCGTCAGTAGTTTTGGGTGTCCCACGGAGCACTGGCCGGCCGCTGCGACTGGGCATGACTCGTTTTCCTTCGCCGGAACAGTGGGCCTTGCTCGAAGCAGCACTTCCCGTGGACCGCGCCGCGATCGCCGCTGGCTGCCTTTCTCGGTGGCGTCGATCAGTGAGACGATGACCTTGCGGTGCAGCGCCATCGCCGCGGCGCTCGATGGGTGTCTCAATGAGACCCTCGCTGCGTTGGAAGCGGTGGCTGCTGCCGAGGGCGCGCAGGTCGAGGCGATCCGGCTGGTGCTCGAGGAGATTGGCCGCGATGAGCAGGCCCATGCGGAGCTCGCGTGGGAGTACGTGGCCTGGGCGATCGGCCTGGGTGGGCCTGAGCTGCGCGAGGTCATTCGCAGCGTCGTCGAGAGCGAACTCCGGACCCTGGAGGCTGCTGTCGAGCCACGGCCGGGTCCCGATTGGAGCGCCTGGGGGCTGCTGGAGCCGGGCGCCCGGGTTCGGCTGAGAGCGCGCTCCACCCGTGAGGTGTTGCGACCGGGCTTCGAGCGGCTGCTGCACGCGAGCGTCTGACCGTCTACGCTGCGCGCACTCATGAACCACCTCCGGTTCGCGCTCGCGCTCACAGTCGTCTTCACGGTGCTCGTCTTCGCGGCGTGCGGGGCTGAGAACGCGGTCGCTCCGGCGGCCGAACAGACGGCCGACATCCGCGAGTGCCGTGGCTTCGAAAAGTTGATGCCCAACTTCCTCAAGGTCATCAGCGACGGGAAGACGGAGAACTTGAAGCGCCTGGTCGAGACGCAGTTGCTGGTGTCCGAACGTGAAGACGTGCCGCCGCCGATCAATGAAGTGCTGCGGGTGATCTTCAAGACGCTCAACACCTTCGCGCTCAAGCCAAAGGAGCCGGGAGCGATCGGGACCGAGTTCTGTGCGCCGACTTCGGCGCCGCCTCCGCTCACCAGCGCCAATGAGCTGTGCGAGATGCGCCGGGCGCTCGATTTGCTGGTGCATCAGGGCAAGGGCATCGATGCGATCAAGCTGATCGAGCCTCAGTTGCTCACCATCGTGAACTACCTCACCGGCACCGGGATCGACTGCAAGGGCCGCCCGCGCATTCCGCATTACGACGTTGCAGGCACGGTCGCTGAGTTCTGTTCGCAGAACGCGAATTGCCAGCTGACAGATGGCCTTGATGCGGTGATCGCGTTCACGGCCTACGTGAACACGGCTGATGGGAAGCTGCTGGTGCAGCACCTCAACGACCTGGCGGCGAAACCTTCGATCACCGGGCTGCTCAACCCTCAGGCGCTCACCGAGTCAGACACGGTGACCATTGCGCGAAGTTTGATCGTGGCAGTGCAGGGGGCTGACCCGATGGCGCTGCGCAATGCGTTCAATGCGTTGCCGCTGCCGGATGAAGTGAAGATGGATCTGCAGCCGGTGGTGGGCGATCTCGAGAAGGTGCTCGGCCAGCCGCTGTTGATGATGCCGGTGCGGCGATCGCTCAACTGCCTGACCACGCAGGATCAGAGCCTCGACACGGTGCGCATGCTGTACCGGCTGGCGATCGAGGAGCAGTGCTCGGAGTTCGGACTCACCCGGCTCACCGCGGCGCTCAAGGGCGTTCAGGATGTGGATCAGCGAGGGTCGCTCATCTTCATCGTTGGGACGCTCGCGAAGTCGGTTCGGTCGGATGAGTTGGCCGTCGATTCGGCGGCGAACGTGTGCCGGACGGTGTTCTCGACGGCGAAGGCCCCGGGGGCGGCCCAGTCGAACGCTCAGCTCGCGCTGCCTGTGGTGGGCGAACTCGTGAAGGCCGGCGTGGTGAACGAGGGCATCTGCGCGATCGATACGCTGCTGTTTGGGTGTGCCGGTGGGGTTCAACCTGCCTGCCGCTAGGCCCTCACCCTGACCCTCTCCCGAGGGGAGAGGGAACTCAGCTTCGGTCGCTAGCGTCGAAGCGCCATGCGCACACTCACTTTTGACCTTTGCCTCGTTGCGACTTTCGCTCTAGCCCAGCAGCCGACTCCGGCTCCCAAAGCCACCAATGTCGACTTCACCGAGTCCCAGATCACGGGCGCGCCTGAGGTTCCGATCGGCACCATCTACCTGCCTCACCCCAAGGCGAAGTTCGACTCGATGATCCGCGTGCGGAAGAACATGAACGACAAGCTCGCTGCGAGTGTGCACGAAATGTGACACCTTTCTCACAGTGTGAGACCTGACCATCTGAAGCTTGGGATTTGCGGTTGGGCGTGGAGTGGTAGCATCCTCCCGCTCGCCCAATGCACCGGGCCAAAGAGATTCGCCGGAGGATTCATGAAGAAGGCACTGGTTTTGACGATCGCGTTGTCTTTTGCACTGCCCGCATTCGCTCAGGACAAGGGCGGAGGCGTCACCTACAAGAAGCAGACTGAGTATTCGTTCGAAGACGACACCATCGAAGGCGACTTGACGAAGCCTGACGGCGAGTACGTCGAGGCGCGCAAGAAGGTGAAGCACTCGAACCTGATCAAGATTCGCGAAGAGTTCAAAGACAAGGTCATGCAGTCCGTCGGCGAGCTCTGAGCTGTTTCTTACTGGTCGGGAACCCGGCGTCCTGCCGGCTGTCTGACCGCGTGACGCCCTTTTTCCCCGGAGGCCCCTCGTGGCTGTTCCACTGACTTTGAAGGTTTTCAAAGGTGACGAGCTGGTCGTCGCCAAAGATTACGACCGCGACATCATCAAGATCGGTCGCCTGTCCTCCGCTCACCTCTGCCTGGATGACGAGAAGGTCTCGCGCATCCACTCCGTGATCGAAGTCGCTCCCGATGGCAGCCTGTCGATCATCGACATGGGCAGCGTCGAAGGCACCTTCGTCAACGGCAAACGCGTCAACAAGGGCGCGCTCCAGTTCGGCGACGAGGTGAAGGTCGGCAACACCACCATCAAGGTCGAAGCCGCCGGTGCCGCGCCGTCCATCGCGCCCAGCGCTCCCGCAGTGGCTGCCGTCGCCGCCGCGCCTGCCGAAGTCGCCGCGCCCATGGTCGTGCCGGTGGCCGTCCCGGTCGTTCAGGCAGCCGTGGTGCAGCAGGTCGTTCAGCAGGTGCCGGTGCAGGCGCCTCCGGTCGCGCGCCAGCCGCCCCCGCCGCCCCCCTCCGCCGTGTTGGACGAAGCGACCGGCGCCTCGGTGCGTTCGCGCCCCCGCCGCCGCAAGGGCAGTGGCCCGTTGGGCGTCGAGCTGCGTTTTCTCTGGGGTGACCAGATGGTGGGTGAGTACTTCCTCCACCCTGACGTGGAGCGCACCTTCACTGTCGGCACCACCGCCAAGTCGCACTTCAACATGGGCGACTCGAAGTTCGGCGCGCCCACCTTCGACCTGGTGCGTTTCGGCAAGGCCGGCGCGAGCCTGCGTTTCACCTCGAAGATGAACGGTGAGCTGCAGCGCAAGTTCGGCGAAGAGACGATGACGCTGGACGAGGCGAAGAAGAAGAACATCGCCACCGCTGACGGCGACGGCCTGGTGCTCACGCTCCAGCACGAAGACTTCGCGTGGATCGATCTCGGCGGCATCGTGGTCGAGGTGTTCTTCCAGCCCCAGCCCAAGGCCGTGTTCGTGCCTTTCGCGGAGTCGGTCGACTTCACCGTGCTCAACATCTTCCTGCTCATGTTCTTCATCGCGGCGCTCTTCGTGATCAGCGCGGCGAACCTGAACGCAGAAGGTGAAGCCTTCGACGACGAGCTCAACTCCAACTCGGCGCGCATCGCCAAGCTGCTGATCAAGCCGCCCGAGAAGAACCCCATTCTTCAGAAGTTCGAGAAGAAGAAAGACTCCGGCGAAGTCGCTCAGAAGCACAAGGACAGCGAAGGGCAGATGGGCAAGAAGGAAGCGCCCAAACGTTCTGCGCACGCGGCCCCCAAGGGCGACCCGAACAACAAGGATCAGGCGCGTCTCCTCGTGGCCAAGGTGTTCGGCGGCACGGGCGGCGGCATCTCCACCATCTTCGGCCACCAGGGTCTCGGTGGTGAGTTGAAGAGCGCGATGGGCAACATGTTCGGCGCGGCGGCTGGCGACGCGGGCGGCTTCGGCGGCCTGGGTCTTCGCGGCTCGGGCTCAGGTGGTGGCGGCGTCGGTGACACCGTCGGTATCGGCGGCATCGGTACCAAGGGTCGTGGCGGCGGCACCGGCGGTTACGGTTCTGGCGTCGGCGTGCTCGGCGGCAAGAAAGACGTCGACATCGGCATCACCTCGTCCGAGCCGATGGTCATGGGTTCGCTCGACAAAGAACTCATCCGCAAGGTCATTCACGCCAACCGCGGTCAGATTCGCTACTGCTACGAGAGCCAGTTGAACCGGTTCCCCAAGCTCAATGGCAAGGTGGCGGTGAAGTTCATCATCTCGCCCACGGGCTCGGTGTCGACCTCGTCGGTCGCGCAGACCACCGTCGGGAACGCGGAGCTCGAGGCCTGTGTCGCCGGCCGCGTTCGCACCTGGACGTTCCCCAAGCCGAAGGGCGGCGGCGTCGTGATCGTGACGTACCCGTTCATCTTCGCGCAGTCCGGCGGCCAGGGCGGGTAAGCGCTTCCTGATTTCGGCCCCCGTCTCCATCTGGAGGCGGGGGCCTTTTTTTTCGCCCTCTCTGTGTTCTTTCCTCACCGCCCATTCGCTGGGTTAGGGTGCAGCCCGCATGAAGCGCTTCTCTTCGCTGGGTGTGATCGTTGCGTTGGCCTCCTCCTTCGCGTTGGCGCAATCCGCCGCGCCCAAGCTCGAGGACAAGAAAGCGCTCAAGTACAACGAGATCGAACGCGGCTTCTTCTTCGAAGGCCGCGGCGGCTTCTTCGGGGTGATCAACCCGCCCACGCTCTCGGGCGGGCGCTCGTACTTCTCGCCCGGTCAGGCCATCGGGCTCGACATGGGCGTGGACATCGGAGAGCGCGTCTCTCCGAGCCTCTTTCTGCTCGCGTCGTCGAACCGCATGCTCAGCGACTACACCGGGCTGAGCACCACGGGCGCGGCTTCGGGTGACTTCGGCGCGATCACCCCCGGTGTGGCGGTGAAGGTTCGTCTCGTCGGCCTGGCCGACTCGCAAGAAGTGCAGCGCACCTGGGTGTACGTGCGCGCGGCGGGCGGCGTGGTGTTCTACAGCCCGCAGTCGTTGCTCCCCACGCTCGACGTGATGATCTCCGGCGGCGCGGGCATCGAGTACTTCACCCGCCTGCGTCACTTCGTGATCGGCGTGGAAGCGAACTTCAACTTCATGGCGCTGACCCAGTCGGTGGGCTTCTCGGTTCTGCCCACCGTGAAGTACGCCTTCTGAGCCTCACCCGGTAAACCGGCCCTTGACGGGGCGTGCTGTCACCTGACAAGGCAACCTCTCGCGACTGGCACTCACGCCGGTCGATGCACTTTTCACGAGCGAGAGCACCATGACGGTCGACAACAACGCGAAGGGCCCCGGGCAGGGTCGCAGTGGCAACGGGTTTTCTTTCGATGACGCTCGCGAGGGCGGTCGTGGTGGCAAGGGCGGCCCCGGCGGCGGCCGTGGTGGTCCGGGCGGCGGCCGCGGTGGTCCGGGTGGCGGCCGTGGTGGCCCCGGTGGCGGGCGTGGTGATCGTCGCGAAGGCGGCGGCAACAGCGGCGCGTACCGGGTGGTCAACGAGCTGAGCTCGCTCGAGAAGGCCCTCACCAAGTCTGACGTCATCGCCATGAAGGAGCCGCTCTCGGCGGTGCTCAAGGCGGTCAAGCCGCTGCGCCTGAAGAACCTCGAGGCGCTCGACATCGGTACCCGCGGCAAGCTGATCACCTCGCTCATGCGCGCGCAGCGTCTGCCCAAGCCGGCGCCTTCCGAGACGCCCGCGGCCGAAGCCCCCGCGGCTGAAGCCGCTCCGGTGGAGGCGCCCGTCGAGGCCGCCGCTCCTGCCGAAGGTGAATCGGCGCCCGCTGAGGCCGCTGCGCCTGTCGAAGCCGCTGCCCCTGTTGCTCCCGCGGCCCCTGCTGCGCCCGCCGTCGATCCCAAGATCGCCGCGTGGACCGAGAACCAGTTCACCGTCGGCCTCATCTGGTCGTCGATGAACGAGGCGGATCGCGCGAAGACGGCGTTCGAGAACGCCGGCCGTCAGCCCACCGAGGCCGACCTCGCGGTGCCCGCTCACGTCGAGCGCGCTCCTGAAGCGCCCCGCGGTGCGCGCCCCGAGCGTGGTGGTGCCCGTTCGGCTTCGCCCCGTGGTGATCGCCCCGAGCGTGGTGGTGCCCGCACCGATCGTCCCGCCCGCCCGGCCCGCCCCGAGCGCCCTGTTCCCTTCGTTTCGTCGGGCGACTGGCAGGTCGACGTGAAGACCCTCGAGACGGCCGGCCGCACGCGTGACGCGGCCCGCATTCACGAGAAGAACAAGTCGTTCGCCGACGCGCTACGCCTCTACGAGGCCAGCGGTGACTTCAAGTCTGCGCTGCGCAACGCCGCGCTGGGCAAGGTCGACGAGGCGTTCACCCGTCTGTCGGCCAAGCTCAAGCCCGAAGAGATGATCGAAGCGCTCGAGCGCGCCGAAGCGTGGGAGAAGCTGATGGAGTTCCACGTGGCCCGTGCGGACTTCGACTCGATCGCCAAGCTCTACGAGCGCGCTGCGCAGTTCGACCAGGCGGGTCTGGCCTGGGAGCGCGCGGGCAAACTCTCGTTTGCGCGCAAGGCGTACGAGCGTGCGCGTGATGCGGGTTCAGCGCACCGCGTTCGTGACCTCGAAGTGGTCAAGCTCATCGAGCGCGGCGATCGCCTCGGTGCGGCCACCCTCCAGGTCAGCGGCGGCAAGAAGGCCGAAGCCCTCGAGACCTTGAAGCCGTTGCCGGGCCCCAAGGCGTTCCACTTCATGCAGAAGCTGAAGATGACCTCTGAGGCCGATGCCTTCGCGAAGGCGGAGCTGGCCAAGGCCGAAGCCGAGAACAACCCCGTGCAGCGTGCGCGTTGGCTCGAGCTGCTGGGCCGTCTGCCCGAAGCGGCCGAGGTGTACCTGGCCGCGGATCGCAAGGACAAGGCCGCGTTCGTGTTCGAGGCCATGGGCGATCTGAAGAAGGCCGCCGAGCTTCTCGAGGCGGCAGGTCAGCTCGACAAGGCGCAGGCGCTCTTCACCAAGCAGGGCGACACCGCCAACGCCGAGCGCGTCAAGGCGTTGCCCCGCCCGGAGCCCAAGCCGAAGTCGGCCGCGGCCGTCGCGGAAGAGGCTGAAGACGCAGCGGCGATGCCGCCCCCGGAGGCTGCCCCGTCGAACGGGCCGACTCCCGGCGCAAACGCCTGAAAACCTCGTCTTATTGGGAGCGTGCGGGCTAAAGTCCCGCCCGCTCCCACATGTCGAATACTCCTGAAAAGCCGTTTGGCGAGGTTGAGGCCAGCCTCGAAAAGACCGGCCGCGTCGACGAGCTCATCAAGCTGTACGAGTCGCGCTCGCGTGAGGTCCCCAAGGCAGAAGAAGCCGCGCACCTGTTGTGTCGCGCGGCAGATCTCTGTCGAGAAAAGCTGAAGAACCCGGTCCGCGCGGAGGAGCTGTTTCGTCGCGCGTTGATCTATTCGCCGAATGCGCGCGAGGCCCTCGAGGGGCTGCGCGGCATTTACGAGGGCCGCAGCGATGCGGCCGCGCTCGGCGAAGTGTTGGAGCGCCTGGCGCTCGTGCAGTCGGGGCCCGCCGCGGCGGCGCTCTACCTGCGGGCCGGTGAGCTCTACGAAACCAAGCTCCAGCGGCGTGATCGCGCGGTGCTCTGCTACCAGCTCGCTTCGCGCGCGGCGCCGCAGGAACGCGCGGCGTACCAGAAGGCGCGCAAGCTCCTGCTGGCAGAAGGCCGGCACGCGTCGGGCTTCGACTCGCTCGAACGTGAACGGGCAGCGCTCGGTGATCGTGAGTTGCTCGAGGAGTACGTCAGCTTCGCCGAGTCGTTGGTCGGATTCCCTCAAGAGCATGGGCTCGCCACCAAGGCCCTGGTGCGTGCGCTCGCCGTCGACGGGAAGAACGCCCGCGCGGCCGCCATTCAGAAGGATCTGACCAAGCTCGAGTACGTCTGGCGCGACAAGGTCAAGCAGCTCAAGAGCCAGTCGCTGGAAGAGCGTGATCGAAGGGTCGCGGCGCGCATGTCGCTGCAGGTCGCGCGGCTCTACGCGTTCTACGAGCCCGGGGCAGTCGACAAGGTGAAGGAAGCCATCGAGCGCTGTTTTGCGCTGTGGCCAGCGATGCCCGATGCGCTCGATCTGCTCGAGCAGGTCGCCACCAAGGCGGGTGACGTGCGGGTGGCGCTCACCGTCTTCTCGAAGCTCGCGGGCGATACGCGCGACAAGCAGGCCAAGGTCGATCTGCATCTGCGCATCGGCCAGGTGCTGCTCTCGAAGCTCAACGATCAGCAAGGCGCCTCCGACGCGTTCGAAGAAGCGGCCAAGCTCGATCCCTCTCGCCCTGATGCGGCGGAGCTCGCCAGTGAAGCGCTGATCTCGGTCGGCAAGCTGGCCGAAGGCATGGCGGTGCTCGAGCGGCACCTGGTCACCATCAAGGACAAGAGCGCCCAGGTGGCGTTGCGGCTGAACCTCGCCGACCTCACCCAGAAGCTGCTCAAGGATCTCAACGCCTCGCGCGGTCACGTCGAAGCCGCGCAGCGCACCGATCCCAACAACGCGCAGGTGGCCTACCGCCTGGTCGCGCTCTACGCCGACGACGGCAACCTCGAGGCGCTCTGGCCGTTGCTCGAGCTGGCCGCCTCGGCACCGCGGCCCATCGCGGATCGCGTCTCGTTGTGTGAGCTCGTCGCGATGTTGTGTGACGATCGCGGCGATCCGAAGAAGGCGTTCCACGCGCTCTCGTTGGCGCTGCCGCTCGATCCCGCGCGCACCACGTTGCTCGCGTCGTTGGTGGAGGCCGCTGAGAAGGCCGCCGCGCAGCCCCAGCTCGCGTTGGCGCTGAGGCGTTCGGCGCAGGTCGCGCCGCCCGAAGCGCAGGCCTCGTTGTGGAGGACGCTGGGCAAGGTGCTCCAGTCACTGGGCCGCCCCGCGGAAGC
Source organism: Archangium sp. (assembly GCA_031412555.1). Taxonomy (GTDB): domain Bacteria; phylum Myxococcota; class Myxococcia; order Myxococcales; family Myxococcaceae; genus Archangium_A. Next base: position 16,034 of record JANODF010000831.1, on the reverse strand, counting down.
GCAGGAGGCCTGGCTCGAGGTTCAGAAGCGGCACGTCGACGATCCCGAGGCCACCACCGCGCTGGCCGCGATGCGCAAGGCGCTCGCAGAAGAACCGCAGGATCCGCGCTCGAAGCTGGAAGCCGAAGCCCGCAAGCTGGAGGCCTCCGCGGCCGATCCTGCGTCTGCAGCCGGCGTGTACCGCAAGATCCTCGAGCTCGATCCCGACAGCGTGCAGACGCTGAAAAAACTCGGCGCCGCTTCTGCGAACCTGGGGCTCTGGGAAGAAGTGGCCTTGGTCGCCGAGCGCCTGCTCGCGTTGGCCGACTCGCCCGCTGAACGTCAGGAGTGGCGCGCCCGTCTCGCGCAACTCTACGCCGAGCGGCTCAACCGGCGTGAAGAGGCCGTGAAGCTGTACCTGAACCTGCTCGACGAGGGGAACGACAGCGCCGCGGTGGTCGGTGGTCTCGAGCGGCTCGCCTCTCAAGGCGTGCGGCAGGGCGACATCTCGCGTGCGCTCGCTCCGGTGTACGCGAAGGCGGGCGACTATCAGCGGCAGGTGGCTTCGCTGCTGGTGCAGCTCTCGTCGGTGCAGGATCGCGACGAACAGAAGAACCTGCTGACGCTGCTGGCCGAGACGACCGAAAAGCGGCTCATCGACGAGCGCGCGGCGTTCGATCTGCGGCTGCGGGGTCTGGCGCTCGATCCGGCCGACACCGCGTTCCGTGCTGAAGCGCTCCGCCTGGGCCGTGCGCTCAAGGCCGAGCAGGAGCTCTCGCGCACCTTCACCGAGCTGGCCGTGAAGTCGGAAGATCCGGCCCTCACGGTCTCCTTGCTGTTGGAGGCCTCCGAGCTCGCCGAAGAAGTGGGCGCCATCGACGAGGCCGCCACTTCGCTCAAGCGTGGCCTGGAGAAGTTGGTCGATCAGCCCGAGCTGATGCTGCGCCTCTCAGAGCTGTACCTGATGGCGAAGCGTTGGTCTGACTGCGACCAGGTGCTGCGCCACCGATTGACGCTGGCCACCACCGACGACGAGAAGGTCGCGCTGGGCCTGCAGTTGACGCAGGTGAACAGCGAACTCGATCGGCCGCGTGAAGCGGCCAGTGCGCTGGCCGAGGCGATCAAGTCCGGTGCGCCCGAAGCGGATCATCTCCCGCGGCTGGGTCAGTTGCTCGAGCAGGGTGGTCAGCTGCGCGAGCTCACCCAGGTGCAGTCGCGCTTGATCGCGCTGTACGAGCAGGCCGGCGAGAAGGACAAGGCGCAGGCGCTCACGATGACCCGCGCCCGCTTGCTGGAGACGGCGCTGGGCGACAAGGCCGAGGCCATCACCCGCTACGGTGAAGTGCTGGTCAGCAAACCGTCCGACGCTGATGCGTTGGCGGCGCTGGAGAACCTGCTCACCGACACCACGCACCGGGAAGCCGCGGCGCGTGCCCTGTTGCCCGCCTATGAAGCCGCGAAGGACCACCGCAAGCAGGTCGGTGTGCTGGCGTTGATCGCCGAGGCCGCGAAGGACTCGCTCGAGCGGATCACCGCGCTCAAACGCGCCGCCGAGCTTCACACCGTGCACCTGCGCCAGCCCGAGCAGGCGTTCGCTTCTCTCGCCACGGCCATGCGCCTGGTGCCGGAAGACGCGGACATTCGGGCCAGTGCGCGCGCCGCGGCCGACGACGCCGATGCGCTCGACAGCTACGCCGAAGTGATCGAGGAGATCATCGAGGTGGGCGCCGAGTCGGTGGCCATCGCGCTCCATCGTGAGCTGGCCGACGTCTACGAGAAGAAGCTGAACAAGCAGGACGACGCGGTGAAGCACCTGCGCGCCGTGTTGCTGCTCGACGCCAAACACCTCGAGGCGCTGCGTTCACTGCAGCGCCTGCACCGCACCCGCGAGGAGTACCAGGAGCTGGTGCCGGTCATCGAGCGGCTGGCGGTGATGGAAGCCGATCCCGCCGCGCGTTCTGCGCTCGATCGGGAAGCGGCCGTGTTGTCGGAGCAGAAGCTCGATGATCTCGAGCGTGCTGCCGGCAACTGGCGGCAGATCGCCGCGCGTGACGTGCTCGCGCGTGAAGCGGCCACGGCCCTCGACCGGCTCTACGCCGAGCTCGACAAGCCGCAGGAGCTCGCCTTCGCGCTGGAGCTGCGCCGCAATCAGGAAGGGCAGAGCCCGCAGGGGCGTGAGCTCGCGTTCCGCCTGGCGGCGTTGCGCCAGAACCGGCTCAACGATCCCCGGGGTGCGCTCGAGGTATACCGCCAGATCCTCAGCGAAGATCCCACGCACGAAGGGACCCGCGAGGCGCTCGAAGGGTGGGCTCGTGGAAACGATGCCGAGAGCTCGGCCGCCGCGGAGATCCTCGACGCGGTGCTCTCGCGCACCGGCGATCACCAGCGGCGCATCGCCATTCGTGAAGCGCGCCTGGTGCATGCGACCTCTCAGACCGAGCGGGCCCGCATCACCGGTGAGATCCGCGCGATCCTCGAGCGCGATCTGAGCCAGCCCGAAGCGGCGTTCATGAACGCGCTCAAGGCCTTCACCGACGGCCTCGACCGCGACGCGGTGCAGCCCGAGCTGGAGCGCCTGGCCCGGGTCACCGGATCCTTCGGTGAACTGGCCGAGATCTTCGAGTCGACGGTGGAAGAGCTGCCTGCGGGCGACGAGCACGTGGTGCCGTTGTTGCGCCGCGCGGCCGAGTTGCGTGAGCAGCTGGCCGAGCCCGAAGACGCCACGCGCGTCTGGAAGCAGTTGCTCGAGCACCTCCCGCAGGATCGGCAGGCCCTCGACAGCCTCTCCCGGCTCTACGAGAAGTCGAAGAACGCCAAGAGCCTGTCTGACGTGTACGCCAAGCAGGCGGCGCTCGCGGGAGACCCGGGCACCCGTTTCGAGCTGTTGCTCAAGGCGGGCGACGCCTTCGAATCGGCCGGCGACGACGCCCAGGCCATCGAGTCGCTCAAGCAGGCGCTGGCCATCAACCGTTCCCGCGACGTGTTGATCACGCTCGAACGTTTGTTCGGCAAGACGCGCCGGGTGCTGGAGCAGGCTGACGTGCTCTCGCAGCTGGCCGAGACCGCGGCCGACGACGCCGACAAGCTGCAGCAGATCGTCAAACGTGGCCTCATTCTCGAGAAGGAGGAGCAACCCGCCGAGGCGCTGCGTGCGTTCGGTGCTGCTTTTCAACTCTCGAAGACCGAGCCGCAGAGCATCGCCGCGCTCGAGCGGTTGCTCACCGTCGAGAGCGCCAAGATGGAAGCGGCGCGATTGCTCGAGGGCGCCTTCCGCGAGCTCAACGATCTGCGCCGCCTGGTCGAGGTGCTCGACGTACGCCTCGCCGCCGCCGAACCGACCCAGCGCATTCCGGTGCTGATCGAGATCGCCAACCTGCGCGAAGCGGTCGGCCAGAAGAACCTCGCGCTCACCGCCCGGCTCCGCGCCTTCGGAGAGAAGCCCGATCACGCGGAGGTGAGGGAAGAGCTCGAGCGCCTGGCCGCTGATCTCGGCGCCTTCGAAGAGCTCACGGCTGCCTACGAAGACGCGCTGGAACGAGGCATCGCAGAGCCGCTGGCCGGCGAGCTGTGGCGCCGCCTGGCGGTGGTCTACGGCGACCGTCTTTCCCGCTTCGATCTCGCCGCGCGCGCGTGGAACGAAGTGCTCGCCCGGAACCCGAAAGAGATGTTCGTGCTCGAGCAGCTCGGGCGCATCTTCCGGCGCACCTCTCAGTTCCGCGAGCTGTCGATCGTGATGCGGCGGCAGTTGGGGCTGGAGACCAACGTCACCATGCAGGTGAACCTGCTCTTCGAGCTGGCGAACCTCGCTGAAGAGACGCTCTCCGACAAGGCGCTGGCAGCGCAGTGCTACCAGGCCGTGTTGGAGCGCAAACCGGAGGAGCCGAACGCGACGCGTTTCCTCGCGCGCATCCTCTCGGAGACGGAAGCGTGGCCGGAGCTCGCGGTGTTGCTGGGCCGCGAGATTCAGCACGCGGAAGCGCGGCAACAAGAAGAGCAGGCGCTGGAATTGTACGTGCGGCTCGGCCGCTTGAAGCTCACCCGTCTGAGTGACCCCCGTGGGGCACTCACGACGTTTCAGGAGGTATTGCGCCGGAAGCCCGCTCACGCGGGCGCGGTAGGCGCACTCGAAGAAATGGCGCGCTCAGAAAATCCATTGAAGGGCGAGGCAGCCAGCACGCTGGAGCCAGTCTTCGCCGGTGAAGGTGAACACCTCAAGCTGGTGCAGATGCTGGAAGCGCGTGTCGCGGCAGAACCGCAAGCGACCGAGCGGGCAGGGCACCTGCGCAAGATGGCCGAGGTGTATTCGACGCAGCTCGACAACGCCGAGATGGCCTTCGTGGCCGCCGCCCGCGCGTTGCGTGAGCTGCCGGACGAACCGACGAACCTCGAGCTCGTGCTGAGCTTCTACAAGAAGGCCGACGCCGAAGACGAGATGGCGTCGCTGCTCACCGAGGTCGCTCCGCGCGCCTCCAACGACGCAGCCCGCGCGAATCTCTACCGCGCGCTGGCGCGGCTGCAGGCGCAGGCCGACGAGGAGCAAGAGGCGATCGAGTCGTGGAAGCGGGTGATGGAGCTGGTGCCCACCGACGCCGAAGCGATGCAGCAGATGGGTCAGCTCTTCTCACGCCAGGGCCGGGTGAACGAGCTGCTCGAGGTGCTCAAGCGCCAGCTGACCATCGAAGAAGACACCGGCCGTCGCGCGGCGTTGCTCTTCCAGATCGGCACCCTGCAGGAAGAGACCCTCAAGGATGCGAACACGGCCATCGGCACGTTCCGCCGCCTGCTCGAGCTGCAGCCCGACGACGTGAACGCGCTGAGCCGCATGGAGCGGCTGACCGAGCAGCAGCAGCGCTGGCCTGAATTGGCCGACGTGTTGTCGCGCCGGCTGCGCGTGTTGCCGCCGGAAGAGCAGGCCGCAGTCACCTTCAAGCTCGCGGTGGTGCGCGAGACCCGGCTGCTCGACAAGCAAGGCGCGCTCGATCTGTATCGGGAGCTGCTCGCCCAGAACGCGCGCAATGAAGGCGCGCTCCAGCGCATGGACGCGCTGGTGCAGAAAGAGCCGCAGAACCAGCAGGCGTTCGAGATTCTCGCCGGCGCCTACCGCGCGTCGAGCGACATGGATCGGCTCTCGCAGCTGATCGAAGGCCGGGTCGGTGTCTCGCCCGATCAGATCGAACGCAAGACGCTGCTCATGGAGCTCGCTTCGTTGCGCACCGCGCAGGCCGAGCCCGAGCTGGCGTACCTGGCGTACTGGCGCGCGTTCAAGGAAGACCCGAACGACGCGCAGATCCGCAAGAGCCTCTACGCCGCGGGTGCTGCCGCCGCTTCGTTCGACGAGCTGGTGGGCGCGCTGCAGGCCGAGCTGCCCCGGCTGTCCGAACCGCACGACGTGGCCGAAGTGTGCATGGTGATCGCGCAGATCTCCGAGCAGCGCCTCGACGAGAAGGAGCAGGCCGTCGTCTTCTACGAGAAGGCTCGCACCGCTCACGCCGAGACCGCGCAGAAGGCGCTGCCCGCGCTCGATCGCCTCTACGGCGAGCTCGAGTTCCCCGATCAGCAGGCCGAGGTGATCGAAGCCCAGGCCGCCATGGCCACCGAACCCATCGATCGTGTGGGCCTCTACTTCCGCCTCGGCCAGATCGCGATGGAGTCGCTCGACAACCCCGATCGCGCTGCCGGCGCCTTCGAGAAGGTGCTGGAGGCCGAGCCCAAACACCTGCCGTCGTTGCGCTCGCTGGAGATCCTCTACGAGCAGGCCAAGAGCATGGACAAGCTCTACCGCGTGCTCGAGGCCCAGCGAGAGCTGGTGCAGGGCGCCGAGAAGGAGCGGCTGCTCGGGAAGATGGCGGTCACGTCATCTGAAGGGCAGGGCAACATCGAGCACTCGATCAAGCTGTACCGCGAGCTGCTCGAGAAGAACCCTCGCAACGACCAGGCCTTCGAGGCGCTGACCAAGTTGTTGGAGCGCGGTCAGAAGGCCGAAGAGCTGCGCGAGCTGCTCCAGTGGAAGCTTCAGTTCACCGTCGACCCGCGCGAACTCGTCAGGCTGAATGAACGGCTGGGCAGGGTGCTCTGGCAACAGCTCGACCGCGCCGAAGAGGCCGTGCCGTTCTTCAAGGCCGCCCTCGAGCGTGACGCGCGTCACCGCGGCGCGTTGGAGGCGCTGCGCGACATCTTCGATGCCCTGGGCAAACGCGAAGACCTCGTCATCGTGCTGCGCCGCCTCATTCCCCTTCAGGAAGACGCGAGCGGGGTGAAGCAGATCCGCATTCGGCTGGCGGAGATCATCGCCGAGACGGCGCGACGCGAAGAGTCGCTCGACGCCGCCCGCCGCGCGCTGGAGGTCGAGCCGCACCAGTTGCCCGATCTCGAACGCCTGCACACGGTGTTCATGAAGTTGAAGGCCTGGCCCGACGCGGTGCGCACGCTCGAGCAGAAGGTCGCGGTGCAGCTGCAGCTCGAAGAGCGTGAAGCGGCCGCGCAGACCATGTTCCAGGTCGCGGAGATCTGGCGTGGTCCCGCAGCCAAGGCCGACATGGCCGGCGCTGCGCTCGAGCGCGTGCTGGAGATCGAGCCCTCGAACAAGCAGGCCTACGAGCAGGCGCTCGAGATGTTCAGCAAGCTGAACGACTGGCGCAGCTACGCCCAGGCGATGGACAGGTACCAGCCCAACCTCCACACCGATGAGGAAAAGGTCGTCGCGTTGCGCGAGCTCGCGCGCGTGCAGGAGCAGAAGTTGGGCGCCCGTCAGGTGGCGTTCCTCCAGTACTGCCGGGCGTTGCAGCTGACGCCTTCGAACGACGAGATCCGCGAACAGGTCGAGCGGCTCGCCGAAGAGACTGGCAGCTACGAAGAGCTCGCCGCAGTCTACGAAGAGATCGCCGAGACGGTACCGCGTGGCCCGTTGGCCGAGCGGCTCTACCTCACGCTCTCGAAGGTGCAGGACACCAAGCTCGACGATCCCTCTGCGGCCGAGTCGTCGCTGCGGCGGATCCTCGAGTTTGACCCCACCAACGATCAGGCGCTGGAACGTCTCGGCGCGATGTTCGCCCGCCGTGGCCAGAACAAGGAGTACGTGGTCTCGCTCGAGCAGAAGCTCGAGGCCGCCGGCAGCATCGAGCGGCGCAAGGACATCCTCCGCGAGATCGCCCGCGTCTACGACGAGCAGATGGGCAACCCGGACGAGGCCGAGAACGCGCTGGTGCGCGCGCTCGAGCTGGAGCCGGATCTCGACACGCTCGGCGTGCTCGTCACCCTGCAGCGCCGCGTGGGCAATCACCAGGCGGTGGCCAGCACGTTGATGCGCATGCGCGACATCGCGCCCACCCCGGAAGATCGGGCGCGGCTGCAGGTCGAGGTCGCGCAGGTCTACGAGCGTGAACTGCAGGACGACGAGGCCGCGGTCGAAGGCTACCGGCAGGCGCTCGAGTTCGATCCCGCCAACCCGCAGGCGCTCGCTTCGTTGGAGCAGCTCTACAGCAAGCTCGATCGCCCGGCGGAATTGCTCGCCGTGTACGAGCGGCAGATCGAGCTGACCTCCGATTACCGCGAGCGGGTGAAGATCCTCTTCCGCTCGGCGGCCATCTGGGAAGAGCGGTACCAGAACCTCGGCCACGCAGACGCCTGCATCGAAGCGGCGCTGCAGGTCGACCCGCAGAACATCCAGGCCATCAAGACGCTCGAGCGCCTGCGCAAGTCGCAGGGCCGTTGGGACGAGCTCATCGGCGTGGTCGATCGCCACATTCAGCTGCTCACCAACCCCGCTGAGAAGGCGGAGCTGTGCGTGGAGATGGGCGACATCTTCCACCAGCAGTTGAAGGCCGTGGATCGCGCGGTGACCGCCTACCACCAGGCGATCGAGCTCGACCCCCGCTGCCGCCCTGCGATGCACGCGCTGGGCATGTTGTACGAGCGCTCGGGCAACTGGCCCTTCGCGCTCGACATGCTGGAGCGTGAAGCGCAGGTGCTGGGCCAGACGCCTGAAGCGGTCGAGCTCTGGTACCGCATGGGCAAGATCAACGAAGACATGTTGATCGACGCGGGCAGCGCCAAACGTTGCTACCTCGAGGCGCTGCGCATCGACGCGGCGTACCTGCCGGCGATTCGCGCGCTCAAGGGCATCTATGAGCTCGAGCGCGACTTCGACAGCTACGAGAAGGCGCTGATCGAAGAAGCGCGGCAGACCGAAGAGCCGCAGGCGCGCAGCAAGGCGTTCGTGGCGGTCGGCCAGTACTACGAGAGCAAAGAGGATCGCGACCAGGCCACCGGCTACTACGAGGAGGCGCTCAAGCTGCAGGCCGACTCCCTCGAGGCGGCGCAGCCCCTGGCTGACATCTATCTCTCGACCGAGCGCTACGATCGCTGCGAGCAGATGCTCGACATCGTCACCCACAAGCTCTCGCAGCAGTACCAGTCGATGCCCGACGATCCCGAGTTGGCGCGCGAGCTGTGCCGCCGCCAGTACCGCCTGGGCTACGTCTCTGAGAAGAACGGCAAGCGCGAGAAGGCGCTCACCGCGTACGAACGCGCCTACCAGCTCGACGCGACGTACCTGCCGGTGCTCGAGGGCTACGGCAATTTGCTGGTGCACGCCAAGCGGCTCGAAGAAGCGCAGCGGGTGTACCAGTCGATCCTCGTTCACCACCGCGGCGATCTGACCGATCTCGAAGTCGCCGAGATCTACTGGACGCTCGGTGAGCTCCACATGAGCCTGCGCCAGTTCGACCGCGCGCAGAATCACTTCGAGAAGGCGCTGGCCATCGACCCCAGCCACGAGCCGTCACTGCGCTCGATGGTGGGGCTCGCAGAACAGGCGCAGCAGTTCGATCGCGCCGTCGCCTTCCGCCAGAAGCTGGTGGAGACGCTCGACGGCGAGGCCAAGTTCGAGGCCGGCGTGGCGCTCGGTGCACTCGCGCGCGACAAGCTGTCGGATCCCTACATCGCGATCGACGCGTACCTCGCCTCGCACCGCATCCGCCAGGACGCGCTCGACGTGATGGACGCGCTCTACGTGCTCTACCGGGAGACCAAGCAGGGCGCGAAGGCCAGCGAGATGCTGGAGAAGATGCTCGCCGTGCCCGAGCTGCTCGCGGATGGTCCGCGCGCCAAGCGGGTGTGGTTCGCGCTCGGTGAGATCAACCGTGACGAGCTGGGCGAGATCGACGTGGCGGCCAAGTGCTTCAACTCGGCCCTCGACGTCGACTGGCACTTCATCGATGCGTTCGCCGCGTTGGAGAAGATGTTGGGCCGCGCCAAGAAGTGGCAGCAGCTCGACGAGAACTACAAGCGCATGATCGGGCGCATCCCCAAGACGCCCGAGACGCACCAGGTGCGCATGAACCTGTGGAAGGCGCTGGGCGATCTGTACCTCAACGCCCTCAAGGCGCCGGAAGCGGCCGTGCAGGTCTACAAGGTGGTCGCTTCAGGTCTGCCCGACAACGTGGAGATCCAGGAGCTGTACGCGGGGCTGGCGCAGAACCAGGTCGGCTACGAGCAGGAGGCCGTCGATGCGTGGCGCCGGGCGCTCCCGTCGACCACCAGCCCGGGCAAGGTCGCCTCGGCGCTGGCGGAGCTGGCGGCGAAGCGGAAGGACTACGACTCCGCGTGGATCGCAGCGCAGGTGATGGCGGGGCTGATCGGAGATCCCGGCCCCGGCGAGAAGGAGATCCTCACCAAGCTCACGCCCTACGCGAAGAAGCGCGAAGTGGCGCAGCGTCAGCTCACCGATCGTCTGTGGACCGAACATCTCTTCCACCCGAAGGTGCGCGGCCCGTTGTCGGATCTCTTCGCGATCCTCTTCGAGCAGGCGGGCACGCTCTACAAAGAAGACTTCACCCGCTACGGCATCGTGCCCAAGAAGCACTTCATCGACGTGGCGAGCGCGCCCGAGTACCAGATTCATCACTACCGGTACGTCTCGCGCATCCTCGGCATGGATCAGGTGGCGGTGTTCTCGCCCTTCTTGATCACCACGCGTGAGCGCATGGCCAAGCGCACCACCGAGCCCGCGCCCGACCCGATGGTGGGCGTGGAGATCTGTCACACCGATCCGGTCGCGCTCCGCTTCGGCGGGAAGTTCTTCAGCGAGACGGGGCAGCGCGAGGTCTACTACCTGCTCGGCCGCACCATGACGATGCTGCGCCCCGAGCTCGCGCTCACGCAGCGGCTGTCGGGTGAGCGGTTGGAGGCCGTGATGCAAGCGGCGATCAGCCTCTCGGTCGACCGGTTCCGGTTTACGGCGGATCTGCGGGCCATCGACACCGAGCGGAAGCTGCTCGAGAAACACCTCACGCCGCAGGCCCGCGACGCACTGGCGCGTGTCACCCGCGAGTACGTGAAGATCGCCACGCCCAACGACCTGAGGAACTTCCTCGAAGGCGCAGAGCTCTCGGCCACCCGCGCCGGTGCGTTCGTCGCCGGTGAGATCGAACCCGTCAAACGCATGGTGATGGCCGAGACGGGGCCGAACTTCAGGGTGCAGCCGCGGTCGAAGATCCGCGACCTGTTGGTGTTCGCGTTGGGCGAAGACCTCCACGCCCTGCGCGTTGCGGTAGGCATCAACGTCGAGGTCCAACTGCGCAAGTAGCAGTGATCGTTGAAGGTTTCGGGCGAAGGCGCAGGGCGACGGAACTCCCGCCGCCCGTCTGGCGTCCGTTGTCTTGACCGTTCAGCCTCGTAAACCTAAACTTTTCAAACGGTTACACGCAGTTCGCACATTTGACGCGAGCCCTCTCGCTTCACCTTTTTCGCCCAGGGAATCACCATGCGCTTCGTCTGTGAGAGCTGCCGCGCGCAGTACATGATCAATGACGAGAAGGTCGGACCCAAGGGGGTCAAGGTCCGCTGCCGGAAGTGCGGCTACGTCATTCTCGTGAAGCGCGCTGACGCTGCGAAGGCCGGTGGGCCCATCGCGATGTCGAACGACCCTGATGATGCACTCGCCACGCAGGTGATGCAGACGCCGCTCGCCGCGGCCGAAGCGACGCTCTCGAATGAAGAGGCCTCAGCCGGCGAAGAGATGACGAACCCGGGCACGGCGCCCCCGCCTCCGGGTGAAGCCTCGTCGGGCCCGAAAGACAGCTTCTTCGGCGCAGACGAAGACGAGATCGGCGCGGTGTTTGACCAGGTGCTGCGGACCGGCAACCACGCGGCGCACAAGCCCGACGAAGGCTCGCCCGATGATCGCCAGAGCACGCGGGTGATCGACGCCGACACGGTGCGCAAGCTCGCCGAAGAATCGAACGGCAAGGAGAAGGCGCCCGAGAAGGCCGAAGAGATCCCCACCACCGATTGGTACGTGGCGATCAACGAGAAGCAGACTGGCCCGCTCACGCTGGAGAAGGTCAAAGAGCACTGGGATCGCGGCGAGATCAGCCCCGACTCGTTGTGCTGGCGCGCTGGTTACGACGACTGGATCCCGGTCTCCGACGTGAAGATGCTCAACTCGGTGCTGGCGCCCAAGCCGCCCAAGCCGATCGTCGTGGCGCCCGCAGCCACCATCACCCAGAGCGGCCCCGCGGTGATGAACGTGCCCGTGCAGTCTGCGTTCAGCGCAGGCGGCATGGTGCAGACCGTTCAGTCGCAGATGCAGGTGCCGATGTCGGCTGGCGGCATGGGCCCGGAAGAGACGAACAGCTGGAAGCCGTCTGCTGCGAACTCGCTGGGCAACCTGCTCAAGGACGAGATGGAAGCGCAGGCCCGGCCGCCTCCGAAGCCGCCGCAGGTGGTGGTCGACGAGCCGCTCAGTGGTGGGCTGCTCGACCTTCCCCACGAAGAGAAGGCGACCAACGGCGCGACCGTGGTGCCCACTCCGGCGGAGCACCGCGAACCGGCGCGTCCGGCGCAGGCGCCCGTCAACCCGTACCTGCAGAACCCGGGCGCCACCTACAGCGCGCCGGCGATGACGCAGTACCGGCCCCCGAACAACCGCAACCTGATGATCGGTGTCGCGGCGGGTGGTGCGGTGATGCTGCTCATCCTGGTCGGGCTCATCGTGTGGCTGGCCACGCGCACGCCGACGCAGGTCGCGGTGGTCACGCCGCCGGCTCCGGTCGTGGTGCAGGCCCCCACGCCTCCGGCGCCCACCCCGGTTGCGGTCGCGCCTCAGCCCGTCGCGCCGCAGCCCACCGCCGTCACGCCGGAGAACCCCACGGTCGCCGCGGCGAACCCGGGAACTCCGAACCCCACCACGGTGGCGGGAAACCCGACGCCGCCTGCTCCCGTCGCGGTGGCTGCCGTCACGCCGCCCGCGCCTGCGCCGGTGATCCCCAAGAGCAACACCGGTGGCAGCCGCCCCAAGAACAACACCGTTCGCGCGGAGAAGGAGCCCGCTCCCGAGCCTGAGCCGAAGAAGGCCGCGGCCCAGCCCTCCAGCGGTGACGACTTCGACGACGCGTTCGGCGCGCCCAAGAAGACGGTCAAAGAGGAGCCGAAGAGCGAGAAGAAGCAGCCCGGCTACATTCCTCCCGCGCCGGGCAGCTCGTCTGCCAACGTGAAGGAGGCGCTGGAGACCTCCGACGTGATGGAAGTGGTGCTCGCCAACAAGGGCGCCCTGGGTGAGTGCGTGAAGCAGCAGCGCGCGAAGGACCCCGGAACCTCGGGCAAGCTCCTGATGAAATGGACGATTCAGACCAGCGGCAAGACCAGCAACGTCTCGGTCGCTTCCGATGAGTTCAAGGGCACGCCCATCGCCGGCTGCGTAGGCAACCTGATCAAGGGAATGACCTTCCCGCGCCACAAGAAGCAGGGCGATCCGATCACGTTCCCCTTCAAGTTCTGAGCTGACGACGCTGTCGCGGGGCAGGCTGCGCTTCGGTGCGCCAGCCCCGCAAACCCCTCAAACCAGTGATGAAGTTTGGCCTCGGGCTTGCGTTACCGGCCTGCCGCGTCGATTGACTTCGATCGATCGACAGGTAAGGTCCGTCCCGCCTGTAACGGCGGTTTCTCATCACTTCACTCAACAGAGGGGTTCACTGCATGACCAGAAACAATCGAGCACTGTGGCTTTCGGCCGCAGCAACCATCGCCTTCACCATGAGCTGCGGCGGCAACGAGACGCCTGACGGCGGCACCGGCTCCTGCACCACTGACGCCACCTGCGGCACGGGCAAGGGATGTCACCCTGTTCTCAAGACGTGCGTCGCCACGTGTACGGGCTCCAGCGACTGTCCTTCGGCTGAGAAGACCTGCGCGAAGATCAACAACTCGGCCTCCAGCTTCTGCACCTGCAGCACGGACGCGCTCTGCGCCGCCAGCACCGCGGGCAACATCTGCAGCGCGGCCACCAGCCAGTGCACCGCGAAGTGCACCACGTCGGCGAGCTGCCCCAACAGCGGCACCTGCAACACGGCCACCGGCCAGTGCAGCGGCGGCACCGTCACCGATGGCGGCACCGACGCGGGCACCACCGACGCGGGCGTGGCGTGCACCTCGACCAACGCTGAGCCGGACATCTGCGGCTACGCGAACGTCTGCTACTCGAACAACAAGTGCGACACGGCGTCGAACGACACCGCGTGCGCGAACATCGCGGCCGCCATCACCGCGGGTAACTACACCGCCTGGAACCCGTCTTCGAGCACGGGCCCGGTCATCTACAACGTGACCGACGACGCTGACGTGGCGGCCGGTTGCACCGGTGCGGGCGAGGTGGCGTTCACCACCACGGTCTACGCCTACGCGGGCACCACGAACTTCATCGACAACCAGATCGTCAACTCGCCCCCGCTCTTCTACTACACGTCGACGGGCATGAAGCTGCCCATCAGCGGCGTGCAGGTGGGCAACGCCACCAACGCGTGGTCGGACTACCAGGTGAGCAACGGCGGCAAGAACGCCTCCTACAAGTTCACGCTTTGCGCGGCGGCCGGCACCACGTCCATCAACGCGGGCTTCTCGTTCACCAACGGCAACGCTTACTGCGTCAACCTGACGCGCTGATCTGAAGAAGCGAAATGCCGCTTCGTTAAACACACTGTCCGCACTTTGGACTCAAGGAGAACACAATGATCCGCAAGATGATGATGATGCAGGCTGCCGTGGCAGGGTTGGCGCTGGCGCAGGCTCCCGCTCAGGTTCCTTCGTTGGAGAAGGCCCCGGCGATCGGCGTCGGTTACAAGCTGGCGTGCCCGGCGGGCACCAAGCAGATCGGTGGCCCGAGGACTGACTTCGGCGCCTACGCCTGCCTCAAGGGCACTGCCGAGGGCATGCGCCTGATGACGGGCCCGATGATCTCGTTCGACAACGCCGGCCACGTGGTCGCCGTCGGTCAGATGGAAGAGAGCTTCGCCACGGGCAACTGGAAGTTCTACGACGCCGCGGGCAACCTCACGGGAACCACCAGCTTCCTCAAGGGCGAGTTCAACGGCATGCGCGTGATGTACGGCGCCGACGGCAAGATCAAGAGCGAGGAGCTCTGGGTCAACGGCAAGCGCCAGGGTGCGCAGAAGGCCTTCGACGCGCTCGGCAAGATGACGGTCACCGAGTACCGCGACGATCGTCCGGTCTCGAAGTAACCAGGTTCGTTTGAAGTGAAGCGAAGGCCGGCTCCGGGGATTTTCCCGGGGTCGGCCTTTCGTTTTTGTGGGAGAAACGCAGTCGCTTTGACCGTGCCCGCCCAGACGCCGCTGCTGCCCGATCTTCCCTATCGCCGGGTGGAGGAGATGGGCCTCAAAGAGCTCGAGCGCATCCGGCTCATCTTGCGGGGCGGCTCGGTGATCGAGTGGCGGCGCATGCACTTCAAGACCTGGGATGAGGTCGACCGGTTCTTGCGGCTGTTGCAGATCGACCCCACGCGCAAACACGACGATCGCTGGGTGCGCACGGTGCTGGCCGAGGCGGTCGAGTACCTGCGAATGACCTTCAACTACCGGGTGGCCGACGTGGTGGCCAACCCGAACATGATTCACGATCTCTTCCTGTTGGCGTCAGGCCATATCGATCGCAAGTACCGGAAGATCGCCTGCATCGTGCTCAAGACGATGCACGTCATTCAGCACATCGAGGCGCGTGATCTGCTCTTCAAGATCGCGGTGCCGGAAGCCGAGATGGCGAGGCTGGTCAGTGAGCGCGTGTCGGCGGTGATGGATGAAGCGAAGGCGAAGGAGCTGCCGATCGTCGACTTCTCCGACTCGATCAAGACGCGCGAGTCGACCATCACCAAGCTCATCGCGAAGAAAGACTCGACGGCCGCGGCCATCTACGACCGCACCCGTTTCCGGATCATCGTCAAGGAGCGGGACGACATCATTCCCACGCTCTACTTCCTCACCCAGCGCCTGCTGCCCTTCAACTTCATCGTGCCCTCGCAGACCGAGAACACGTTGATCCGTTTCAAGGACCTGGTGCGGCAGTACCCGAACTTCAAGAAGTACGCGCGGCAGCTGCACCTCGACCTCGACTACGAGGAGCGCGAGCTGGCGGCGCGGGTGGGCAATACGTTCTCGGGCTCGACCTACCGGGTGCTCAACTTCGTGGCCGACGTGCCCATTCGGCTCGACGCGTTCTTGCCACCGCCGGAGCAGGACGATCGGGAGCGCCAGGGCCGCATCACGCTGGCGACCTGTGAGTTCCAGATCGCCGACGAGAAGACCGCGGTGCAGAACGAGAAGGGCGAGAACTCGCACGAGCGCTACAAGCAGCGGCAGCGCGACGTGGTGTTGAAGCGGCTTTCTTCAGGACTCGTGGTCCCGAAGAAGAGGGTGGTGGACGAGGAGTAGCCCCTCACCCCGACCCTCTGCCGAAGGGAGAGGGAGGGCTACGGGATCGTGCCGCCGTCGGCGTTCCAGCCGATGTTGAAGGGCCCGACGGTGGTGGCGATGATGCAGCCGGTGCCGTCGGCCGTGTCGGTCGCCAGATCCCACTGATTGAAGCGCACGTTCATGCCGGAGCCTGCGAGGCGGCCGGCGCTGGCCCGGTCGGCGCGGGTGATGGTGAGGCTGCCGCTCTGGCCCAGGAAGGCGCGCGCGCAGACCGCGGTCATGGGGTCGCAGCTCTCGTAGAAGATCGCGCAGGCGGTGCAGTTGCCGTAGCGGGTGTTCGAGGTGAAGGTCTCCGTG
>JANODF010000830.1:0-13667 GCA_031412555.1 Archangium sp. | reverse complement strand
GGCTGGGTGCGCGGGCGTTCGAACAGTGCGCGGGGTTCTTGCGCATTCGAGGTGGTGACGAGCCACTCGACGCGAGCGCCGTGCACCCGGAGCGGTACGCCCTGGTGACGAAGATGGCGAAGGATCTCGGCGTCGCGCGCGGCGCGTTGGTGGGCGACGAGGCATTGGCCTCGAAGCTCGAGCCCACGAAGTACGTCGATGAAGCCGCGGGTGTCGGCCTGCCGACGCTCAAGGACATCGTGCTCGAGCTCAAGAAGCCGGGCCGCGATCCCCGCGCGGAGTTCACCGAGGTCGGCTTCGATGACGGCATCACCGAGCTCAGTCACGTGAAGCCCGGCCAGGTGCTCAACGGCATCGTCACCAACGTCGCGGCGTTCGGCGCGTTCGTGGACATCGGGGTTCATCAGGACGGGTTGATTCACGTGAGCGAGTTGTCGAACCGCTTCGTGAAGGATCCGTCGGAGGTGGTGAAGGTGGGTGATCGCGTGCGCGTGAAGGTGCTGCAGGTGGATGAGGCGCGGCGGAGGATTGGTTTGTCGATCAAGGCGCTGCAGGCGGCGGCTCCTCAGGTGGCTCACCAGCCTCAGCAACAGGGTCCTTTCAATGCGCCTCGAAGACGTTAGGCCCTCACCCCGACCCTCTCCCGAAGGGAGAGGGAGACAATCAGGCGGCTTGTTGGCGGGGAGGCCATTCGCGGCCGAGCTCACGGGCCAGCTGCGCTGCCAGCAGGTCGAGCGGGTCGAGCTTGGAGAACACCGCGGTCGCCAGCCCCGGCTCACCGAGCGCGGCCAACTCCTCCCGCGAGGTCGCGGAGAAGAGGAACATCTTGAACGCCGTGTCGCCGCCCAGCCGCCGCACGCGATCGATCAACCCGCGCCCGTCGAGGTACGGCATGTGGAGATCGAGGATGACCAGGTCGAGATCGAAGTAGCCGTCGATCAACTTGAGCAACCCTTCGCGCCCATCTTTCGCCAGCGTGATGTCGACGTCGAGCGAGTGCAGCACCCGCACCAGCGTCGAGCGCCAGATGGCTTCGTCATCGACCACCAACACCCGCGGCTTGCGCGGCGGCTCGGCCAGCAGCGCTTCGATCGCTTCGAAGGTGTTCGGCTTCAAGTCGAGCAACTGCAAGCCGACGCCGATGCGCGGGCCTGACATCACCCGGTGCACCACCTCGGCGGGCAGGGTGAGCACGGCTCCGTTGGGCAACGTGAGGTGAAGGCGCAGGCGCGCGCGCAGTGCGGGCGGGCTGTCGGTCGCCACGAACAAGCCACCGTGAGAGAGGTCGCTCTGGAACTGCTCGGCGAGCTCGCTGAGCGTGTCGATGCGCACGTCGAGGTCTGAATCGAAACGCTCGATGGCCTTCGGCATGATGCGAACGTGACGTGGTTCGCGGCGCGCCTGGGCGGTGCGGGTGAGCAGGTTCGCCAGCGACGGCGAGGCGCGCAGCTCGAGCCAGAGCCCCACCTTGCCCGGAGGCGGCGTGCGGTGAACGCGGGTGCCCCGGCAGTCGGGGTACTCGTCGGTCGGCGTGGCGAAGACGACGCTGAAGACTTCGGAATCGGTGGGCCGCGCGGTGGGAACCCAGAGCGCTCCTTCGGCGACATGGTGCGCCCAGCCAGCCAGGAGCTCCTCTTCGGATTCGAAGGCCACACGCAATCGGGCGGCCGGGCCGTGGCGTTTGAGCTCGGAGAAGACGGGGGAGAGATCACCTTCGGCGTCGGCCAACAGGGGCACCGATTTGCGGCGTCCTTCGAACTCGGCCTGCGCGTCGGAGTCGAGGCTCTCCAGGTCGAGCAGTTGCGCCGAGAGCACCGTGCCCAACGCGCCGACGCGGGTGTGCTGCAGAATGAAGCTGCGGCGGTCTTCGAAACCGAGCAGCACCAGCAGCGTGTCGTCGGCTTCTTTCATGCGCAGTTCGACGCGGCGAAGCGGGGGTTGGACCAACTGCAGCGCGTGCAGCCCTTCTTCGAGCGACTGCACGGCGCTGATCGGTACCTGCAGTGCGACCTGGAAGAGTTCGGGCTTCACGCCTGATCCGTAACGGGGGTCGTGTGCCCGGCGCACCGATTGCTCGGGGTGGCGGGTCGGTCATGCACCAGCCGTCCGTGAATGACTCACTGCACTCGAAACTGAACCTGCCCCGCCCGCCCGTCGGAGCCGGAATATCCCGTCGAGCCCGACGAGCCGTCACTGCCGCGTGAACCCGAAGAGCCACTCGACAACGACTCCGTGCGCCCGTTCACCGAACACGTGGTGCCTGAACCGCCGTTGCCGCCGTCACCTCCCCGCCCCCCACGCCCACCCGAACCACCATCACCGCCTGAACCACCGCGGCTCTTGATCACCATGCGCACCCATTGATCATCCGCGTGACACGGCCCGCCACACTGCAACACCACCGAGACGAAACCGCCGTCGCCGCCGGTGCCGCCCTGCCCGCCATCGCCACCGCGGCCGCCATCACCCCCATTGCCACCCGGCTGCCCCGGCGTGGACGGACAACTCGCGCTCGCGCCGGTGTAGCCCGCAGAGCCGTTGTAGCCGTCATTGCCCGACATGCCGGTCGCACCCTTGCCGCCGGCGCTGACCACCTCGAACGACGACGGCACGCCGCGAGGCAGCACGGCCATTCGACGCTCGCCGTCTTCACTCACCGCGGAGAACAACAACGCCGAAGCCGCTGGCTCCACCACCACGTTGACCGCGGGCCCGCGTTCGCCGGTGTTGCCCGTGAAGGAGATCGACCCCGGCGCCTCGAAACGCAGCGGCACCTGCAGCGAAGTCACCAGCCGGCCTGCAAGACGAATCGGAAGCACCAGACCTTCGTCGGCGCGCGCGAGCTCCATCGCCTGCGACATCTCCAGGCGCTCGGGCAACCGCAGCAATCCTTCAGTGTCGAAACGCACCATGGGGTTGGCCACCTCGACGTCACCTGCATCGATGCACGGCTCGACCACCAGCGCCGCCGCGGGTCTGCACAAAGCGAGCGGCCGGCTCCACCCCACGGGAAACCGCAGGCTCGGATTCAAGTCGAGCACCGGCACCAGCTGCTCTTCGGTCTCACCGGGCACCAACAACGTCACCACCTGCCGCTCCACGTGCTGGCGCACCAGCGCGAGAAACGGCAAGGCCAGGGGCAACTCGGGCCGCGCCAGTTGCAGCGCCGCCGCGGGCTGAACCCAACGGCCCTGCGCCATCAACGCTTCCTCCACCTCTGCCGCACGCGCTTTCACTTCGGGGAACTCGGAGCGCTCGATGCGCAGCCTGATCAACTGGCGCTTCGCCGCCGCCCGCAGCGATTCATCCGGCAGCCGCGCCGTCATGCGGGCCAACAACAGATCATCCTGCGCGTTGGTGATGTCTGCCTCGGTCAACGCCTTGCCCGAGAGCTGACCGTGATCGAGCTCCAGCGTGGCCACCAGCGCGTCGAACACCGGGGGCAACGCAGGCGCCAGCTTCTCGCGCGGCCACTCGAGCAGGCGCTTCAGCAGCGCCTCCAAAGAAGGAGAAGCGCCTTGCGGCCGGGTGGCCAACACCTCGTGCGCCGCGATGAGGCGGGCCGCGGCGTTCTCGGCGTCGAGCAACGAGAGAATCACGCGCGCGAGGCGGCCGTAGGCGAACTCCTGCTCGGCCGAAGACAGCGCTGGTACCAGCCGCGTCGCGCAGCTCTGCCAACGCTCGGGCGAAAGGGTGTTCTCTTCGAGCGCAGTGACGAACGGCTCGACCAACTCCTCGTCGGTGCGTTGCAGCGTGTTCGGCGCGGCCAGGGTGCACACCGAGACGTCGGCGTTCTGTTGCCCCAGGTAGTGCACCAGCCCTTCGCCGGGCCAGCGCGACGAGTCGGCCCTCAACTGCGCGGTGGTGTACGGCAGCGGAAAACGGTGACGGCAACCCGACACCAGCAGCGACAACAGCACCAGCCCGACGACTCTCACGCTTCACCCCTCCATGCGCGCGCCAACCCGCCCGACAGCACGAAGCGGGGAAAAGCGAGCCATTGCTCCGCGAAGATGCGGGCGGCGACGTCGAGTGGCCCCCGAAACGGTACGGGTGGATTTTTCTCCCGGGCGTGCCCGCGGCCCTGGGTCACCATCGCTCCGGCCATCGCACCCAGGCCCGCCAGCGAGAACCACCCTGCGCCCCAGAAGGGCCCGCTGAGCAGGAGCACGGTGCCGAGCTGGAACACGGGCACGGTGAGCACATGGAGCAGCAGGTTGCCACGATGGCCGTGGAACTCGGGGTAGTGCCGGTACTGCCACGCCAGGAGTCCACCGGGACGTTCGTCGTTCATCGGGGCGGCAGCATAACGATCGCCTCTTCGGGTGGGCAGGTTTCGCCGGGGGCGGTTCAGATGTGAGTCGTTTTCAGCGCTGCACTTTGCAGAACTGAAATCGCGCTGTTTCAAACGCCAGTGAAACCCGTTTTCCCGGGCACCTGCGCGTGGGCACGGCACGTGCTTAGGGGTCGCGCGCAGTCGCTGATCAGAATCGCGCTGTCTCCCCACGTCGAGGTCACATGTCCGCCGTCGAGAGTTTCATTCCGCTGCTGCGGCTGGGCCATTGTGTGTTCGTCAGCGTCCCTTCGGAGCTGACCGACTCGCAGGCCCGGTTCCTTCAGGACACCGTCAGCCAGCGCCTCTCCCAGAGCGTGGGCGTGCGTGGCCTGGTGCTCGACGTCTCAGCGCTGAGCCTCATCGACAGCTTCGCCGCGAAGGTCCTCGGTGAGACCGCCCGCATCGCGCGGCAGTTCGGCGTGAGCGCGGTGCTGGTCGGCGTGCGGCCCACGGTGGCCATCACCCTGGTGGAGCTCGGCGTCGACCTGCGCGACGTGGAGACTGCGCTGACCCTCGAGCGCGCGCTGGAGAAGCTGAACCTGCGCATCGTGGCGGTGGAGTGACGCATGCTCACGATCCTCGAAGCCATCGAGCCGATGATGACGGACGCGCTGGGTCTGGCCGCCGCGCGCAGCGTCTTTCGCACCTTGCCCTCGGCGGTGCACCAGCCCACCGGCAGCCTCGACGTGGTCGAGGTGCGCGACGTGATGTTGCACCTGGAGACCAGCGGCCGGCTCTTCGCCACGCCATCGCGCCCCTTCCCCGCCGAGCTGCTGCGCGACGTGGTCACCCGCGGCTCCGCGGCGAAACCCTCGGAGAAACGCTTCACGGTCAACAGCGATCACGACGTGCTGGTGGTGCAGCGCGCGACGCAGGCGTTGTGCCGCGGCTTCTTCGACACCACCGGCTGCGTACGCCTGGCCACCGCCTCCTCCGAGCTCGCGCGCAACATCTACATGTACGCGAAGCAGGGCACGCTGACGTTGCGGCTGTCGGACGAAAACACGCACTGGCGTTTCGATGTGAGCGCCGTCGACGACGGGCCCGGCATCCACAACCTCGACGAGATTCTTCGCGGTGAGTACCGCTCTCGCACGGGTCTGGGCCGCGGAATCATCGGCACCCGCGCCCTGCTCGACGAGCTGAACATCGACACCACGCCCGGCAAGGGCACCCGCATCACCGGCCATCGCAGACTTCGAAAGGGACACTCATGAGCATCACCAAAGAGCGCATCGAGCAGGTGGTCGACGTGATGGCCAGGGCCGCCTGCAAGGAATACCAGCACCGCGTCTCCGTGCCCGACGACGCGCCCGAAGATGCGTTCCTCGAGATCGAGATGGGCATGAACGTGGTGATGGAGGATCTCGAGCGGGCCGAGGTTGCGCGCTCCCGGTACGTGGCGGAGATCGAAGCCAAGAACGTGGAGATCGCCGACCGCGCGGCGATGGCGCTGCGTGAACTGTCGACGCCGATCATCTCGGTGTGGGACGGCGTGCTCACCCTGCCCATCATCGGCATGGTCGACACGGTGCGTGGCGCAGAGATGATGGATCAGCTGCTGACCCGGGTGAGCGAGGATCAAGCGGAGTACGTGATCATCGACATCACCGGCGTCTCGGTGGTCGACACCCGCACCGCCGACAGCTTCATTCGCATGTCGGAAGCGGTTCGCCTGGTCGGTGCGCAGTGTTTTCTGACCGGCATCAGCCCCGCCATCGCGCAGACCATCGCTCAGCTGGGCATCGACACCTCCCGCATCCGCACGCTGCGCAGGCTCTCAGACGCGTTGAAGGTGGTCTTCGAAGATCTCGGCGACAAACGAAAAAGGAGCGCGTGATGCCCATCAGTCTCGTTCCGGCCCAGACCCGCAGCGGCCATTTCTACCTGCGCACGGTCTCCACCGGTGAAGTGAACGCGGCCGATGCGGTGAAGCTCAACGAAGCCATCTCGCCCGATGGCAAGTGGCCTGATCTGCCCATCCTCGGGCTGGTCGAGTCGGGCGCTTCGTTTTCTTCCGAAGCGCGGCAGGCACTGACCGCGGGCAAGACCAGCACCGGGCAGGGCACCAAGCCCGTGGCCATCGTGGTGACCAACGCTCCGCTGAGGGTGATGCTCTCGTTCGTCATTCGCATCTCCGGAGCGGTGGAGAGCACCCGCTTCTTCTCGACCGAGGCGCATGCGCTGGGCTGGCTCGATGACATCTCGGTGGCGCGTCTGGGCCTGCCCGCCTGATCAACCGCGGGCCAGCTCGAGCTTCGGGTACGCCGCGCGAAAGCCGCACGCCTCGTAGCTGCGCTGGCTGGCCGTCGAAGGCGCGGTGCCGGCACACGCCACGTCACACCCCAGCTCGAACGCGGTGCGCAGGCGCGCCTGAATCAAGCGCCTCTGCAGCCCGCGGCCCCTGAACTGAGGCAGCACCGAGTCACCCGCCAGCAGCGCGACGCCGTCGACCACGCCCAGCATCCCGCCGCCCGCCGGCTCATCTCCCACCGAGACGATGAAGCCGAACGTGCCCGGCACCTCGAGCGGCGTGCTGAAGGGCGGCTCGAACGTTCGCCAGTCTTGCTGCTCCATGAAGCCCGCGCCGACGAGCCGGTTGTAGAGCCCGGTTTCCTCCATGCGAACCACGCGTACGTCCGCGGCGACCCCTTCGGGTTGCTCCGTGAGTTGCCGCACCCACAGCTGCTGAAACTGATGCACTCGATAGCCGCGCCGGGCGAGCAGCGGCCAGAGTGCCGGGTCTGCCCCGGGACTCAGCTCGAGCACGGTGGGTGTTCCGAGGAACTGCTCGACGGCCTCCAGCTCGGCCTCGCTGATGGGCGCGGTCAGGCCCAGCGCCTGATTGAGTGGATGCGCGGGCCCCCGAAAGTGCGCGTAGCCACCACCGACGGGCAAGCTGCGCCCGCCCGCTGATTGATTCAGCCGCTCGTTGAACTGGGCCTGCGCGCCTTCGAGGCGCCGCGCGAGTGAAGGAAGTTCATTCATGACGGGCTTCGACTCGCGGTGAAAGAGGGACTGACCACAACAGCATCGAGAACAAAACCTGCCTTGATGCAGAGGCTGCTCGACCGGCCCCTCACCCCGCCCCTCTCCCCGCTCTCGCAGGGAGAGGGAGACAAGCTTCTGCCAAAACCGTGAGGGGTGCATATAACTGTGCCACCCATGCGCACCCTCACCCTGGCTTTCGCCGCCCTGCTGCTTGCGGGCTGCGCCACCCTCGCGCCGACCCTCAGCCGTGCCACCCCGAAGGACGAAGCGAAGCTCGCTGCGGCCGCCGAAGCGTTCTACCGGGCACAGACGCCTGACCAGCTCCGCGCTGCGCTCGCCGACGCGAAGGCCGCCGGTCCCGACACCGCGCTGCATCATGAGCTCGCGGCGCGCCTGGCTCAGCTCGAGGCGCGTGACGCCGATGTGATCAAACACCTGGTCGCCGTGCTCTCCGACACCGGCGGCGACGCGGCGATGTACCACCTGCACGTGCTCGCCACGCTCGAGTTCACCTGGGCAGAGCGCGCCATCGTGCGCGAGCTGTACCGCTCGTTGTCCGCCTCGCACCCGAACGCCGACGTGCGCGCGCTGGCCTCGTCGCATCTCTCGCTCCTGCTCAACGCAGAGGGCGAGTTCGCCGATCGCGACGCGGCCATCGCCAGCATCCCCGGCCAGGTCGACCTCGCGCTCGCCGGCACGTGGGACAACGACCAGGGCAAGGGCTTCGATCTCGAGTTCGCGCCCGAGCAGCGCCCCGGGCTCGATGAAACGTACGAAGGCCGCGCGGGCAAGCTCACCTGGCGCCGTGACGTGCCGAAAGATCCCCGCGGGCGCTACGACCTTTTGATGTTGATGACGCCCACGCGTTGGTCGGCTGCGTTCGCGCAAGGCACCTTCACCGTCGACGCCGATGGCGTGCAGGCGATCAAGGTCACCTCGACGGATCCGCTCAAGGTGTGGGTCGACGGCAAGCTCGTCTTCGCCGCAGCTCAGCTGGAGCGCAGCGTGCCTGATCACCTGCTGCTCCCGGTGAACCTGAAGAAGGGGCCGCACACCATTCTGATCAAACAGGCCCACCGCGAAGGCTCGTGGCACCTCGCCGTGCGCGTCACGCCGTTCGACGGCCCCGTCTTCAAGCGTGAGCTCGACGAGATGCTGGCCTGGCGGGTGTCGACGCTGGGTGCGATGCCTGCGCGGCAGCTGGCGCACCTGGTGGGTTGGGCGCACCTGAGCGCGGGTGGCGCGACGACGGTTCGCTTCGCCGATGCAGCGGTGGTGAAGCTGCCCCGCTCGTTGGTGCTGCGTTCGTGGGTGGTCGATGCCCTCTGGTACAACCAGGAGCGCGGCCGCACCGCGGATCTCCTCGCCGCGCTCGATGCAGAGGTCGGCGCCGAGCTGCCCTTCACCCGTCTGCGTCAGGCCCGTTTTCACCAGCAGCAGGGCCTCAAGCAGAAGGCGCGCGTGCGTCTGCTCCAGCTGCAGAAAGACGCGCCGCAATTGCGCGAGACGTGGGACCTGCTGGCCGACGTCTGGCGTGGCGAAGGGTGGACCGAAGACGAGGTGCGCACCTTGAAGGCGCGCGCGGAGAAGTTCGGCAGCACGCCCGAAGAAGACTTGGAGCTGAGCCGCGCGCTGAGCCGCTCCGGCAAACGGGACGAAGCCGTCGCGCTGGTCGACAACGTGTTGTCGGAGCTGCCGTACCACCCCGAAGCGTTGCGCCGCGAAGCCGACCTCGCCTTCGAGGCCGCCGACTACAAAGAAGCGAAGAAGCACCAGGAAGCGCGGCTGGAGTCGTGGCCCACCGACTACTCCGCCTGGCTCGCGCTCGCCGAGACGCACCGCCGGCTGGGTGACTTGAAGGCGTCCGAAGCCGCCTTGTTCAAGGCCGACGCGCTTTCACCCGAAGCCTCCGTGCCGAAGTCGAAGCGCGGTGAGCTCGCGTACGAACGGGGAGACACCATTGGTGCAGTGAATCTGTGGAAACGCTCGATCGAGCTGAACCCGGAAAACGAAGCGCTCGCCAATCGCATCGAGTTCCTCTCGCCTGAGACCCGCGGCGAGTGGATGAACGACATGCCCGACGAGGCGCGGCTCGAGGCGCTGGTGAAGGAGCGCACGAAGTTGAAGCAGCTGCCGGGCGCCGACGTGGCGTACCTGCTCGACCACGAAGTCACCCTGCTCAACACCGACGGCAGCACCTCGAACGTGGTGAGCGTGGTGATTCACGCGTGGAACTCGCAAGGCCGCGATCGCATCATCCGCCAGGGCGTGGGTGGTGGCCGGCTCCGCCTGCTGCACGCGTACGCCGTCGATGAGAAGGGTCAGCGCAGCGAGGCGAGCAGCGAGCGCAACCGGCAGATCTTCTTCCGCGGCATGCAGCCGGGCTCGACCCTGGTGCTGCAGTACCGCCTCGACACGCCGCCCAAGGGCTACCTCGCCCGCTATTACAACGAGACCTGGAGCTTCCAGGGCGTGGGTGATCAACGCGAAGAGTCGACCCTCATTCTCTGGGCGCCGCTCACCGCGAAGCTGCACGAGTACAAGGTCGGCCAGGCCGAGCACAAACAGGAGAAACGCGGCGAGCTGCTGCGCTTCACCTGGACCACCCGGAACACCACGCCGCTGGTGAGCGAGCCGTCGATGCCCACCGTGGGCGAGCTGGCGATCAACATCCATCTCTCCACCGTGCCTGATTGGAAGACGTGGTTGTCGTGGGAGCAGGCGCTCCTCGAGGGCGTCTTCCGTGACAGCCCGGAGCTCGAAGTCATCGCGCGCGGCCTGGGCAAAGGAAACCCCGAGCCCACCGAGCGGCTCGAGCGCATCCACACCTTCGTGATGGAGGAGATCCGCTACCAGCAGGACTACGAGAGCTTCATCGCTGGCGTGAAGCCGCACCCGGCTTCGATGACCCTCGAGCGGCGTTACGGCGACTGCAAGGACAAGGCGGTGTTGTTCATCGAGCTCGCGCGCAAGCTCGGCCTCGAGGCGCACTTCGCGCTGGTGCGCACGCGTGACGCGGGCCCGGTGCGGCAAGACGTGCCGATGCAGCAGTTCAATCACGCCATCGTCTACGTGCCGGAGCAGCCGGGCGTGGCGGCGCGCTTCTTCGACCCCACCGCCGAGCTGCTCGACGTCGCGTCGGTGCGCAGTGACGACGTGGGCACCCAGTCGTTGGTGTTCGACCCCAGGACCAACATGCACACCTGGCGCGAGATCCCCTACCAGGGGCCTGAAGCGAACCGCGAGACCACCACGGTCGCGCTGGAGATCGATCCCAAGGGTGGCGCGAAGGGCACGTTGACGCTGGAGGCCGTGGGCCGCTCGGGTTCACTGGTGCGCCGCACCGCGAAGAACCAGGCCATCTTCACCCAGGTCGCTCAGCGCATCGCCTCGGCGTACTTGCCCAACGCGACCACGTCGGATGTTCGGGCGATCGAAGTCGATTCGCTGCGCGTGCCCGCGGCCATTCGCATGGAGGTCGCGGCCGGTACGTTCGCGCGCACCGAAGGCGACACGCTGCGCCTCAAGCTGCCGTCCGACGCGAACCCGCGGAACACCTTCGCCCTGGCCACGCGCAATCACCCGTTGCTGCTGGGCACGCCCACGCAGCAGCAGATGCAGCTCGAGCTGACGCTGCCGGAAGGTTTCGAAGCGAAGAAGCTGCCCGGCGGTGGAACGGTGAGCCTGCCGTGCCTGTCGCTCACGCGTGAGGTGTCGCAGGTGGGCCGGGTGGTGAAGAGCAAGCAGACCTGGCGCACCACGTGCGAGCGGTTGTCGGCGGCGGAGTACCCGACCTACCGCGCGAAGCTCGACGACATGGTGCGGCTGCTCGATGACGAACTGGTGCTCGGCCCCACCAAGGCCGTCGTCGCCGCACCGAAGAAGAAGTAGTTCATTGAACGCCAGCGAGGGGCCTGCGCGCGACGTGCTTCGGATGGATCGTGGCCCTGCTGCCTTCCCCTGGAGAACACCATATTCGTTGATGAGCGCGGCGACCTTGGTGGGGTAGTCGGTCGTCTCAGCCTGGGTGAGCTGGACGCGATCCCCCCAGAAGTCGACGCGGCAGGCGCCCTTCTTGACGTTCCACGCCAGGGGTGGGGGCCACTACCGCTGAAGCGATCGCTCCACCGGAACCGGCATCCGGCGATCTTTCAAGAACACCCCCAGCCCCGCAAGCAGCGCCACCGCGATCACGGCCAACATCACCCGCCACTTCCGGCTGGTCGCAGGCTGCTCCACCGAATCGAACGAGGGCGGAGGCAGCAGGACACCCGGCGGGGGCGCGATCACCTTGGTGCGCTGATCCACGTTCGGCGAGACCATCGAAGGGTACGTGCCCGACACCACCGAGCGCAGCGCCGGGCTGCTGCTCTCTTCGCTCATGCCCGACGACAAGCTGTGCAGCGCGACCCGCTCTTCGTCACCCTCAGGCCACAGCTCGTTCATCAACTCCGCGACCTCTTCGTTCTCCGCGGCGTGCACCACCGCCACCTCGATGGCCTGCCGCATCGCGCGCGCCGACTCGAACCGATTCGAAGGCTCCTTCTCGAGCGCCATCAACGCCACCGCCGCGAGCGCGGGGTTGAGCGAAGGCATCACCTCGAGCGGTGGCCGCGGTGGATCGCTCACCACCGCCATGGAGATCGCCGCCTCGGTCTCCCCCTGGAACGGCCGCTTTCCGGTGAGCGCGCGGTAGAGCACCACGCCCAGCGCGAACACGTCGGCCCGCCCGTCGAGCGGCTGGCCGAGCAGGTATTCCGGCGCGATGTAGCCGTGTTTGCCTTTCACGGTGCCCGCGGTGGTGGCCGCGGCGATCAACGCCGGGGTGGCCGCCTTGGCGATGCCGAAGTCGACCAGCTTCACCTGCCCCGAGAAGCCCACCAGCAGGTTGTCGGGCGAGACGTCGCGATGAACGATGCCCAGCTCGCGGCCTTCGCGATCCTTCAGGCGGTGCGAGTAGTCGAGGCCGCTGGCCGCATCCATGATGATGCGCGCCACGATGCGTTCACTCAAGGCGACGCCCTTCATCTTCGCTCGCTTGAGCACGCGCGCGAGCGAGAAGCCCTCGAGGTACTCCATCGCGATGTAGAGCCAGTCACCCTCCTGGCCGAGGTCGAAGATCTGCACGCAGTTCGGGTGGCTCAACATCGCCGCCAGCCGCCCTTCGTTGACGAACATCGCCACGAACTGAGGGCTCTGCGCGAGCGTGGGCAGGATGGTCTTGAGCACCACCAGCTTCTCGAACCCCGCCATGCCCAGGCTGCGCGCGAGCCACACCTCGGCCATGCCCCCGGTGGCGAGCCGGCCCAGTACCTCGTACCGCGCGAGCTTCGGTGCGTGCATTGGAACGGGCGGGACCATACTTCGTTCCGCTGAGGTAGGAGTGGAACCATGCCGCCCCCGAAGAAAGCTCCGAAGTGGTTGGAAGCGGCCCGTGTCCGAGCGACGGGGCTCAGTGGCGACTGGCTCTCCCGTGCGCTCGCGCGTGCGGGCGTGTTGCCGGTGAAAGAAGCCGAAGACGCGATTCGCGCGGGCCGGGTGCGCCTCGATGGGCGCGCTGAGACCGAGCCGATGGCGCCCGTGCATGCAGACTCGAAGGCCTTGCTCGATGGGCAGCCGGTGTCGCTCAAGTGGCGCACGCGCGTGCTGCAGTTTCACAAGCCGACCGGCACCTTGACGCACGGCACGGATCGCCAGGGCCGACCCACGGTGTTCGATGCGCTGCGCACGGTGCTCCCGGCCGACATGCTGGGGTACGGCTGGCACGCGGTGGGCCGGTTGGATTTCGACACCACCGGGTTGTTGCTCTTCACCAACGACGAGAAGTTCGTGGGGCATGCCACGGCGCCCGAGACGCATCTACCCAAGCGGTATGTGGCCAAGGTCGGCGCGAAGGTGATCGACGCGAAGCTCGAGCCGCTTCGGCGCGGGGTGAAGTTGGATGACGGTGAGACGGTGCGGCCTGCCAAGGCCAGACCGCGTGGGGAAGATGCGGTGGAGCTGGTGCTCACCGAGGGCAAGTTTCATCAGGTCAAGCGCATGCTCAACGTGGTCGGCTTGCCGACGCTCGAGCTGCATCGGGAGGCGGTGGGTGACCTCGAGCTCGACGTGCCGGTCGGGGCGTACCGGGAGTTGAGTGATGAAGAGGTGAAGACCAAGTTGAACTTCGAGCCACGGTCGAGCTGACGTGAGCAGCAGTGCTCGTCACGGCCCCACACCCCCACCCACACCCCCACGGGGAGAGGGAGCCACGTCGGTAGCGTCGGGGGGTCGGTCTCAGACGAGCAGGCCCACCACCCGCGCGAGCCCGAGCGGCGTGGCGGGGCCGGACGGCCCCAGG